>NZ_WOYP01000025.1:16800-36209 GCF_011620715.1 Microbacterium sp. | reverse complement strand
GCCTCTTCCCTTCCGTTATCTGGTCGTTATAGAGTTCAACCACGGAAGTTGTTTGCTGTGGCAACGACCGCATGTGATTGCAGGACACTCTTGGTGCAAGGGACGAGTACGGGCCGGTCGGGAGCCTCTCCGACCGGCCCTGACTTGTGCCGGGACGGCTACACCCCGCCGCCTACACCCCGCCGCCTCCACCGCCTCCGCCTCCACCGCCCGACGACCCGCCGCCGCTCGAGCCGCCCGACGTAGAGGACGAGGACGCAGAACTGGCCGACAGCGAGCTGATGCCCGAAGAGAACGAACCGGCATTGAAGCCGTGCGAGCCCACGTACCAGGCGGGTGAATTGTCCGGACCGTAGAGCACCGCCAGGTGCTCGGCCCACTGCTTCTCCTGGCCGAACACCACGGCATAGGGCAGCAGCACTTCATACAGCTTCAGCATCTGCGCGGGGTCGTTCGGGTCGATCCGCACCCGCTCGGCGCCCATCGGCGACTGCAGCATTCGGATGCGGTCGGCCTCGGCCCACTCGATGAACTCCTTGAGGCCGGCCAGATGATCGCGCACCTCCGCTCCCGCGGCGGTGAGCGGCTTGCGCGAGACCAGGCCAATCACGATGAAGAGCACCAGGCCCGAGGCGACGATCAGCAGGATCGGGATCAGCGGGTCGACCGACGCGGCGAAGGCGAACATCGCGGTGAGGAACACCAGCGCGCCTGCGCCGATCGACGCGAGTACCGGCCACGCGCGAACACGCGCGGACACATCCCGCCGCAGACCGCGCCGCGCGAGCTCCACGTTCGCCAGCTTGAGGATGTTCTGCGCGGCCGCCGAGAACCGGGTGTCGGTGTTGCCGAACTCATACTCCGTGCCCGGATCGAGTAGGGGGAAGAGACCGGCAAGCAGCAGCTTGCCGTCGCCATCCGCGCGCGTCGGGTCGATCAGCTGCGCCTTGAGCTTGACCCCGCCGAAGAACTTGCGCTCGCCCTCCACGATCCGGATGCTGCCCACGACGGCCTGCTCCAGCACCTCCGCAGGGATCGCCTTGGTGGTCTTGCCCAGCAGCACGGCGCTCTCGAGGGCATCGACGCCCGGCGGCGGCGTGTACTCGGCGATGATCGTCGGTCGGCCCGGCTCATCGCGCAGGTGGCGCGCACGTGTCACGATGCCGAAGACCAGCGCGGCCAGAACGCCCAGGCCGGCGACGCCGTTGAGCCAACCCCAGGGCGAGGCGAGGTACGACGAGTCGAACGGTGCGAACGTGCCCTTCTCGAACGCGACCGCGATCGTGACGGTCTGGTAGGCGTACACCGGCGAGGCGCCGGCCTCGAACGTCGCGCCGCCGTCGGGCGCCGCATCCACGAAGATCCCGCACATGTCGCCAGACCCCTGGTAGCCGACATAACACGACTGCGCACCGACGAGCGAGTCGGCGAGGTCGGCCGGGACGACGAGGTGCACCGAGACCCGACCGAAGTCCTGCTGCCACTCGGTGCCGTTGACGTCCCAGTAGAACTCGTCGACGCCGGTGTCTTCGAAGAACCGCGCGACGTTGTGCAGCGTGTAGGTGAAGACGTAGGTCTGCGCCCCGCGCACGTAGTCGTCGGCGCGCGAGGTCATCGTGAAGTAGCCGTCCTCCGACCCGGTCTCGGACTCGCGCGGGTTGCCCAGCCCGTCGGTGATCGAGACGAGCTCGGGATTCAGGGGTGCACCGAGATACGAATCGGGGATGCTGCGCCTCATGCCCCGATTCTGGTCATAGTCCGGAAAGCGCGCGACGAACGTCTCTTCGACCAGGAGCGTGCTGGTGCCGTCGTCAGCTCTGCCGAGCGTGTACTGCACGTCCATGCTGTCGAACGAGAAGTCGTTCACGTCGGTCGAGGCCGCGGCGGTGCCATCGCTGCTGGACGAGCTGAACGAGCACGCTGAGAGCAGCGCGACGGGCAGCCCCAAGGCCACCAGAGCGATGAAAAGCACACGCAGCAGCTTCGGACCCATGTTCGCCAGCCTAGATCCCTCCCCTTCGTTTACAGTGGTGCCTATGACCGACCGGCGTCTCGCGATCGACGCGTGGGAGAGCCTGTTCCGTGCGCAGCACGAGGTGTTCGACGAGATCAGCTGCGACTTCGACGACACGACCCTCACGCAGAGCGAGTACGATGTTCTGCTCACCGTCACACGCAGCGACGGCATGACCGCACGCCTGCGAGATGTGACGGCCAACATGCTCATCAGCCAGCCGAGCGTTTCGCGCCTGGTCGACCGCATGGCGGCGCGAGGACTGATCTCCAAATGCGCCGACCCTGAAGACGGTCGGGGTTCGCTCGTGCGGGTGACCGCGGAGGGCGCGGCGGCGTTCCGCAAGGTCGCCTCGAACCACGGGCGTACGATCGCCCACCGGATGTCGCTCCTCGACGACGGTGAGCTCGCGCAGCTTCGCGACCTCACCGCCAAGCTGCGCAAGCAGCAGGAAACCAGCTAGCCCGCTGCTCCAGCCGCGCCCGCCGAACGTCACGGTCCTGCCGTGCGTCACCACGTAGTAGTCCTCGCACAGCTAAGCGACGATCTCGCCGGGATTCGAGCCGGGGCCGAAGCCCCTCTCGGCCGCCAGCTCGATGAGCAGGCGACCATTACTGCCACCAAGTTCAACGCACGATGGCAGCGCATCGGCATCACGGAGTTCGTCTGCCGCTCGTTCGAACTGATGCTCGCCGCCGCCGCGCGCAGACAGCCCTCGCGCGGCAGCCCTCAGCATTCGATGACGTTGACCGCGAGGCCGCCCTCGCTCGTCTCCTTGTACTTGTGGCTCATGTCGATGCCGGTCTGGCGCATCGTCTCGACCACTGCATCCAGCGAGACGTAGTGCGAGCCATCTCCGCGCAGGGCCAGCCGGGCCGCAGTGACCGCGGTCGAGGCGGCGATCGCGTTGCGCTCGATGCACGGGATCTGCACGAGTCCGCCGACCGGGTCGCACGTGAGACCGAGGTGGTGCTCCATCGCGATCTCGGCCGCGTTCTCGATCTGCCGGTTGGTGCCGCCCATCACCGCGGTCAGTCCGCCCGCGGCCATCGCGCACGCCGATCCGACCTCGGCCTGACAGCCGCCCTCAGCACCCGAGATGGATGCGTTCGCCTTGAAGAGCGACCCCAGCGCGGTCGCGGTGAGCAGGAACCGACGGATGCCGCGGCGCCGGTTCGCGTCGGCGATGAGCTCCTCATCGATGTCATCGGGCACGACCGGCCCGAGCTGCCGGCGGCCGGCGAAGCCCAGCAGCGCGCTGCCGACCAGCTCGCCGTACGGAGTGACCGCGTTCTCGGCACCGAGCCCCGAGTCGGCGAGGAAGCGCCACCAGTACATCGCGACGGCGGGCAGAATGCCGGCCGCTCCGTTCGTGGGAGCGGTCACGACCCGACCTCCCGCCGCGTTCTCCTCATTCACCGCGAGCGCGAACGCGCCGAGCCATTCGCCCGGCAGCTCGCGCCGGCCGTCGTGCTCGGCCTCTTCGAGCTGCTCGCGGATCGCGCTCGCCCGGCGCTTGACGTGCATCAGTCCGGGCAGCGCCCCGCCGTGCTGCAGCCCTGCCTCGACGCACGCCGACATGGCGTCCCAGATACGGTCAAGGCCGGCGGCGATCTCCTCGTCGGTGCGCAGCGCCTCCTCGTTGATGCGCGCCGCCTCGGCGACCGTGATCCCACGCTCATCGCACAGCTCCAAGAGCGCCCCCGCGCTGTCGAACGCGAGCGGAAACGCGTGTGCCGCCACCCGCGACGGCTCGCCTTCGCGGCGGATGAAGCCGCCGCCGATCGAGTAGTAGGTGTCACTCAGCAGGAGACCCTCGACCGGCCCGTCACCGACACCCGCCGGCGTGGCATCAGGAACCGGCGCGACACCCGTGCTGCGTACGCCTGCCGCCGCCAGCCGGACCGCGACAGCATCCGGTGTCGAGCCCGCCGTCGACCACGCCTCGAGCGTCATCGCGTTCGGATGGCCCGGCAGCCGCACGCGCGCGGCGAAGACCACGTCCGACTTCGCGAACGCGACCGGGTGCGTGCCGTCCAGCATCACCGAGGCACTCGCAGGCCATGACGTCCACGCCGAGCGCACGACAGCCGGGTCAACCGTCTCGGGTGAAAGTCCCTGCAGCCCGGCAACGACGGCGTCCGGTGTACCGTGGCCGACCCCGGTCGCGCCGAGCGAACCGTACAGCGTGCAGGTGATCCGCAGGACACGATCGAGCAGCCCCCCCTCGCGCAGGCGGACCGCAAAATCACGGGCCGCCCGCATGGGGCCGACCGTGTGGGAGCTCGAGGGTCCTACTCCGATGGAGAACAACTCGAACGCCGAGACGTATGCGCTCACACGTTCAGGCTACGCCCCCGGCCGGAGTCGCTCACACGTGCACCGGCCGACCCGCACGTGCACCACGGCACCTGCTCCGGCGACCTCGCGAACTGCGGCGGCCGCGCGTTCGGCGGCGTCGCCGCTTCGCTCCGACTGCCCGAACGCGGAATGCCCTGGACCGTGCGGTCCAGGGCATTCCGTCGATCGGGCTACTGCTCGACGGGTTGCGGCTCGCTGCTCTCGTGGGCGCGCAGCACCGGCGACGCGCTCTCGGTCTCGACCTCGATCTTGCGGGGCTTGGCCTTCTCGCTGACCGGGATGGTCACGTGCAGCACACCGTTGCTGTAGTTCGCGGCGATGCGCTCAGTGTCGATGCCCTGGCCGAGGCTGAGCTGACGCAGGAAGCTCGCGGCCTCGCGCTCGCGTGTGATCCACTTGACGCCCTCGCCTCCGGCGAGAGTGCGCTCGGCGCGAATCGTCAGCAACTGGCCGTCGACGTCGATGTCGACCGAGCCCGGGTCGATGCCCGGCAGATCGGCGGTCAGCACATAGTGGTCACCGTCGCGGTACAGATCCATCGGCATCCGGCGGGGTCCGCGGCGCGGGTCGAACAGGCTCGACGCGAAACGGTCGAACTCACGGAACGGGTCGTAGTTGGCCATGATTCATCTCCTTGTCGCAGGGCCGGACGTCTCGCCCGGCGGTGTGTTTCCGATAAGTTGAGTCCTCACGACTCAACTACGTTCAATTTAGCACTCTACAGTCGAGAGTGCCAGTCGTTCGCCCACAGCGAATCCCCGGTCAGGGCGATATCGGTTCGGCTCGTCTCGAGAACGCGAAGGAGGCCGTGCAGCCCGGCGTCAGTGCCGCTGGAAGGCCACGAGACCGACGGTGTTTCCCTCGGTGTCCGTGATGAACGCCTGCCACTCGTCGTGGCCCGCGGGCCCGAGCGTGTCTTCATGGTGCGTGAAGATGACATGCGGACGCGACACGACATCGACGAGCCCGCCCAGACGGTCGAGGGCGTCATGCACGTTCTCGACGTACAGGTAGAGGAGGGATGCGGGAGCATTGCGGTCGAGCAGCAGCCGTACGCCGTCGAGGTCGAAGAAGACCAATCCCGATTCGTCGAAACGGGCGATCGGTGCGGACTCGAGCAGCACAGTGTAGAAGTCCGCGGCGCGGCCGAGGTCATCGGCGTGCAGCGCCACTTGAACGAGTCTCATCGCGGCCTCCCGTATCCAATGACACCAGTCTGTCAGCCCCCCGCGCGAGACCCTATTGTGAAACGGGCACCAGCGATGCACGAAGGAGTGTCATGCCGAGACTCACCGCCGAGTGGACGGGCGACATCGTCGAGGTGCGGCGCATAGCCTCCGAGGCTTCCGGCGCATTCGACGCGGCCGCATCGTGGAACGCGCGACCGCTCGAGTGCGGTTTCGAGCTACCGGCGGGTGAACCCGGCGCTCGGCACGATGCAGGAGCTCTCAGCCCTGGCCGCCGACCTGCGGCTGGCCGGCATCTCGCTGGTCGTGGACTTCATCTTCAACCACACCAGCAACGAGCACGAATGGGCCCGGAAGGCGATCGCGGACAAGCCGGGCTACGAGGACTTCTACCTGATCTTCCCGGATCGCACGATGCCCGATGCGTACGAGAAGACCGTCCGAAAGATCTTCCCCGACGATCACGCGGGCTCTTTCGTGCAATTGCCGGACGGCCGGTGGACCTGGTCCACGTTCCACCACTTCCAGTGGGACCTCAACTATGCCAACCCGGCGGTGTTCCGGGCGATGGTCGGCGAGATGCTCTTCCTCGCGAACCAGGTGTCAGCCGACGCGTGAGCGGATCGGATCCAGCACAGCCTCCGCCGCCCAAGCTGCGGCGTCGGCGATATCGCGGCGGTTCATTCCGAACTCCCGGCGGAACGTGACCCAGGTCGCCGCCGAGTCGAGGTGCGCCAGCGCCGCGACGATCGCTCGGCGCTCAGCGTCTCCGAGCGCCGGGATCTCAGCATCGATCATCTCCTCGAGCATCGCCCGCCGCGGGCTGGGCGCGGCACCGCCTATCCCTCGCATGGTCGTTTCGGCCACCACATGGGCCAGCTCCGGGCGATGGTCGTAGGACTCCATCGCGGCCCGGATCGTAAGAGGCATGTCGAAGATGCTCGGTGAATCCTGCCGCACGAAGACCCTGCTCTCGATCCATGCCGCCGTGGCCAGCAGGAGATCTACCCTGGTCGCGTAGTTGCGGAAGACGGTGCGCTCGCCGACGCCCGCACGTCTCGCGATCAGCCGGAACGAGACGTCGTCCGTGCCGAGCTCCTCGATCAGGTCGGCGTAGGCGGCGAGGATCGCCTCCTGGGTGCGACTCACGTCGCCGTCCGCGTGCGCCGGTGGATCGGTGGTCGCCGACATCGTCAGCCGAGCGCCCGGCGCGAGACGCTGTCCATCGCGGTGTCGGTGATGATCAGCAGGCCGCCCAGGACCTCGCCGACGGTGCGATCGAAGACGTCCGAGATGGCCGGCGCACTCATCTCGAAGCCGGTCCGCATGCGAGCCCAGAACTGGGCCGAAGCAAAGTAGCGCAAGGTGGCCGCCACGCGGCGCAGATCCCGCGCGTTCACCGACGGATGATTCGTGGCGAGCATCGCGACCAGCGCTCGGGTGAAGAAGGTGGGCTCCGGCTCGCCGGTCGGTGAGATGGATGCAGCGCGCGCACACACGAAGGCGAACGCCGGTGACGAATCGAAGGCGAGGAACCGGGCGCGCACAGCCTGCCGGAACTGCGGCAGAGTGACGAACGGCGGCAACGGGAACTCGGTGGATTCGATCCACCCCGCGACGCCCTCCAAGAGGTGCGACCTCGTCGGGAAGTGACGGTAGACGGTCCTCTCCGACACGCCGACCGCGTCGCCGAGACTGCGGTACGAGATGTCGTCGAACGGGTGCTCGCGCAGAGCCACGGCGGCGTGGGCGAGGATCGCGGTCGGAGTGTCGACGCCCTCCGCCATCATCCGCCCCTTCCCTTCTGCCGCCTGGCCGGTGCGGTCGGCTCGGCGGGCAGCACATAGCGATCCGAGTCATCCAGCGTCAGTGCGAGTGAAGACACGTACTGCGTCTCTCCACGAGCCCCGCGCTCCGCAGAGGCCAGCATATCCGGACGCTCGAACGTGTAGCCGGTGACGTGGCAGCGAAGCCGCTCACCCGACGGGTTGCCGTCGGCATCGAGGATCGGCGAATCGATGCCGTCCGTCTGGCGTCGCAGATAGTACCTGCCGCCCGTGATCAGCGCCATGAGCGGGGTCGTGATCACCGCGATGCCGATGGCGATCAGCACCGAGAACGGTCGCACCTCTTCGCCGAACAGTCCCCCGAACACCGCCAGCGACAGGAGCGAAGCCAGGCCCACCGACACGAGGCCGACCGGATTCCAGTCGCGCAGCATCCCGCGTCGGAACTCGGGGACGATCGGCGAGATGTGAAGGACGTGCTTGTTGATCGCGATGTCGGCGGCGATCGTGACGAGCCACGCCATCACGACGTTCGCGTAGAGGCTGAGCACGAAGCTGATGAGACTGAAGACATCCATCATCATGAGCGCGAACGCGATGGCCAGGTTGAAGAAGATGAAGATCGATCGGCCCGGGTAGGTCTTGGTAAGCCGCGTGTACACGTTCGACCAGGCCAACGACCCGGAGTAGGCGTTCGTGACGTTGATCTTGACTTGGGCGACGACGACGAGCACGAGCGCCAGCCCGACCGCCAGCCACTCCGGCATGATCGACTCGTAAAGGGCGATGAACTGGCGGACCGGCTCGGCGGCCCGCTGGCCGAGACTCGGGTCGACACGGGTGATGAGGTACACCGCGAGGAAGACACCGATGACCTGCTTCATACCGCTGAAGAGCACCCAGCCGGGCCCCGCAAACAGGAGCGAGGCCCACCATGACCGCCGGTTCAGGCGGGTGCGCGGCGGCATCACCCGGATCACGTCGATCTGCTCGGCCAGCTGCGGCGTCAGCGCGAAGCAGACCGCGGCGCTCGCGACGACCGCATCGAAACTGACCGCGCCATCGGACTCGCCGGTGAACGCCACGAATGCGCTCACCGCGTCGGGGTCGGACACGATCACCCAGAGCAGCGGCAGCAGCGCGAGCGCGAGCCACAGCGGCGTGGTCCAGAACTGCAGGCGCTCGAGCGCGCGCATCCCGTATATCACGATCGGGATCACCACCACGGTGGAGACGAGATAGCCGATCGGGAGGGGGATGGCGAGCGCGACATGCAGCCCCTGCGCCATGATCGCCCCCTCGAGGGCGAAGAAGATGCACGTGAACACCGCGAAGATCACGGTTGTGATCGACGAGCCGTAGTAGCCGAAACCGGACCCACGGGCGATCAGATCCAGGTCGAGGTTGTAGCGAGCCGCATAATACGCGATGGGCAGGCCGACGATGAAGATGATGATCGACGCGAACAGGATGCCGAGCACGGCGTTGTTCGTGCCATGGTCGATTCCGACGCTGGCCCCGATCGAGAAGTCGGCGAGGAAGGCGATCGAGCCGAGCGCGGTGACCCCGATCGAGCCGGCGCTCCAGCGCCGGAACGTCCGTGGCACATAGCGGAAGGCATAGTCCTCGAGGCTGTCCTCGGCGGCTGCCCGCGCGTTGTCTGCCCTGCTCACCCTGAACCGCACCCCACGTCGCATTCCCCGCGCCTCGCGTTGGGCTCAACGTGCGCCTCGCGTTGGGCTCATTGTGCGCCTCGCGTGTTACAGCCGCATTGCGCGCAGACGGCGATGCGCACCCACGGTGTCAGATCGCCATCGCCGCCCGCACGCCTTCGGTCGCGGACGCTCCACCGTCGCCGGTGCTCGAGGCGAACCCGCTCGCGAGCACGAGGTACTTGTCTGCGGCCTCGAGTGCGAAGCCGATGTGCTGCTCGACGAGGAGCACGGACAGGCCCTCGCTCGCCAGCTGCATCACCGTCTGCTCGATCTCGGCGACGATCGTCGGCTGAATGCCCTCGGTCGGCTCGTCGAGGATGAGCAGCTTCGGCTCTGTGATGAGCGCCCGGGCGATCGCGAGCTGCTGACGCTGGCCGCCCGAGAGCAGGCCGGCTTTGCGGGTGGCGAACTTCTCCAACGCGGGGAAGCGCGAGAGCTGCTGCTCGATGAGAGCCTTGCCGCGCTTTCGGCCGTCGGCGACGAGCTGGAGGTTCTCCATGGTCGTCAGCTGCCCGAACGCCTGCTGACCCTGCGGAACGTATCCCATGCCGCGCGCGACGCGCTTGTTGGGTGGCAGCGATGTCACATCCTCGCCGTTGAAGATCACCTGGCCGCTGCGCGGCTTGATGAGTCCGATGGCGACCCGCAGGAGCGTCGACTTTCCGGCACCGTTGTGGCCGAGCACGGCGACCACCTTGTCAGAAGGCAGCGTCACGCCGTGCAGCACCAGCGTCCGCCCGTACCCGGCCCGGATATCGTTCATCTCGAGCATCTCAGGCTCCCTCCCCCTGCGGGGTGTCTTGCGTAGTCACGGCCCCGGCGGTGCCGAGGTAGACCTCCTGCACCTTGGGGTCGGCCTGCACGTGCGCCACGCTGCCTTCCGAGAGCATCTTTCCCTGGTGCAGCACCGTGACGCGCGATGCGTAACGGCGCATGAAGTCCATGTCGTGCTCGACGACCAGCACGACGCGCCGCTCGGCGATGCGGTGCAGCAGCTCGCCCGTGGCGGTCCGCTCATCCTGGCTCATCCCGGCGACGGGTTCGTCCAGCAGAAGCGCGCGGGGCTCCTGCACGAGCATCATCCCGATCTCCAGCCACTGCTTCTGGCCGTGAGACAGGATGCCCGCGGGCGTGTCGCGCTCCTTGCTGAGCCCGGTCTCCTCCAGCGCCACCTTGATCGCCGGATCGACGCCTCGGCGTGCCCGCAGCAGCGACCACGAGGAGCGACGGAGCCCGGCCGCGATGTCGAGGTTCTGCAGAACGGAAAGCTGCTCGAAGACGCTCGCCGTCTGAAAGGTTCGCCCGACTCCGAGCCGGACGATCTTCTGGGTGGACCTGCCCAGCAGCTCCTGGTCGCCGAGCTTCACCGAACCGGTGCCTTTCGACAGGCCCGTGATGGCATCGATGCAGGTCGTCTTTCCGGCGCCGTTCGGGCCGATGAGGAATCTCACCTCGCCGGGGTGGGCGTCGAAGGAGACGCCGCCGACGGCGACGAATCCATCGAATTCGACCTTGAGATCGGTGACGACAAGCGAGCCATCGGCGGCGGTCACTTCGTCACCTCTTCGTCTTCAACCACCGGCTCCTCGACAGGCTCGAGCACGAGTGCCGGGTCGGCGAGCGAAGCGGGGGGTGTTTCACGCGGGCGCCACACCAGACCCTTCGCCTTTCCGAACAGTGAGGACAGTCCCATGGGGAGGAAGAGGGTCACGAGGATGAAGACCAGGCCCAGGATGTAGACCCACCCGTCGGGCCAGCTGGAGCCGAGACTCGACTGTCCCCAGCCGATTGCCATCGCCCCGAGAGCCGGACCGAACAGCGAGGCGCGCCCACCCAGCGCCACACCGGCGATCATGAGGATCGAGGCGGAAGCGCCGATCTCGGCCGGCGTGATGATGCCGACGATGGGGACGAACATCGCGCCTGCGATGCTGGCCATCACCGCGGCGACCACGTAGGCGACCAGCTTGATGTTGGCAGGGTCGTAGCCGAGGAACCGCACGCGCTCTTCGGCATCACGGGTGGCAATCAGCAGTTCGCCGTAACGGCTGCGATTGAGCTGCCACACCGCAAGCAGGCAGAGGATGAGCAGGGAGGCGGCGATCATGAAGACCATGACCTTGTTCGCGTCGTCGTTCAGGACGAACCCGAAGAAGTACTTGAAGTCGCTGAGCCCGGTGTCGCCGCCGGTCTCACGGATCGTCGAACTGATCAGCACGGCCAGCGCCACGGCAAGCGCCTGCGACAGGATTGCGAAGTACGCCCCTTTGATCCGACGCTTGAACAGGGCATAGCCGAGCACTCCCGCCACGATCACGGGGAGCAGCAGGATGGCCGCCACCGTGAACACGCCACTGCGGAACGGCTCCCAGAAGGCCGGCAGCGACGCCGACGGGTCATACAGGATCATGAAGACCGGGAGGCTGCCCGGTGCCGTGCTCTCCAACGTGAGGTGCATCGCCATCGCGTAGGCACCGAGCCCGAAGAAGACCCCCTGACCCAGGACCAGCATTCCGCCACGACCCCAGGCGAGTCCGATCCCCACCGCGGCGATCGCCCAGCTGCAGTACTTGCCGAGGTTGCTGATCCAGTGCATCGAGAGGACGGCGGGGGCGACGACCAGGAGCAGGACGGCGAAGATCCCGATGCCGATGAGTGGAAGCCATGGCTTCAATTTCGTCATGTCAACCCCCGGGTGCGGACCGTGAACAGGCCCTGTGGTCGGAACTGCAGGAAGACAACCAGGAGCACGAAGGCGAGCACTTGGGCCATGCTTCCGGTCGTCCAGTCGGCGAAGAACGACAGCGCGACTCCGAACGCCCACGCTGCGATGACTGTGCCCTTGATCTGGCCGACCCCGCCGGCGACCACGACGAGGAACGCCGGGATGATGTACTGGGTGCCCATCTGAGAATTCGTGCCGCCGATCAGGGATGCCGCAACGCCGGCGACACCGGCCAGGCCGGAACCGACGAAGAAGGTGACGCGGTCGATGTTGCGCGTGCGGATGCCGCTGGTCTCGGCGAGGTCCCGATTCTGCACGGTGGCCCTGATCCGCCGCCCGAAGGACGAGTACTTGAGCCAGGCGGCAAGGGCGGCGAGGCAGAGCGCGGCAAGCGCGATGGTGAACACCTGGCGAAGGGGCCATGCATAGCCGAGAACGTTGATCTGCCCGTCCAGCCAGCCGGGCGCCTCCACCGGGACGCCCTGCGCGGGAAAGATCTGCAGCGCGATCTGCTGAAGGATCAGAGCGACCCCGACCGTGACGAGAAGGGTGTCCAGCGGCCGTCGGTACATCCACTGGATGATGCCGATCTCCAGCAGGAGGCCGAGGAGTCCGGCGCCCAGAAAGGCGAGCGGCAGCGCCAGCAGGATCGAGATGTTGCTGGAGGTGACGACCAGCTGTGTCACGTAGGCGATGAAGGCGCCGGCCATGATGAACTCGCCGTGCGCCATGTTGATCACCCCCATCTGACCGAAGGTGAGGGTGAGCCCGAGCGCGGCGAGAAGAAGCAGCGCACCCAGCGCGGTGCCGTTCAGGAGCGGCGGTAGAAGTGCATCCACGTGCTTTCGCTCTCTCTGCGGTGGGGAGATCTGGAGGTTGTCGCGGAGCCCGGGGGTCCCATGCCGTGCACGGAACCCCCGGGTCCTGTGGGTGAATCAGCCCGCGGAAGCCACGAGTGCGTCACGGACATCGGCCGGGAACCAGTCGTAGCCCTCGAGGAACGGGTCCGGCTCGATCGGTCCGTCCGACGACCAGACGATGTCGAACTGGTTGTCGGCGTTGATCCGGCCGATGTGGCCTTCCTTGGAGATGTGGTGGTTGTCGCCGTTCAGCACGACGGTGCCCTCCGGTGCGTCGAAGCTGATGCCCCCCGCCGCGGCGGCGGCGTTCACATCGTCGACCTCGAACGAACCAGCCGCCTCGACCAGCTCCTTGTACAGGTAGAGCGAGATGTACGCCGCCTCCATCGGGTCGGAGGTCACTCCGCTGCTGCCCGGGTAGGCCTGCCAGTCTGCGATGAACTTCGCGTTGGCCGGGGACTCGATCGACTGGAAGTAGTTCCACGACGCATAGTTGCCGGTGACCTCGTGGCCCATCGACGGCGCCTCTTCCTCGGCGATCGACACGGAGATGATCGGTGTCGTCTCCGGCGTGAGCCCGGCGTCGTAGTAGGCCTTGATGAAGCCGACGTTCGACGAGCCGTTGATCGTGTTGAAGATGAAGTCGGGGTCGGCTGCGACGATCTTCGACACCTGAGTGGTCCAGTCGTCCTTGTCGAGGGGGACATACTCCTCGCCGACGATCTCGATGCCGAGTTCGGCAGCGTAGAGCTTGATGATCGCGTTCGCGGTGCGCGGGAACACGTAGTCCGAACCCGCGAGGAAGAGAGTCTTGACCCCCTGCGAAGCGAGGTAGTCCATCGCGGGGAGGATCTGCTGATTCGTCGTCGCACCGGTGTAGTAGATGTTCGGCGACGCTTCGAGGCCCTCGTACTGCACGGGGTAGAAGAACAGGCCGTTGTTCTCCTCGACGACCGGCTTGACGGCCTTTCGGGACGACGAGGTCCAGCCGCCGAAGATCGCGGCGACGCAGTCCTGGGTCAGCAGCTTCTCGGTCTTCTCGGCGAAGGTCGGCCAGTCGGTGGCACCGTCCTCCTGGATGTACTCGATCTGCTTGCCGAGGATGCCCCCGTCGGCGTTGATCTCGTCGGCTGCCATATGCAGCACGTTGGAGACGGTCTTCTCGGAGATCGCCATTCCGCCCGTGAGCGAGTTGAGGAAACCGAGCTTGATCGTGTCGCCGGACGTGTCGATGCAGCTCTCGGCCGCCGCGCCGGATGCACTCGGCTCGGCGGTATCGCCGGCGCGGGAGCCGCAGCCGGAGAGTACGAGGGCTGTGGTCGCGAGGATGGCCGGGACGACCAAGGCCGTCTTCAGCCACCGTGTGCGTGTGGTGCTCATGAGGATCTCCGTTTCTGTGTGGTGCAGGGTGGTGCGTTCTCGGGATGAGCCGTGCGTCCTGCAGGCACGCCGATGACGCCGTCGCGCAGGCGACTCCGGAGCACGCCGATGGAAGGCATGCCGAGGGAGTGACGGAACGGGTTGATCGGTGAAACAGGGTGTCGCCGACTGCTGTGGTTAAGGTCAGCATGGGACCGTGACATTACTCTGACATTTCTTGATTGTTCCGATTCTGTTAACCGTGAACCGGACATCGTGGCAAAATGCCTGCTATTCCGCGAATTCGCAAGTGGATGCTGTCGTCCTGGCATTCGGAATGCTTCCGGCGAAAGCGCTCGATATGGCACACTTCTGACATCACCCGCCGGAGGCCATGAATGCACTTCACTCCCGCCGAAACCGAGAAGCTCCTGCTGTCGGTCGCCGCCATGGTGGCGCGCGACCGGCTCGAACGCGGGATCCTCCTCAACCATCCCGAAACCGTCGCTCTGCTCTCGTGCTGGGTCATCGAACGGGCCAGAGAAGGACGCGGGGTCGCCGAGCTGATGCAGGAGGGCCGCACCGTCCTGCGGCGCGAGCAGGTGATGCCAGGGGTCCCGGAGATGCTCGCCGACGTGCAGGTCGAGGCGACGTTCCCCGACGGCCGCAAGCTCGTCACCGTCCACCATCCGATCGACTGAGGAGTCCCGTGGCATCCGCTTCTCCCCACGGCCCCGGCGCCTACCGGATCCAGCCGGGGCGCATCGAGCTCAACGCCGGCCGCAGCGAGGACGAGCGCATCCGGCTGGTATTCGTGAACACGGGCGACCGCCCGATCCAGGTCGGTTCCCACATCCACCTCCCCGACGTGAACGCCGCACTGGAGTTCGACCGAGCGCTCGCACACGGGTTCCGACTCGACATCCCCTCCGGCACATCGCAGCGCTTCGAGCCCGGCGCGTCCCGCGAGCTCGACGCCGTGGCACTGCGAGGCTCACGCCGGGTACCCGGCATCCAGATCAAGACCGACGGTCAGGAGCTGCTCGATGGTCTGGCTTGACCGATCCCGGTACGCGGCGATATACGGCCCGACGGTCGGCGACCAGGTGCGCCTGGGCGACACCGACCTGTGGATCCAGATCGAGAGCGACCTCACCGTCGGTGGCGAGGAGGCCGTCTTCGGCGGCGGAAAGTCGATCCGCGAGTCCATGGCGCAAGCGACCGCGACGAGAGCAGAGGGCGCCCTCGACACGGTGATCACGAACGCGATCATCCTGGACTGGTGGGGCATCATCCGGGCCGACATCGGCATCCGAGACGGCCGCATCGTCGGGATCGGGCACGCGGGCAATCCCGACATCAGCGACGGCATCGACATGATCATCGGGCCGTCGACCGATGTCATCTCCGGCGAGGGGCGCATCGTGACCGCGGGCGCCATCGACTCGCACGTCCATCTGCTCTCACCCTCGCAGATCCACGAGGCTCTCGCGACCGGGATCACCACGATCGTGGGCGGCGGCACGGGGCCGTCGGAGGGGTCGAAGGCGACGACGGTCACGCCCGGGGCGTGGCATCTGTCAGCCATGCACCGTGCGCTCGATCCCCTGCCCGTCAACATCCTTCTGCTCGGCAAGGGCAACACCGTGTCGATGGCCGCGCTGAAGGAGCAGGCGCTCGCGGGTGCCGCCGGCTACAAGGTGCATGAGGATTGGGGGTCCTCTCCCGCGGCGATCGACGCTTCCCTGCGCGCGGCCGAGGAGTGGGGCCTGCAGGTCGCTCTGCACTCGGACTCGCTGAACGAGGCAGGCTTCGTCGAGTCCACCATCGCGGCGATGGGCGGCCGATCGATCCACGCCTTCCACGTCGAAGGAGCCGGCGGCGGTCACGCCCCCGACATCCTCTCGATCGCGGGGCTGCCGAACGTGATTCCCGGCTCCACGAACCCGACCCTCCCGCACACCGTCAACACCGTCGCAGAGCACCTCGACATGCTGATGGTCTGCCACCACCTCAACCCCGCTGTGCCCGAGGATCTCGCGTTCGCCGAGTCCCGCATCCGCGCCACCACGATCGCGGCGGAAGACATCCTGCACGACATCGGAGCGCTCTCGGTGACCTCGTCCGACGCGCAGGCGATGGGCAGGATCGGCGAAGTGATCACGCGCACGTGGCAGGTCGCGCATGTCATGAAGCACCGTCGCGGCCCATTGGGCGGCGGGATGCCGGCCGACAACGAACGGGCACGCCGCTACGTCGCGAAATACACGATCAACCCCGCGATCGCGCACGGGATCGCGTACGACGTCGGATCGATCGAGGTCGGCAAACTCGCCGACCTGACGGTGTGGGACCCGAAGTTCTTCGGTGTGCGGCCCGCAGTCGTCGTCAAGGGCGGTGCAATCGCGTGGGCCGCGCTCGGCGACCCGAACGCCTCGATCCCGACACCCCAGCCCGTGATGATGCGCCCTTCTTTCGGCGACACGATCGGAGCGGACCTGTCGGTGACATATGTCTCGCCCGCCGCGCTCGAAGACGACCTGGCCGAGACGCTCGGGCTGCGTCGTCGACTGGCTGCGGTCGAGCCCACGCGTCACATCGGCAAAGCCGACATGAAGAACAACGACGTTCTGCCGTCGATCCGCATCCGTCCCGACACGTTCGAGATCTCGATCGACGGCGAAGACGTGCACGCCGCACCCGCGGCATCCCTCCCCCTGGCCCAGCTGTACAACATGTTCTGAAACCGGTCCATGGACTCCACCGCGCACACCATGGCCCTGCTGCTCGCCGACGCACGACTTCCCTCAGGCGGGCATGCGTTCTCCGCGGGCGTCGAGCCGGCCATCCAGGGCGGGCTCTCGCGTGACGATGTCGGCGCGTTCCTGCGGGCCCGGGCGCGGACGACGACGCTCGTGGATGCGGCGACGGCGGTCGTGGCGCGGCGGGCCGCCCTGAACGGAGCGTCCTACGCACCCGTCGAACGCGCGTGGGCGGCGCGCACCCCGAGTCGTGCGGCGCGGACCGCATCGACCGACCTCGGCCGCGGGCTTCTCCGACTGGCGCAGCGGCTGTGGCCGCAGTCGGCGGCGATCGCCGCCCTCACCGACGGGGCCGCGACGCCCCCTCGGCCGATCGTGCTCGGCGCGATCGCTGCACACGCGGGGCTCGACGCCGAGACCCTCGTCCGCGTGGCCGTCTACGACGACATGGCCGGCGGGGTCGCTGCTCTTCTCAAGCTCGAACCCGGCGACCCCGTCGACGGCGTGCGCCTCGTGATCGACGCGTGCGCTGCGGTCGATCCCCTCATCTCGCAGCTCGCGGCACTCGACTCGCCCGAGGCGATCCCTGCCGCGAGCGCGCCCCAAGCCGAGGCGTGGACCGAAGCCCACGCCATCACGAACAGGAGACTCTTCCGTGCCTGACAGCTCTTCCACCACACCGGCGGTTCCCGCCCCCCGCGCTCTTCGTCTCGGCGTCGCCGGCCCCGTCGGCACCGGCAAATCGTCGCTCATCGCGACGGTGTGCCGCGTCCTCGCGACCGAACTGCGCCTCGGCGTCATCACGAACGACATCTACACGGATGAGGATGCCCGGTTCCTGCGCTCGGCCGGGGTGCTCGAGCCCGAGCGCATCCGCGCCGTGGAGACCGGCGCGTGTCCGCACACCGCGATTCGCGATGACATCACCACGAACCTGCTCGCCGCCGAAGACCTGGAGCGGGATTTCGCGCCCCTCGACGTGGTGCTCATCGAGTCGGGCGGCGACAACCTGACCGCGACGTTCTCGCCGGCTCTCGTCGATGCGCAGATCTTCGTGCTGGATGTCGCGGGCGGCGGCGATGTCGCCCGCAAAGGCGGCCCGGGCATCGGTCGTGCCGACCTCCTCGTGGTCAACAAGACCGACCTCGCCCCGTACGTCGACGTCGATGTGGCGCAGATGGTCGCGGATGCCGAAGCGGCGCGAGACGGCCGCGCCGTACTCGCCCTGTCGCGGAACGACGCCGCCTCGGTTGCGGCGCTGCGCGCATGGGTACTCTCGATCCTCGCGGGCCACCGGGCGGGAACCCACGTCGCGCAGGACCCCGGGCCGATGGCCCCGCATTTCCACGCCGATGACGAGCATCCCGAGGGCGGATTCATCCACTCTCACGGCGATGACACGGTGCACACTTCGAACGCCGACGACGATCACTCCCAAGCGCACGCCGGCGCGGCGAGGACCGCGAACGAGTGACCTCAACGCGCATCGCGGTCACTGCCGGCGATCCGCGCGCGCACGTGGAACTCGCCGTCGGCGCGCTCGCACCGCGCCTGATCTCGCGCGATGCGGTGCGTGCACACATCGCGGTCGCCGCGGCCGGCATGGTGCTGCTCGGCGGCGACGACGTGCAGATCGAGATCGACGTCGGACCGGGGTGCACTCTCGAGATCGAGGATGTCGGAGGCACGGTCGCCTACCCCGGAGCGCGCTCGTCATGGCTCCTGGGCGCTCGGATCGGAGCCGGTGGGACGCTGTTGTGGCACGGCCTGCCGTTCGTCGTCACCGACGGGGCCGACGTCGTACGCCGCGGCTCCCTCACGCTGGAATCCGGCGCAGGAGCCGTGATCCGCGAGACGCTCGTGCTCGGCAGGCACGGCGAGCGGGGCGGGCGGTTGGTCTCGGCGCTCACAGTCGTGGACGCTGGCGGACCCATCCTGGTCGAGCGACTGGAGGCAGACGGCACGGAGCCCGAGCCCGGGGTGCTCGGCAGCAATCGGGTGGTCGATGCGGTGATCGCCGTCGGATTCCGCCCGCCTGCCCGCCCGATGGACCTCGAGTTCGATCGCCCGGGGGCGATGGCGCGCCACCTCTCCGACCACACGCACAGCTCACCTCTCGATCCGGTGTGGGACGCGTGGGTCGCGCATGCGAAAGGTCGGGCTGACGTCCCTGTCTGAAGACCGCGCCACGGGGCGCATCCAGCCGAGCACCAGGCTCGGTCCGACCGGCAAGGAGCGCGACGGCGGTGAGAACCCGCCGTCGTCTCGCGCCAGCGGGTCGTAACGGGATCGATCAGGAATCGATCAGGATTCGATCGCTTCGACGATCTTCTCGTCGCCCTCGTTGACCGCCTTGACGACGTCATCGTAGTCGCCCTTGTCGACGGCCTTGCCGATCTTCTTCGTCGCCTTCTCGAATGCCGCATCGATGCGATCCAGGTAACGGTCGTCGACCACCGCCACGATCGCCGAAGAGTCAGCAGGGAGCCACTCCTGAGCGTCCACTCCGAGCTTCTTCTCGTCATGGTGCTTGGCGATCTTCGCGACGCC
Source organism: Microbacterium sp. (assembly GCF_011620715.1). Classification (GTDB taxonomy): domain Bacteria; phylum Actinomycetota; class Actinomycetes; order Actinomycetales; family Microbacteriaceae; genus Microbacterium. Next base: position 16,889 of record NZ_WOYP01000025.1, on the reverse strand, counting down.
GGCACCGATCCCCGCGCCGACCACGCCTGCTAACAGCAATGGAGGTGCAAACAGTCCCACGACGAGGCCGCCGACGGCGCCGATCGCGG
>NZ_WOYP01000025.1:0-16700 GCF_011620715.1 Microbacterium sp. | reverse complement strand
AGCAATGGAGGTGCAAACAGTCCCACGACGAGGCCGCCGACGGCGCCGATCGCGGTGCCGCGGCTGATGAGCCCGCCACCGTGCTCCTTGACCTCGACCTTGCCCTGGGCATCCCGCGAGAGAACCACGGCGGCTTCAACAGCCAGGTCGTCCAAATCCTTGATCGTTGCGAAATCCGCTCGCGCGGAAGCCTCGTCGTCGTATGCGCCAATGAACAGTGTGTAATTGCGGTCAGCCATGATGTGGCCCCTTTCCGTTTCCTCCATTCTTGCCCAGCGCCGGTACCCCCGACAGAGCAGTTGGTCCCGGGCCAGTGCGTCCACGCCGAGCCCGGTCGCGCCGAGGGAACCGTGAAGAGTGCAGGTCACCCGCTCGACCCGCTCGGGGAGGCCGCCCACACGCAGGCGCGGCGAAGTCGTGGGCGGCACACATGGGTCCGACCGTGTGCGAGCTCGAGGGTCCGACGCCGACGGCGAGGAGGCGAGACGACGACCGCAATGGGACCATAATGGCCTATGGCGCCGACCCCTGTACTAGGGCCGAACAGGTCGGCGGCGAGTGCGAAGCCCGAGTCGGACGAGGATGAGACGAGACGCGTGTCGATCACCATCACAGGCACCATCCAGAAAGCAGCATGGCTTGAGAAGTCGATGCCGCCAGTCGAGCAGGTGGGGCCGCACGTGTGGTCGGTGCCGATCGGATTCACCGGCAATCCGGTGCGCTACACGCTCTCCTACCTCCTGACCAACGACGAGGACGAGTGCGTCGTCATCGATCCCGGCTGGGATAGCGCCGAGGGGCGGGACCAGATGGCCGCCGGGCTCGACGCGGCGGGGCTGAGCTTCGACTCGATCATCGGGGTCGTATCGACCCACCTTCATCCGGATCATCTCGGAATGGTGAGCCACCTCGCCGAATGCACCGGCGCATGGATCGGGATGCACCCGGTGGAAGCACGCACGCTCGAACGCTTTGCCGTCGAATCCGCGGGAGATGATGGCACCGCGCTCGACCGCTGGGGTGTGCCCGACGCTGCGCGCGAGTCGCTTTCGGCCAGTCCGCGGATGCTCGCCAGCATGTCTCGGCTCGCGCGCCCCACTCGACTGCTCGAGGACGGGGATCTTCTCGCACTCCCGGGCCGTAACGTGCGCGTCATCGCCACACCCGGCCACACTGCGGGCCACATCTGCCTGGTCGACCTCGATGATCGCCTGATCATGACCGGCGATCACGTCCTGCCGAGGATCACGCCGAACGTCGGCCTGGGCACGAGGCAGGACAACAGCAACGCCCTCCGGGCATATTATTCATCGCTCGAGGCCATGATCCCGTGGGATGACTTCGAGGTGTGTCCCGCACACGAGTATCGCTTCCACGGCCTCGCCCAGCGCTCACGCGACCTGCACGCCCACCACGAGGAGCGCGCCCAGGAGATCATCGACGTGCTCGCGGGCGCGTCCGAACTCACGGTGTGGCAGATCGCGGAGCGGCTGACATGGTCGAGGGGGTGGGAGGGGCTCGACGGTGGAAACCTGATCAGCGCGCTCTCCGAGACCGCATCTCACATCGAGTACCTCGCGAGCGACGACAGGCTGACGTGGTCTGGGAGAGCCGTCGCGCTCTCCCGAGCGTGAGCGTCTTGCTCGCAGCTGGATGTAGCGGGCAGGCACCAACAGCATGCAGTCCTCACGCCGTGGTGACGTCGTCTGCCTGGCGACGTCACCCCCTCAGCGAAGAACCGGATCCACCACGGCGAAACGCTGAGTGGTGATTCTGGCAAAGGGGGGCGCTTCTTGATGATCAGCTGCAGAACCACCGTCAGTCGCCCGATTCGACCGTTTCCGTCTTTGACAGGGTGAAGGGTCCCACACTGTTAGTGGGGTTTACTCGGTGCCGATGTCGCCCCTCGGTGCTAGATTCTGTCCAGGTTCAAGAGTGGTAGCTGTCGGTACCTGGCCGGCTGCCCGGCAACCCTCCGCATTGAGTGGGGTGCCCCAGGGGAAGAACCGGCCCGGCGCGACCGCGCGCGGGCAAGTCGATGGATGGTCCTCTGCGGCACCCGCTCCTTTCATGGCGCCGGGTGGGTGGTGACGCATCCCGAAAGGACGAATCATGTTCACTCTCCTCACCGCCGACAGCGACCCCGACGACCTGTCGCCCACCAACGGCTGGGGTGATGTCCCCGACTCGGACCGGCCGCTCTGGTCGCGGTACATGGTCGACTACGCGCCGTGGTTCCCCGGCGTCACGCTGATGCTCAGCATCGCACCGGGCATGCTCCGCGGTGGCACCGCGGCGCCGCGGAAGTGGAAGGACCTCGCACGGCAGCTGCACGCCGTCGGATTCACCCCGACCGACTACTACCTGCTGTGCCAGGACCTCGAGCTGCGCCTCGAGCGGCACGAACTGACAGAGGCGGAGCACAGCCGGTTCTTCGACCGGTGGGGATCAGGCCGGTTCTGGCAGTTCGTACCGAACGTCGATCTGTGGGCGCAGTGGCCGCAGCACGTGCGCGCGGGACGCTCCCCGAGGCGCGCGACCGACTACATCCTCAGCAACGGCGCGCCCCGCCCGATGGGATATGCCGTCGCCCCCGTGGGGACAACCGAAGCGCCGGTAGGCGACTGATCCGGGGTGCCCGCCGGCCGATCTCGGCGGGCACCCACACTCTCGTGCACGTCATGGATGCCGAGATCGCCGCCCGCTGAGGCAGGGCTTGGCTACTTCGGGCGCGAACACCCAGTTGAAACGCATCCGCAATGGCCGGTGAGAAATCCGCTGCCCCCGCGTACTTGGACACCGAGTCCCGACTCACCCGAACACGGATCTCGGCCGAGAAGTCGTTGACTACCGCGGTACAACTGGCCGGGTTCACACATCGGTGCACACATAGCCGTGGTCAGCCGAGAATCCTTGTGCAACCACTCGGCAACCGCGCTCAGGCGGGTGTCGATGATGTCCGGGATCACGTCGCGGTCGACCCGGAAGTGTTCATGGACCACGATGTTGCGCATCCCCGCGATCGCCGGCCACGGAACACCAGCACGCGAAGTCTTGAACTCGTTCGGCAACGCACTTGCGGCTTCGCCGATCACTGCGATGTTGCGCAGCACCGCGTCGTAGGCCATCCCGGAGATCACGGCGTCGTAGGCCATCCCGGAGATCGCGGCGTCCTCGGCACTCAAGCCCCGCGGCCAACCACGACTGATCAGTAGATGTCGGAGCGATGCCCGAGCCCGATCGCAACAATCACGAGCACGCTGTCGCGGATCTCGACGATCACACGATAGTCGCCGATCCGGTACCGCCAATAGCCGACAAGATCGCCTGTCAGACCCTTGCCGCGGGCGCGCGGGTCCTCGAGTTCGCAGACCTCATCCAGGTAGGTCTTGATGCGTCGCAGCACCTGTCGGTCGAGCTTGCGTGCCGCCTTGTCGAACTGTGCGGAGGTTTCAAGCCCCCCGCGCGTCACACGTCCAACTCATCCCACAGCTCACCCGCGGGCCGCGACTTCTTCCCCGAGGACTCCCAGTCGCGGACGACCTCGTCAGCCCAGTATCGCTCCTCGAGCTCATCAAGATGGGTCTCGATCGCTTCGCGCACATAGAACGTCTTCGAGCGGCCCGTGCCGTCACACCTACACCACTAGGTACTCTCCGCGCACACGGTAGAGGAGCGGTTCCCCCGGCTTCAGGGTCGGCAGGGTGGCGTGCTGTGGCGCGTAGCGACGTCGCGGCAGACCCCGGAAACGGAAAAAAGTGCCGGAATTCCGGCACTTTTCCCCGATCACTGTCTCAACACAGTGTGCGCCCGAAGAGACTCGAACTCCCAACCTTCTGATCCGTAGTCAGATGCTCTATCCATTGAGCTACGGGCGCATGATCGCCCTCACGAGCAGACCAGCGTCCAGAATACCCCACGCTCGGACTCCCGCCGAATCGAGGCTCCATCGGCCACGGGCACGACCTGGTCGGCACCCACCCGCGCGAACCTACTCGCCAGCCGGCTCTGCCACCTGCGCGGCCTCGAGCGCGGCGGCCTGCAGCGCCTCACCCTCGGCGAGTTTGCGCCGATGGGCCGACAGTCTGGGCAGATCCACCAGGCGCAGCGCTTGCATGCGCGCGCCGCGCATCATGTCGTAGTCCGGGTCCACGTCGGGGCGCATGCCCTCCACACGCAGTCGCCGCTCCAGGTTCGCCTCCACGTCGCCCCAGGCGGCATTCCTCGCCTGCTCGACGATCAGGCGCACGAACTCGGAATCGGCAGCGCGGTTGCGCAACTCCTTCGCGACGCGGCGGTGCAGCTTCTCGCGCCTACGGAGGTTGCGAATGTCCCGGTCGCGATAGTCGTGCATGCCATCTGGGTCGGTGAACCTGCCCCAGGCATTCTTGCGCTGCTTGCGCGCGAGCGCGGCGGCCGCTTCCTGCTCGACCGCGAGGGCGACCAGCGTCTCCTGTGCGAACGTCGCGAGGTGCACCACGTCGAACGACTCATCGTGGGCGATCGTCTCGACCAGGATGTGGTTGCGCACAGTGAGCCGCGCAGCTGCGGATGCGATCGAGACGCCCTCGGCGACGGCCTCCGAGGTCTTCGCCATCGTGCACCTCCCCAGACACGAGGGTACCGTCCGCGCGGCGCGCGCGAGTCGCGATCAGGTGGCGGAGCGGGGCGTCCGCCGCTCGAGCCCGCAGACACGACGGCGCCGATCGCGTGGAGCGATCGGCGCCGGACGTGAAGCGGATGCCCTCGGGTCAGATTCCCTTGGTGCGGAACTTCTGGACGATTCCGCATTCGAACGGGTCGCGAGCGGCGAGCCCGACGTCGTTGAGGTAGCGGATCACGATTCCGTAGGACTTCAGCAGCGTGGTCTCGGTGTAGGGAACATCGATCGTCTTGCAGTAGTCCTTCACGATCTGGCGCGCCTGCGCGAGGTGCATACGCGGCATGCTGGGGAACAGGTGATGCTCGATCTGGTAGTTGAGCCCGCCCATGAGCCAGGTCGCCCACCAGCCGCCGGAGACGTTGCGCGAGGTGCGAACCTGCTTGGTGAAGAAGTCGAGCTTCGCGTCGGCGTCGATGATCGGCATGCCCTTGTGGTTCGGGGCGAAGGCGGCACCCATGTAGATGCCGAAGACGGCCATCTGCACACCGACGAAAGCGAATGCCATGCCGAGGGGCAAGAAGAGGAACACGGGCGTGAGCACCAGCGCGAAGCGGAGAATCAACAGGCTGAGCTCGAGCCAGCGGTCCTTCACGGGGTGGCGGAAATCGAGCAGGTGACGGAACGCGAGGAAGTGCAGGTTGAGGCCTTCAAGCGTCAGGAGCGGGAAGAACAGCCATCCCTGGTGCCGGGTGATCAGGCTCATGGGCCCGCTGACCTTCTCGGCGTCTACCTCGAGGAAGCGGATGGTGTCGACCTCGATGTCGGGATCTTTGCTGACCCGGTTCGGGTTGGCGTGGTGGCGGGTGTGCTTCGAACCCCACCAGTCGCGGCTCATGCCGACGATGCCGTTGCCGAGGATCAGACCCAGGGTGTCGTTGGCGCGCCCCGAACTGAGGATCGTGCGGTGGGCGGCCTCGTGAGAGAGGAATGCGACCTGGGTGAACAGGATGCCGAGGGCTGCGGCGATGAGCAGCTGGAACCAGCTGTCGCCCAGCAGGATGAAGCCGGTGATCGCTCCGCCGAAACCGAGGGCGATGGCGATCCCGACGATGATGTAGAACCACGGCGTCCGCTCGAGCAGTCCGGTCTCGCGCACGACCTGCGACACCTTGGTGTACGCCTGCGTGATCGGGGGGAAGCTGTCTTTGCGTGCATACGTCTGGCGTACGCGACCTAGCGTGGACTCGGGAGCGGAGACTGTAGTGATCGCGACACCTGCCTGGTCGGAGCGTCCCGCGGGTGCGGGAAATGCGAAAGAGAAGGGCGGATCGCCGATCATCTGTGGCCCACACTACGCGTTGGCACATGCAGGGCCGGGTATGTGATAACAGTCTCATGAGGTGTGGGGCCGATGCCCAGGATCGGGCCGCACAGGGGACGCGCACCCTGGCGTGCTACCGTTGTCTCGGCGGATTCCTCCGCCCAGCGTCGTTGTCACGCTTCGCGGCTTTTTCTGCTGCGGCTCATTTCATACGGCGAACCGATGCGCGAACCCGCGCCGTCGCCCTCTCAGCGCCCATCTCGCGGCGTGCCATCCCGAAAGCATCCCTATGCCTACTTTCCTCGACCTCGGCGTGCCCGCGCCGCTGGCCAACGTCCTCGCCCGTGAGGGCAAGACCGAAGCCTTCCCGATCCAGACCGACACGCTTCCCGACTCCCTTGCAGGCAAAGACGTGCTCGGCCGGGGCCGCACCGGCAGCGGCAAGACCATCGCGTTCGCGCTGCCGCTGGTGGCGCGCCTGTCCGGCGCGTTCGCATCGAGCCGCTCCACGGGCCGGCCACGTGGTCTGGTGCTGGCACCGACCCGCGAACTCGCGACGCAGATCGCCGCGACCATCCAGCCGCTCGCTGCGGCCGCCGGCCTCACTGTCACCACCGTCTTCGGCGGTGTGAGCCAGAAGCCGCAGGAGACCGCGCTGCGCAACGGCGTGGACATCGTCGTGGCCTGCCCCGGCCGGCTCGAAGACCTCATGAAGCAGGGCGTCGTGCGCCTCGACCGCGTCGAGATCACGGTTCTCGATGAAGCCGACCACATGGCTGACCTGGGCTTCCTGCCCGGCGTGACCCGTATCTTGACGGCCACGCCGCAGGGCGGCCAGCGCATGCTGTTCAGCGCCACGCTCGATCGCGGCGTCGACGGCCTGGTCCGCAAGTTCCTCCGCGACGAGGTTCGCCACGAGATCGACGACCAGAGCGTCCCGCAGGGCGAGATGACGCACCGCGTCTTCCTCGTGAGCGACGAGGAGAAGGCCGACCTGGTCAAGCATCTCGCCTCGGGGCGCGGCCGCCGCATCCTCTTCACCCGCACCAAGCACCAGGCCAAGAAGCTCGCGAAGGTGCTCACGGCAGCCGGCATCCCGTCGGTGGATCTGCACGGCAACCTGTCGCAGTCTGCCCGCGAGCGCAACCTCGCCGCCTTCAGCGCCGATCCCGCCAAGGGCGGGGTGCGCGTGCTGGTCGCGACCGATGTCGCGGCGCGCGGCGTGCACGTCGACGAGGTGGAGCTCGTCGTCCACGTCGACCCGCCCATGGAGCACAAGGCGTACCTGCACCGCTCGGGCCGCACCGCCCGCGCCGGCGCCGCCGGCACCGTGGTCACCGTGACGATCCCCTCGCAGCGCCGTGACGTCGCCGACCTTCTGCGCAAGGCGGGCATCACCGCTGCGCTCGAGCAGGTCGGCGCCGAGTCCGCTCCGATCACCGAGCTCGTCGGCGAGCGCGCCGCGTACGTACGCCCCGCTCCGGTGCAGGCGCCGCAGCAGCAGCGCTCGTCCAAGCCCCGCTCGGCTCAGGCCACCCAGGGCCAGGGCCGCGGCCGCGGCAACGCGTCGGGCTCCGCCCAGGGTCGCGATCGCAACGCCACCGCCGGTTCCGGCGCCGCGCGACCGATCTACTCCACCGGCACCGGCCAGCCCGCGCACGCGCACAACCCGCGTCCGGTTCAGGCTGCGCGCCCGACCGGCTCACGCCGCGCACAGCACAACGGCACGCGCTCCGGCGCGCCGCGGGGCTGACTCGACGCACCGATGAGAAGGGCCCGAGGCGATTCGCCTCGGGCCCTTCTCATCGTCGCGATGCCCACGCCTTGACCGCTTGGCGTATTCGGCGTCGCCGAAGCCCACCAGGAAGAAGCCGATGTTCACGATCGGGATCAGGGCCAGGCTCGTCGAGCTCGGTGCTGGGGCGATCTCGGCGAGAACCGAAGCGATGGCTCGGTTCGGGCCGCTCATATCAGGGGGCACACCGCCGCGCGCGCAGGGGACTCTAGGACAGCTTCTCCACGACCGCGGCCACGCGGCGCGCCCGGGTCTCGGCGGCCTTCGCGCCCTCGACGCTCGTGACGTGCGCCTTCTGCTGACTCGGCGCGAGCTTGTCGAAGGCGTCACGCAGTCCGGCTGCGGCCAGAGCCGCCGCCAGATCATCGGGAACCTCGACCGTGCGCGGCTCGGTGTCGAGGGTCAGTTCGACGGTGATCGCCTCGCCGCCCTCCAAGCCGGTCGCGGCACGCTTGTCGGAGCTGAAGGCGATGAGGTACCTGCCGGCCATCGGCGCGACGGCGCTCCGATAGGAGTAGCTGTCGTTGACCGTCACGCTGACCAGGGGGCGCTTGCCGCCGCCGAGCTCATCCAGAACAGCCGGCGGCACCTCGATGCCGGTGTTGCTCCCGACCAGGACGAGAGTTGTCTCGAATCGCATGGGTTCGAGTGTGCCAGATCCGGATCGACGTCACCGATAGCAAACTGCACGCGGCCGCGCAAGCCCCCCGCAGCCGCAACCGGTGAGACGTAGCGTCTGCAGTGTCACCTTCACGAAAGGAGCGAACCATGGGATTCATGGAAGACGCCAAGCAAACGGCCGAGACCGCCGGACGCAAGATCCAGGACAAGTGGGAAGACACCACTGACGCCATCGGCGACAAGATCGACGAGAAGAAGGCCGACGCCGACGTGAAGAAGGCGGAAGCCGAGCGCGATTCCGTTCAGACGCGCAACGAGCTCAAAGAGCAGATGCGCAACAGCTGATCGAACTGTGAACCTCCCGGCGCCTGGCCGGAGGCAGAGCACGGAGGGCCTCGGAGAGTACTCGGGGGCCCTCTGTCGTTGTGGCCACGAGCACCTCGCGCCTATGCAGTCGGGTCAGGCGAGGGCGCAGATGCGCCAGGATGCCGAGGCCGACGCCCCCGGCTCGAGCACGATCAGGCCCGCGTCGTAGTCGTAGCGGTCCGCGTTGAAGGCGTCGGGGGCACACGTCATCGGCTCCACCGCCAGCGCCGTGCGGTGGCCCGGCTTGCCCACTCCCTTGTCGGAGGTGTATACCTGCACCCACGGGCACGCGGCATCCCACGCCATCTCGACGCCCGCGCCGGCGGCATCCGTCACCCGCACGATCGCCCGCCCGTCCTCATCGCGGCGGAGCGCGGTGTACGCATGATCGATCTCGACCGTGCCGATCTGACGGGCCTCGCGAAAGTCGAAGCGCGCAGGGTCGTCGGCCTCGACCGGTCGCAGCGCGATCGGGCTCAGCCGGCCGGGCGTGACTGCCAGCACCTCGTCGGCGGGCAGGTCGAGGGTCCAGTCGTCGACCTGACCCTCGCCTGCGACCAGGTACGGGTGCGAGGCGGTGCCCCAGGGGGCGGCATCCGGGCTCTCGTTTGTCGCGGTGACCGTCTGCGTGAGGCCGTCGGCGTCGAGCGAGAACGTCGTCTCGATCACGATGCGCCACGGGTAACCCGTCTGCGGCACGATCGCGGCCGAGAGGGTCACGTGGCTGGAGCCCTTGTCGATCGCGTCGTAGTCGAGCCATGCCGCGAGTCCGTGCAACGCGTGGCCGCGCGCCGGCTCGGTGAGGGCGACCTGGCGTTCGACGCCCCCGAACGTGTACGTGCCGTCCATGATGCGGTTCGGCCACGGGGCGAGCGTCGCGCCGCGGTACGACGGACGCACCTCGTCGGCGTCGAACGGCAGCGTGAGGTCGCGTCCGTTGCAGGTGAGCGAGCGCAGGGAAGCCCCCACGCTCGCGATGACGGCTTCGTAGGCGCCCGCGCGCAGCGCGTGCTGAGTACCGGAGAGAACAGTGCGCATGGGAGAGGTGGGCCCGCGGGGGGTCAGAAGCCCGGGCCAGTCGATTGTATGCCTCGTTCCAGCGCAGCGACAGCGCGCCGGCACGCGACGGTGGTGTCGGCGATCTGGTCGGGACGAGCGTATCCATCACACCACGCGACAGCCCCGGAGGAGACGCCCCACCTCCTCGGTTCGAGGTGGGGCGCCGGAGCGGCAGGGATCAGGGGCGCGACGCGGCCGGCGTGCGGTTCTCGGCGCTGACCATCCAGGCGAACTGCTCGAGCTTCTCGATGATCGTGTGGAGTATGTCGGCGCTCGTCGGGTCTTCGTCGTCGACCGCGTCATGCACGCCGCGGATCGTGCCGACGCTGCTCTCGAGCCGGACGGTGATCAGATCCACCGTCTCGGTCGTGTCGATCTCACCCTGGGGGTATTCGGGCAGCGTCGTGGTCGCCGCGACGATGTCGCTGCGGCCGTCGGGTACCGCGTGCAGCGCGCGCATGCGCTCGGCCACAGTGTCGCTGAACTCGCGTACGGCCTCGATGATCTCGTCGAGGATGCGGTGCGTATCGCGAAAGTTGCGGCCGACCACGTTCCAGTGGGCCTGCTTGCCCTGCCCCGCCAGCTCGAGCAGGTCGACCAGAACGGCCTGCATGTTCTCGCCGAGCTCCTTCGACGCCACGAACCCCTTCTCGGCGTTCTGGCGGCGGGTCGCCCCGGCGCCCGCGCCGCCCGGCGCGGATCGCTTCGACGAACGGCTTGCGGACTGGGACTTCTCAGTTGTTGCCATGCGGCCGACGCTAGTTGCCGGACCTGCGGACAAGGGGGCCCTTGACAAATCGGCCACCCGCGGGACTCCTCGAGCGTACGTGTGAGAGTATTCCCCCATGCCGATCACAACGCCCGCTCTCGTCGTGAACTCCGCCGCTCAGGCCTTCGAACGTGGCAGCGTGCAGCGGCGCGACGTCGGCGCGCATGACGTGCTGATCGACATCGCGTATGCCGGAATCTGCCACTCCGACATCCATCAGGTACGCGAGGAACTGGGTCGCTCGATGTTCCCGATGGTGCCTGGTCACGAGATCGCCGGCGTCGTCCGCGAGGTCGGCGCGGAGGTCACGAAGCACGCGGTCGGCGACCGCGTGGGGGTCGGATGCTTCGTCGACTCGTGCCGCGAGTGCGAGAACTGCCTGGCGGGCGAGGAGCAGTTCTGCCTGAAGGGCAGCGTCAGCACCTACAACGGGCTTCAGTACGACGGAAGCCCGACCTACGGGGGGTACAGCACCGACATCGTGGTGGACGAGAACTACGTCCTGCGCATCCCCGACGGCATCCCGCTGGACACCGCCGCTCCGCTGCTGTGCGCCGGCATCACCACCTACTCGCCCCTGCGGCACTGGAACGCCGGACCGGGAAAGCACGTCGCCGTGATCGGCATGGGCGGTCTCGGACACATGGCGGTGCAGATCGCACATGCGATGGGCGCGCACGTCACCGTGCTTTCCCGCACCCTCGCCAAGCAGGACGACGGCTTGGCGCTCGGTGCGGACGAGTACTTCGCCATCGAATCTCCGGACGCACTGAAGGCGCTGCGCAAGCGCTTCGACCTCATCATCAACACCGTCTCGGCCGATATCCCGGTCGATCGTTACCTGTCGACCCTGCGCCTCGACGGCGCCCTGGTCTTCGTCGGTCTGCCGCAGAACCCACTGCAGTTGCGCGTGTTCTCCCTCGTCGGCGCGCGCCGCTCGATCGCGGGATCGAGCATCGGCGGCATCCGCGAGACGCAGGAGATGCTCGATTTCTGCGCCGCACACGGCATCGGTGCGGTGATCGAGACGATCTCGGCCGACGAGGTCACCGCCGCATACGACCGCGTCGTCAGTGGCGACGTGAGGTTCCGGTTCGTGATCGACACGGCCACCATTCCGCAGGAATAGCCGCGCGCGTCATCCGAAGCTGACGCCTACGCCCGCAACGCGAGGGTGAACGGCAGCACGGCGGTCGCGCCCGCGCGCCGCAGTTCGCGCGCCGCGACCGTGAGCGTCCAACGGCTGTCGGCGATGTCGTCCACCAGCAGCACCGGTCCGTCTGGAATCTCGAGGCCGGAGGCGTCGAATCGATCCCATAGTCCGGCGAGCCGGAACACGCTGTTCCCGCCCGGCTCGCCGGACGGGCCGCCATTGCGGGTCGGAAGGCTCCCGAGGAACGGCAGCCGACCCACTTCGGCGAGGCTCCGCGCGAGCGAGGCAACCCGTTGCGGGCGACGCCGCGACGGCATCGCGAGGACGGATGCCGGTCGCTGAGCCCATGGCCAGTCGGTGAGCACCCGGATCGCGGCATCCCTCAGGGCGTCGGTGACCGGCGCATCGGCGCCCGCCCCGTCGAAAAGCGCGCGCAGCACGCCACCCCACCCGAGATCAGTGAGACGTGCAAGTGCGCGACCCTCTTCGGCGCGTTCGGCCGGCGGGATGTTGCCCTTGAGGGGGATGCCGAGCCGATCGCCCCCGGCCGGCCACTGGGCTCGCGGCTCGATCGGCACGCCGACGCGCGCCAGCGACGCGTCGGCCGAGGCTGCGGCTCGGTCCGCCACATCGGTCGGGTACCAGGCCCCTGCGCAGTTGTCACAGCGCCCGCACGGTGCGGCCGTGTCGTCGTCGAGCGTGCGCTGCAGAAACTCCATGCGGCACCCAGTCGTGCTCTCGTAGTCGAGCATGTGCTGCTGCTCGACTCGGCGGGCGGCGGCGATACGCTCGTAGCGCTCGGCGTCATACGCCCACGTTCGCCCGGTCGACACCCATCCGCCGCGCACCCGGCGCACGGCGCCGTCGACGTCGAGCACCTTCAGCAGCAGTTCGAGGGGGGTGCGCCGGATGTCGACGAGCGCTTCGAGGGCGGGGGTGGAGATCGGTCGATCGCCGAGCTCGGCGATCACCCGCTCGGCGCGCTCCTGGGTGGGCATCGAGGCGGTCGCGAAGTAGCGCCAGATGTCGGGGTCTTCGACTCCGGGCAGCAGCAGCACATCGGCGTTCTCGGTGGCGCGGCCGGCGCGGCCGACCTGCTGGTAGTAGGAGACCGGCGACGAGGGCGCGCCGATGTGCACGACGAAGCCGAGGTCGGGCTTGTCGAAGCCCATGCCCAGGGCGCTGGTCGCGACGAGCGCCTTGACCCGATTGCTCTTGAGCAGCGCTTCGGACTCCTCACGCTCGTCAGCATCCGTCTGCCCCGTGTAGGCCCGAACGTCGTGACCCGCCTCGCGCAGCAGCCGCGCGAGGTCCTGCGCACCGCTCACGGTCAGGCTGTAGATGATGCCCGAGCCGGGCAGGTCGCCGAGGTGGGTGAGCAGCCACGCCAGCCGCGTCCGGGCGTCGGGCAGACCAACCACGCCGAGGCGCAGGGATGCCCGGGCGAGCGGGCCTCGGATCGTCACGACGTCCGCGGCTGCGCCGGCCAGCTGTTCGGCAACATCAGTGACGACCCGGCTGTTCGCCGTCGCCGTGGTGGCGAGAATCGGCACCCCCGGCGGCATGCGGCGGATCAGCTCGCCCAGCCGCCGGTAGTCGGGCCGGAAGTCATGGCCCCAGTCGCTGATGCAGTGCGCCTCGTCGACCACCAGCATCCCCATCCGCTCGACGAGTGCCGGCAGCTGCTCGTCGCGGAACGCCGGATTGTTGAGCCGCTCGGGCGAGAGGAGCAGGACGTCGACGTCGTCGTCGCGCAGCCGCGCGAGCACGTCGGCCCACTCGTGCGCGTTCGTGGAGTTGATCGCGACAGCACGAACACCTGCCCGCTCAGCCGCCGTGATCTGATCGCGCATGAGAGCGAGGAGGGGCGAGACGAGCACGGTCGGTCCCGCGCCGCGCTGTCGCAGCAGCAGGGTCGCCACGAAGTACACGGCCGACTTGCCCCAGCCGGTGCGCTGCACGACCAGCGCGCGGCTGCTGTCGTCGACCAAGGCCTCGATCGCCTCGAACTGACCCTCATGGAAGTCGGCGTCGTCACGGCCCACGAGGATGCGGAGGATATCGAGGGCCGCCGCGCGGGTGTCCTGACTCATCCAGTAGAGTCTGTCAGCACCCTCTGACGACAGGAGGGGGAGCCTCGGGGATATCACCCGTCGCGCATGACGACCGCCGGATGCGGCATCCCTATCGTGATGATCGAGCCGCAGACGGCTCATCCACAGAGGAAGGTGTTCCATGGCCGAGAACGAACCGGAAGCGTACGGACCCGTCGACTTTCTGATCGTCCAGTTTCCTGCGGGCACATCGAACTTCAACGGCGAGATCGCCGAGGAGATCGTGCGCCTGGTCGACGCCGGGACGATCCGCGTCATCGACATGATCGTCATCACGAAGGATGCCGATGGCAACCTCGATGCCGTTGAGATCTCGGATTCCGAGGACCTCGGCCCGCTGACCGAGATCGAGGCGAGTCTTGCCGGACTGCTCGCCGAGGAGGACGTCGCCCATCTCGCCGCGGCGATGGAGCCGGGCAGCGTCGCCGGCGTGCTCGTCTACGAGAACCTCTGGGCGGCGCCTTTCGCCGCTGCAGCTCGTGGGGCGGGCGGCGTGGTCATCGCCGACGGCCGTGTCAATGCCGACGACGTCGTCGCGGCATTCGCAGCGATCGCCGAGATCGAGGCGGAAGCCGAACTGGAAGAGGCGATCGAGGAAGAGATCGCGTCCGAGCTCGCCGAGGGAGGCCGCTGACATGCTGAGAGCAGCGCGGATCGGCCGCCGGGGCGTCATCGGGGCTCCGGTGGCCAAAGCTGCGGTGGTCGGCTCCGCACTCACGCCCGGTCCCTCGCCGGTCGCAAAGGCGGCAGTCGTCGGCGCCGCCGTCACGCCGGGACGGCGCCGCCGCCTCTGAGCGCTCGCGTGGACCGCGCGCGGCGGAAGCGGATCGCGATGCTGCAGGTGGTCCGATCTGCCGATACGATCGAACGGACGATTGGATAGGGGAAGCGATGTTCGTACTGTTCGCTCTGTACCTGGTGCTGTTCCTCGCGGGCTTCTTCCTGTTCGGCGCCGCCTTCACCGCGACGGCTTTCCAGGGGCTGATCTTCACCGCCGGCATCCTGTCGGTCTCACTCGCGGTCGCTCTGCTGTTTCACACATCGCGTCGCACCTGAGCGCCGCACCGGCCCCGGCTAGCCGGCCGGGTGCGAGTGGCGGTGGTGACTGTCGGGGTAGTGCTCGTGCGTGTGCGTGATCACGGCATGGACGTGTGGATGCCGATGGCGAGTACCCGGCGCGACCGGCTCGGGGTGCGCGTGGTCGTGATGCTCTTCCGGGTGGGTGTGCCAATGCTCGTGCGCGAGCGGCTCGTGCGTGTGCGGATGCTCGTGCCGCTCGGTCAGGTGCAGCCACACCCCCAGCGCCATCAGAACCCCGGCGACGATGAGCGGGATCGTGACCGCATCCCCCATCGCGATCGCCAGCAGCGCGCCGAAGAATGGCGCGATCGAGAAGTATGCGCCTGCCCGCGCAGTGCCGATGTGGCGTAGCGCCACAATGAACAGGACCAGGCTGATGCCGTAGGCGAACAGTCCGGTCAGCATCGCCGCGAAGACGTTCAGCAGGGGCGGAAGTGCGGCGCCGAGCAGGAACGCGAGGGCCAGGTTCACCGGTCCGGCGACGAGTCCCTTCACCGCCGCCAGCCACGTCGCGTCGTGCAGGGCGACTTTGCGGGTGAGGTTGTTGTCGATCCCCCAGGCCAGGCAGGCGCCCAAGATCGCGAGGGACGGCCAAAGCCCCGAGAAGTCCGCCTGCCCGGGCCACGAGAGCGCGACCGCGCCGGCGACGATCGCGGCCATGCCCAGCGCGATGCGGCGGTCGAAGTTCTCCTTGAAAACGAACCAGGCCAGCAGCGCGGTCGCGACGCCCTCGGCGTTCAGAAGCAGCGAAGCGCCGGATGCCGGCATCCCGACCAGCCCGAACATCAGCAGCACCGGGCCGAGCACTCCCCCGAACAGCACCGCCCCCGACAGCGGGAGCAGCTCACGGCGGCTCAGGCGGACGCGAGCCGAGCGACGCACCACGCGGTAGATGCCGAGTCCGACGCCGGAACCGAGGTAAAGCAGCCCGGCGAGCATCCACGGGCTGACATCCGACAGGAGCAGCTTGGCGATGGGCGTTCCCGCGCCGAACAGCAGGGCCGCCACCAGGGCGGCCTGCACACCGGGGTTGCGCAGGGAGGTCAGTCGCACCTGCCCAGGTTACGCGGGGTGCCACGGCCGCGCCTCGGCCTCGTGCGCGGGAGGACCCTGCCGCACTTCGGTGTGAGATCGAGAACGGGTACCATGTCAACCCCTTTCACGATCAGTGACGTCCGGATGATCCTGGCCAGAGACTGGCTAGAGAAGGGGGAGGCGATGCCGGGTGACGGCCGCAATGAGACCGAGAATCAGCGCGCGGATCGCAATTGGGAAGACATCCTGCAGGAGTTGCGCGTGACGCAGACCGGGACCCAGATCCTCACCGGATTCCTCCTCGCTGTCGCTTTCCAGCCGACATTCCACGACCTGGAAGCATATGAACGCGGGCTGTACCTCTGCCTCGTCGTGCTGGCAGGCACGGCGACGATCGTCGGAATCACGCCCGTCATCATGCATCGGCGCCAGTTCCAGCACCGACAGAAAGGTCGTCTCGTGCGTAGAGCCGACCGAGTCCTGATCATTCTGCTCGTCCTGGTCACATTGCTCGCGTGCGGCGTGACAAGCCTCATCTTCGATGTCGCACTCGACCGCACCGCGGGGCTGGTCGCACTCGGCGTGGCCTTGGCCGTCAGCCTAGGCGCATGGATCGCTGTCCCGCAGATGTCGCCGCGCGGACGCCGTTCGAGGGGTGCGGATGAGGTCGGCTCCTGACCACGCGTCGACGCGATGCAGAACACCGGTGTCGCGGATCGCGGGGGTGGTTCCTCACAAGCGTGTGAGCAGGAGTGCCGAGAAGTAGGCGAGGTATGCAGCAACG
>NZ_WOYP01000099.1 GCF_011620715.1 Microbacterium sp. | reverse complement strand
TGGTCGGCAACCACGTCGCCGACATCGTGGCGAAGTACGGACACCACGGCGAGGTGCCCGAGGCGCTCACCGACTACATCTCCGGGCGCACCGGCTACGACTACAACACCCACGGGAAGTCCGACAACGACCACGTCGATTTCGTCCCCGACGAGATCATCGACCGGTTCTGCATCCTCGGCACGGCCGACGAGCACATCGCCAAGCTCGAGAAGCTCCGCGAGATCGGGGTCACGCAGTTCGCCGGCTACCTCCAGCACGACAACAAGGAGGAGACCCTCCGCGTGTACGGCGAGACCGTGATCCCGGCGCTGTCCGAGCACGTCACCGCCAAGAAGTGACGCATCGATGACCCTGACCGACGCCCCGGCTCCGGCCGATGTGCTCGCGCCGCCGCGCGGGGGACTGTCGCGGTTCCAGCGCGGAGACGGTCCGCAGAGGTGGTTCGCGGTCGGCTGGGGAGTGGTGGGCATCGTGGCGGTGCTGCTCATCTGGGAGCTCTACAAGTTCCTCGGGCCTGCGGAGGGCGTCGTCATCGGCGGCACCGCGGGAGAGTCCGGCTCGGGCTTCATGATCCTGCCGCGCACGCACGACCGCGCGATGCCGCACATCTGGGACATGGTGGCGCGGCTGTTCGCACCCACGAGCGGCGGCGACACCCCGCCGCTGTGGGTCTCGGTCGCCTCCGCCGCGCTGGTCACCCTCGGCATCGCCGCGGTGGGCTGGCTCATCGGCGTCGCGGTCGGCGCGATCCTGGGACTGGCGATGCAGCGCTGGCGCCTGGTCGAGTGGGGCCTGCTGCCCTGGATCGTCGTGAGCCAGATCGTTCCGCTGATCGCCTTCGCCCCGGTCATCAACGCGATCGGCAACCAGATCGATCGCGGCGGAACGCCTTGGCCGCAGTGGCTCTCGGTCGCGGTGATCGCGTCGTATCTGGCGTTCTTCCCGGTCGCGATCGGAGTGCTGCGCGGACTCGCGGCGCCCGATCAGATCCACGTCGACCTGATGCGCACCTATGCCGCCGGCTACTGGCCGACGATCATGCGCCTGCGGCTTCCCGCCGCGGTGCCCTACCTGCTGCCCGCGCTGCGACTCGCCGCGGCGAACGCCGTGCTCGGCGCCGTCGTCGCCGAGGTGTCGATCGGCATGCGCGGCGGCATCGGGCGGATGCTGATCCAGCTCGCCGGGCAAGCATCGAGCGACCCCGCGGCGCCGTGGGGGCCGACGTTCGGCTCGATCGCGCTGGGGCTGATCGCGGCCGGCTCGGTCGCGCTCATCGGCCTCTGGCTGCGGAACTACCGACGAGGAGAAGCGACCGCATGACCCTTCGACAGGCTCAGGGACCGCAGGGGAATCCGCAGGGGAGTCCGAACGAGATCGCGACCGCCGCGGCGACCGATCTGGCGGTGCGAGCGGTCGGCGTCGGCAAGATCTTTCCGACGACGGGCGCCAGGACCGATTCGAACAGTGTGATCGCCCTGGCCGGCGTCGAGCTCGAGGTGGGCGCCGGAGAGTTCGTCTCGCTCATCGGACCGTCCGGATGCGGCAAATCCACGCTGCTGCGCCTGATCGCCGACCTCGACCAGGCCTCCAGCGGCACGCTGGAGATCTTCGGCAAGCCGGCCCGCCGGGCGCGCATCGACCAGGACTACGGCATCGCGTTCCAGCAGTCCGGGCTCCTCCCCTGGCGCACGGTGGCCGCGAACATCTCGCTGCCGCTCGAGCTGCACGGCACGTCGCGCAGCGAGCGCACCGCGCGCGTGGCCGAACTGGCCGAACTCGTCGGGCTGTCCGACTTCGTCGACCGCTATCCCGACCAGCTCTCCGGCGGCATGCAGCAGCGCGTCGCGATCGCGCGCGCCCTGGCGACCCGTCCGCGCCTGCTGCTGATGGACGAGCCCTTCGGCGCTCTCGATGAGATGACCCGCGAATACCTGCAGAGCGAGCTCACCCGGATCACCGCCGAGACCGGCGCCGCGGTCGTGTTCGTCACCCACTCGATCCCCGAGGCGGTGTTCCTCTCCGACCGCGTGGTGGTGATGAGCCCGCGCCCCGGCCGGATCACCGACGTCATCACGACCGAGCTGGGCGACGAGCGCGGGGAGAGCCTGCGTGAGGCGCGCGAGTACTTCGAGCGGGTCACCGCCGTGCGCGAGGCCCTGCACGCGGGCCCCATCGTGCGGGCGAACGAGCGATGACCACCGCAGCGCGCGAGCGCACCCTCCCCGGCTGGCTGCGCTTCGTGGCGCCGGTCGTGGTCGGCGTGCTCATGCTCGCGCTGTGGATCCTGTACGTCGATGTGTTCGCCGCCGCCCCGCGCATGCTGCCCAGCCCCATGGCGATCGGCGCCGAGCTCGTGCTGCGCTGGGACATCATCTTCGAAGACATGCTGGTCACCGCGACCAATGCCCTGATCGGCCTCGTCGTCGGTTCGCTGTTCGCGATCCTCCTGGCCGGTCTTGCGGCCACGGCACGCCCGATCGACGGGATGCTGACGCCCCTGGTCGCCGCGCTGGCCGTCGTCCCGATCGTTGCCCTCACCCCCATCCTGAACACGATGTTCGGGGCGTCGAGCCAGTTCGGGCGCATCGCGGTCGCCACGATCGCCGCCTTCATCCCGGTCTTCGTCAACGTGCTGCGCGGCCTCCGGCAGACCCGCCCGGTGCACCGCGACGTGCTGCGCGCCTCGGCCGCCACGAGCGCGCAGACCTTCCGCCTGCTGACGCTGCCCACCGCCCTGCCCTATCTGATGACGGGACTGCGCATCGCGGCATCCCTCGCGGTGATCGCCGCGCTCGTCGCGGAGTACTTCGGAGGACCAGCCGACGGGATCGGCACGGCGATCGCGACATATGCCAAGTCGGGGCGCGCAGCCCTGGCCTGGGCGTACGTGGTGGGCGGCATCCTGATCGGCCTGGTCTTCTTCCTTGTGACCTCGCTGCTGGAGAGGCTGGTGACGAGGCACTCGTCGGTCTGATCGACCGCGAAACCGCAAGACCCTGCACGACCTGCATCACCGAAACCGAAAGGAACAGCATGAGAACCAGCACCAGACGCGGCCTCGCGGTCCTGTCCACCGCTGTCATCACGGCCTTCGCGCTCGCCGCGTGCTCGGCCCCCGCCACACCCGACGCCAGCGACGGCGGCTCGGCGGACTTCGAACCGCTCACCTCGATCAAACTGCAGCTGCAATGGCTTCCGCAGGCGCAGTTCGCCGGCTATTACGTGGCCCTCGACCAGGGCTACTTCGAGGAGGAGGGCTTCGACGAGGTCGAGATCATCCCCTCGGGCGGCGACATCGTGCCGCAGGACGCCCTCGTCGCCGGCGACGTCGACTTCGCGATCGCCTGGGTTCCGAAGGTGCTCGGCACCCTCGAGGCCACCGGCGTCGAGCTGACCGACATCGCACAGGTGTACCAGAAGTCCGGCACCCTGCAGGTCTCATGGGCCGGTGACGGCCTCGACACGGTCGCGGGCTTCGAGGGCAAGCGCATCGGCTCGTGGGGCTTCGGCAACGAGTGGGAGATCTTCGCGGCCATGGCTGCCGAGGACCTCGACGCGAGCACCGTGTCGATCACGACCCAGGACTTCAGCATGAACGCGCTCCTGGACCGCGATGTGGACGCCGCGCAGGCGATGACCTACAACGAGTGGGCGCAGATCCTCGAGGTCGTCAACCCCGCCACCGGCGAGCTCTACCAGCCGGAGGACTTCGACGTCGTCAGCTACGAGGACACCGAAGGCGCGATGCTCCAGGATGCGATCTGGGCCGACACGGCCCGCCTGGCCGACGACCCGGCCTACGCCGACGCCGCCGTCCGCTTCCTCAAGGCCGTCACGAAGGGCTGGATCTTCGCGCGGGACAATCCTGAAGAGGCCGCGCAGATCACGTACGACGCCGCAATCAACGCCGAGGCCGCCTTCCCGGTCGGCCCCGTGCACCAGCTGTGGCAGATGAACGAGGTCAACAAGCTCATCTGGGCCGGCGGCGACTTCGGCCTGATCGACCAGGCAGCCTGGGACAAGACGGTCGCGGGCGCGCTCTCGGCCAAGAACCAGGACGGCGTCGAACTGATCACCACCGAGCCGGCGGACTCGGCATACTCGAACGAGTACATCGAGCAGGCGCTCGCCGAACTCAAGGAAGACGGGGTCGTCGTCGACGGCGAGTACACGCCGATCGACGTCACTCTGACTGAGGGCGGCCTGTAAGCGCCGGCGCCAGTAGCATCAGCAGGTCGGGCGGTCCGCGCGAGCGGGCCGCCCGATCCGCACCCCGATGGAGGAAATCACATGAGCACCAACCAGCACACGCGCGATCTGGACCGCGAGTACGTCTTCCACTCCTGGTCGGCCCAGGCCACCCTCGATCCGATGGTCATCGCCGGCGGGCTCGGCACCGAGGTGTGGGATTTCGAAGGCAATCACTACCTCGACTTCTCGAGCCAGCTGGTCAACGTCAACATCGGGCATCAGCATCCGGCGGTCGTCCGCGCGATCCAGGAGCAGGCGTCGGTGCTGTCCACGATCGGTCCCGCGACCGCGAACCTCACGCGCGGCGAGGCCGCCCAGCGCATCCTCGCACGGGCCGGCGCGCCTTTCTCGAAGGTGTTCTTCACGAACGGCGGCGCCGACGCGAACGAGAACGCGATCCGCCTGGCGCGGCTGCACTGTGCTGCGCG
This sequence comes from Microbacterium sp., assembly GCF_011620715.1. Classification (GTDB taxonomy): domain Bacteria; phylum Actinomycetota; class Actinomycetes; order Actinomycetales; family Microbacteriaceae; genus Microbacterium. Next base: position 2,628 of record NZ_WOYP01000099.1, on the reverse strand, counting down.
AGGAGAGAGCGGCCGCGACACCGTCCTGTCGACCTACCGCTCATACCACGGCAACACCGGGGCGGCGATCGTGGCGACCGGCGACTGGCGACGGATGCCGAACCAATACGCCCGCGGACACGTGCACTTCTTCGGCCCCTACCTGTACCGCAGCGAGTTCTGGGCGACGACGCCCGAAGAGGAGTCCGAGCGGGCACTGCGCCACCTCGAGCGGGTCATCCAGGCCGAGGGCCCCGCCACGATCGCGGCGATCCTGCTCGAGACCATCCCCGGCACGGCGGGGATCATGATCCCCCCGCCGGGCTACCTCGCGGGCGTCCGCGCGCTGGCCGACAAGTACGGCATCGTGCTGATCCTCGACGAGGTGATGTGCGGCTTCGGCCGCACCGGCCGCTGGTTCGCGTTCGAGGGCTACGACGTGGTGCCCGACCTGATCACCTTCGCCAAGGGCGTCAACTCGGGCTACGTCCCGGTCGGCGGGGTTGCGATCTCCGCCGAGATCGCCGCCGACTTCGACGAACGCGTCTTTCCGGGGGGCCTCACCTACAGCGGTCACCCCCTGGCTGCGGCATCCATCATCGGCGCCCTCGACGCGATGGAATCCGAGGGGATCATCGAGAACGCCCGCCGGGTCGGCGCCGAGGCGATCGGACCCGGCCTGGCGCAGCTGCAGGAGCGGCATCCGCTCATCGGCGAAGTCCGCGGCGAGGGCGTGTTCTGGGCCGTCGAGCTGGTCGCCGACCGGTCGACGCGCGAGCCGGTCTCGGCGGGGCTGATCGGGCAGCTCAAGAAGGAGCTGGTCGCCCGCGGCCTCGTGCCGTTCTCCGCGGACAACCGCATCCACGTGGTGCCGCCGTGCGTGGTGACCGACGACGAGGTCGCCCGCGCGATCGCGATCTACGACGAGGCGCTGACGGTCATCGAGAGCGCGTGACCTACCGGGGGCGTGGGGCACGACTTACGCTGGTCGTACACGTGCCCGGGGCTTTGAACGAGCACTGGGGCTTCGAAGGAGAAGGAAGACACCATGACCGATTCGGCCACCCTCGAGCAGACGACGCCGGCTGCCACCACGATGCTCGACCACTGGGTCGACGGGGCCGCCTGGAGCGGCACTTCCACCCGGACCGCTCCGGTCTACAACCCGGCGCTCGGGCGCGTGCAGCACGAGGTCCGGCTCGCCTCCACCGCCGACGTCGACGAGGCCGTCGCCGCGGCGACCGCGGCGTGGGCGCAGTGGCGCGACACGTCGATCGCGAAGCGCCAGACCGTGATGTTCGCGTTCCGTGAGCTGCTGAACGCGCGCAAGCAGGAGCTCGCCGAGATCCTCACCTCCGAGCACGGCAAGGTCATCTCCGACGCTCTCGGCGAGATCGCCCGCGGCATGGAGGTCGTCGAGTTCGCGTGCGGACTGGGCCACCTCACGAAGGGCGCATACTCCGAGAACGTCTCGACCGGCGTCGACGTGTACACGGTCAAGCAGCCGATCGGCGTCGTGGGCATCATCAGCCCGTTCAACTTCCCGGCGATGGTGCCGCTGTGGTTCTTCTCGATCGCCCTGGCCGCCGGCAACGCCGTGATACTCAAGCCGTCCGAGAAGGATCCGAGCGCCGCGATCTGGATGGCCTCGCTCCTGAAAGAGGCCGGACTCCCCGACGGCGTGCTCAACGTCGTGCACGGCGACAAGGAGTCCGTCGACGCGCTGCTCGCACACCCGGACGTGCGCGCGATCTCGTTCGTCGGCTCCACCCCCATCGCGCGCTACGTGTACGAGACCGCGACCTCGCACGGCAAGCGCGTGCAGGCCCTCGGCGGAGCGAAGAACCACATGCTGGTGCTGCCGGATGCCGACCTCGACCTCGCCGCCGACGCCGCGGTGAACGCGGGTTTCGGCTCGGCGGGCGAGCGCTGCATGGCGATCTCGGTGGTGCTGGCGGTCGACACGATCGCCGACGAGTTCGTCGAGAAGGTCAGTCAGCGCATGGGCACGCTCCGCACCGGTGACGGCACGCGCGGCTGTGACATGGGCCCGCTCATCACGCAGGTGCACCGGGACAAGGTCGCCTCGTACATCGATGTGGCGGCATCCGACGGCGCTTCGGTGGTCGTGGACGGACGCGACGTCGAGGTCGACGGCGACCCCGACGGCTTCTGGCTCGGGCCCACCCTGATCGACAGGGTGCCGACCTCGTCCGCCGTGTACAAGGACGAGATCTTCGGGCCGGTGCTCTCGGTCGTGCGGGTCGACGGGTACGAAGAGGGCCTCGGCATCATCAACGGCAGCCCGTACGGCAACGGCACCGCGATCTTCACGAACGACGGCGGCGCCGCGCGGCGCTTCCAGCGCGAGGCGCACGTGGGCATGATCGGCATCAACGTGCCGATCCCGGTGCCGGTGGCGTACCACTCGTTCGGCGGGTGGAAGGCCTCGCTGTTCGGCGACGCGAAGGCCTACGGCCCGCACGGGTTCGACTTCTTCACCCAGGAGAAGGCCGTGACTTCGCGCTGGCTCGACCCGTCGCACGGCGGACTGAACCTGGGCTTCCCGCAGCACGATTGATCCCCGGCATCCCCCGCCGAGAAGGTGCGTCTGCCGCCGAGAAGGTGCGTCTGCCGCCGAGAAGGTGC
>NZ_WOYP01000006.1 GCF_011620715.1 Microbacterium sp. | reverse complement strand
GCACCGGGTGAGCCTGGGACACCGGGAACCCCTGGCGCACCGGGAACGGCCGGAGCTCCGGGAGTCAACGGGGTCGATGGCACTAACGGCACGAGCGGGACCAATGGAACCGGCGGAACGAACTCGGCTGTTAACAGTGCCGGGTCGAGCGCGCCCGACACGCTCGCCGCCACCGGAGTGGATGCCTCAGGTCGATGGCTGCTGCTGTCGGCAGCAGCGCTCGTAACGATCGGCGGGATCTTCTTTGTTCTCATCGCCGCTCGTCGGCGTCGGGCGGCCACGTCGATCTGAGCCTGACCGAATCACAGACGCGCCATCGGGGGGAAGCCTCGGTGGCGCGTCGTGCGTGCGAAGCGGCGCTCTAGGCTGTCGTCGTTCGTGGCAGGTGGCACTCGAGGCAACGCGTTCCGAGGCCGTCTGCCTCACGTACCGCAGTCGGGAACCTGTCAAACGCGAGATCACGCGTGCACCCTCGGCACGATTTCGTGCCATCGGGATGCCGAGCCAGCCGCGCGACGAAGATCTCTGCCTCCGTACGCGCAGCTCGACGCAGTCGGGTGTTGCGCTGCTTGACCCGACTGAGGATGGTGCGCTCTTCGTCGGTAAGCGGAGTCCTCTGGAACATGGCAAATCTCCTTCGGAGGGCGCGACGGGCGCAGCACAGCGACTCAGTGAACGGGAGCCTTCGGGTGGCTCTCTTCTCTCGTGTGCGGCGTATCAGGCCACCACGAATCACCTTACTCACCCCTCCGGTCGGGAAGGTCACGTGGGGATGGGAATAGCAGATCGATCTGCCAATTCAATCTGGTCCGAAGCCTGCTCTACGGGGTTGCCCGTCCGCTCTGGCCGCTCGTCGGTGTAGGTTGCGAGCTCCCGAAGCCGGGTTGCAAGGGTGCGCAGGATCTCGACACGCTGGAACGGGATACCGTACGACTCGATCAGACGCTCGATTCGAGCAAGTCGCTCATCCATCGTGATATTGATTCCCGCGTCCTCGGCCAGAGGCGCCAACCGGTACGCCAGGTATGCGAGGTCCCAGATTCCGTGCCCAGGAGAGGCTGCATCGAAATCGAACAGGCTCGCGACGTGGCCATCGACGAAGGTCATGTTACGGCGCGACATCGTTGTGGCAGATGACCTCGGCGGGCTCGCGGGAGGGCGAACTCCACACCAGGTCTTGGCCGACCAGAGACACGCTGGCGTCATGCACCTGCCTGATCCGCTCGCCCGCGTCGTCCAGGATCTCTGGCTCCCAAAGCCAGTCAGGCAGGGGGTAGTCGCCGACGTCGCCGGGGAGGAACGAGAGAATCTCCCGGCCTTGGTCGTCGAAGCCGAGTGGCTCGGGGACCTCGTGGACGCCGGCAGCCTGCAGCGTGCGCAGGAGCTCGTGAACGGCGGGCGTCCAAGTACCGGGAACCCGGTGCACGGTCTGACCAACACGCACGATCGTGTGGGAATTGCCGCCGCTCAGAATCTGCTCCTCCACGGCCCCAACCTACGCGAGCCGCTAAATGTGCTCGCGAACTGCGCAGTTGCGGATCCCTCTGCGACGCGTAGAGCCACGATGAGCTCCCCGGCCTAGGGTCGAAGCATGGCGAGGGATCGGACGGATCATGTGCGGTGGGCCCCGCGTGGCTCGAAGCGGTGTTGTGGGTGGAATCTTCGCGAACACACGTGGCCGCTACGCAGTGAAGGACGCCGCTGGCGCGACGCCCTTCACTGTGCGTGGGCCCCGTGGGGCTCGAACCCACGACCCGCGGATTAAAAGTCCGATGCTCTACCGACTGAGCTAGAGGCCCTCGGCATCCAGCCTACTTCGCACAGACGGACCGGCTGGCAGCGTCCCCCGGGCATGCTGACGCATGCCGCCAGGAAACCCGGACCGAGCCGGCAGTCTGAATCACTGAGCCGGCGGCATCAGCACCGTGTCGATGAGATATACCGTGGCGTTGGCGGTCTGGACGCCACCGCAGATGACGGCGGATTGTCCGTTCACCATGATGTCGTCTCCACTGCCGCTGACCTCCAGGTCAGCCCCGTTCACCGTGGTGTGGGTGCCGTCGATGTCGGCGGGCAGGATCTGGCCGGGGATCACGTGGTATGTCAGGATCGAGGTCAGCAGTGCGCTGTCTGTCTTGAGCACCTCGATCGTGGCGGGCTCGATCTTGGCGAATGCGTCATCGACCGGTGCGAACACAGTGAACTCGTCACCGTTGAGTGTGTCTACGAGGTTGACGTCGGGGTTCAGGCCGCCCGAGACGGCAGCGGTGAGCGTGGTCAGGATCGGGTTGTTCGAGGCGGCGATGGCCACCGGGTCCTGGGCCATTCCGGCGACGGAGCCTGCGCCGTCGGGGACGGCCTCGGCGTAGGCCGCGCAGCCGGTTCCGACCAGGTTTGCGGTGGGGTCCATCTCGGTCTCCGGCGCCATCGTCGCTTCCGAGGTCGATGGGGCGGTGGTCTCCTCCGTGGTGCTGCCACTGGACATCGGCGAACATGCGCTCAGAGCGAGTGCGGCGGCGACGGCCAGGGGTCCGAGCAGGTACAGCTTCTTGCGGGACATCTTGTCCTCCTAGTTTTCGCGACGCCGGGGCGGCGCTGCAAGTCCAGTGGTGCTGTGGCCACTCGAGGCGGCCTACACGGTGTCTTCGGCGCCCTCGTCCGATCGGATGGGACCTTCCCGAGAACGCGGATGCCGCATCACGACGCGTGTGTCAACCCTCGCGTCGCGGGTGCTCGCGCGGAAGGCACTAGGGCATGCTGGTTGATGTGGTGATCGATGGTGTGGAGGTGCCCGAAGACGGGGCTGGCGCAGTCGACCTCGCCGGCGAGCTTCTGCTCCGTGTTGCAGACGGTGACCAGGCCGCGTTCGCCCGCCTCTACGACATGCTCTCCCCCCGCGCGTTCGGTCTTATCCTGCGCGTCCTGGTGGATCGCTCGCAGAGCGAGGAGGTCCTGCAGGAGGTCTTCCTCGAGATCTGGCAATCCGCCTCGCGATTCGCTCCGAACAAGGGACGGGGAAGATCGTGGGTACTCACAATCGCGCATCGACGGGCCGTGGATCGCGTGCGATCCGCTCAGGCGAGTACCGATCGTGATGTACGGGCGGGCTTGCGTGACATGGATGTCGCCCATGACGGCATCGCTGAAGAGGTGGAACTGCGGATCGAAGGGCAGCGCGTTTCCGAGGCGCTCGCGACCCTCCCCGATCTGCAGCGAGAAGCGATCATCCTCGCATATTTCGGGGGCTACAGTCAGAGCGAGATCGCGGCACTCGTCGGAGCTCCGCTCGGAACGATCAAGACGAGAATGCGGGACGGCCTGTCCCGCCTTCGGGTGGAGATGGGGGTGACATCGTGAATCAGCAGGAGTTCGCCGAACTGGCGGCCGGCCATGCGCTGCACGCGCTGTCGCCCGATGACGAGACAGCTTTCGAGACCGCGCGCCGGCAGCATCCGGAATGGGAGCATCACGTGGGAGCGGATGCCGAAACAGCTGCGCTGCTCGCCGCCGATGTCGCGGACGCCGAGCCGCCGCCGGCACTTCGCAGCGCTCTGCTCGCGAGGATCGCAGCCGCCGGAACGGGCGTGGTCGACGGGACGGATGTCGATGCGGCCGCCGCCGATCCGGCGTCGGCAGGGCGCGCCGATCGCCGGAGCCCGATGCCCGAGCGCGAGACTGCGAATCCGCGCCGGTGGCGCGCGCGTTCCTGGTTCGCCCTGGCCGCTTCCCTCGCTCTGCTGGTCGGAGTCGGATGGGGTGCGGTGTCGGTGAGCGAACGGCTCAACGCGCCGGCATCCGTCGTCGCTCTCGACCAGATCCAATCGGCCGACGATGCGCAGTCCGAGACCGTGACGCTCTCGGACGGCGGTGAGGTCACGGCGTATTGGTCGAAGACGATCGGCAAGGCCGTGCTCGTCTCGGACGGCCTGCCCCCGCTCGCCGACGACGAGAGCTTCGAGCTGTGGGTCGTGCGTGACGGCGCGGCCGTTCCCGCCGGCACGTTCACCAGCGACGACGGTACCGCGACCGAGCTGCTCGAGGGATCCATCGAGTCGGGAGACGTGATCGCCATCACGGTCGAACCGGCCGGCGGATCGCCGACCGGTCAGCCGACGTCGGATCCGATCGTCGCCATCGAGACCGCCTGAGCGCTGCCGTTGCGCGGGTAGCCTGGAATGGTGAGCGACGATTCGAGGGAGTTCCACAAACCCGTCAGGCGGCCGGCCGAACTGTTCGATCGGCGCTTTGCCGCGGAGGATCCTGCGGAGGTCTCACGGGTCGCCCATTCCACCGCGCACGCCCTTCTGTCCCGGGCTCGCGAAGATCCGCAGGGTGAGATCGTCGACCGGCTGGTGTCCTTCACGGCCGAGCACGGCATCGATGACATCGCCGAACTCTGGTCGCGTGCGCCCGCGCGATCGCTGCCCGGCGCGCTCTGGCGGCTCTATCTGATCCAGCTCATGATCCACGACGATCCCCACACTGCCGCGCTGCTGTACGAGCGGGGGCGGGTCGAGATCGCATCGGTCGATCCGGTGGTCGCCGGGGCGCCGACCCCGGCGGGTCCGGACGAGCTGGTCGGCCTGGTCGACACGATCCTGCGAGGGCTCTTTCAGGGCGATTTCGCGGTCGCGCTCGAACGGGCGGCGGCATTCTGCCGGGTGCAGGCATCCGGTGCGAGCCATCTCGCCGACGACTACGAGGCCACCGCGCCTGATCGCGCCTCCGCTCTGACGACTCGTGCGCTGCGTCTTGCGGATTACGCGACCGACCTCAGCGCCTGCGCCGCCCTGTGGCGCCGCGAGTTCCTGACCTGAACCGGGCTGCAGTCCTCGAGCCTGTGGGCGTTTCGGGGCGCCGGGCCGCAGAACGCCTCTCGGCGCGGAGCCGCTCGCGGCGGCAGAAGATGGAGCCCGGGGTTACTGCGGCCCGGCTGTTCAATTGTAACCGAGCGCTGGGCGCAGGCAGTCCCCGAGCGTGCCTCGATAGGCTCATGGCATGGCCTGGCGCTTCGCCCTCATGATTGATCCCGCGGCAGCCGGTGACCCTCGCACCGACTTCGCCGCGACCTTCTCGCCCATCGATCCCGCGGCTCCCGCGCTCAGCGTCGGCGAGCTGAGCACGCAGCGCGGTGACGGAATCTTCGAATCCGTCGGCGTCGTCGACGGGCACGCCCAAGAGGTGCGGGCTCACCTCGACCGGCTCGCGCACTCGGCCGCGATCTGCGACCTGCCCATCCCGAACCTCGAGCAGTGGCGCGAGGCCGTGGCTCTCGCCGCCGAGCACTGCGGTCCTGGCGAGAACGTGATCAAGCTCATCCTCAGCCGCGGCGTCGAGCATGGTCCGGCGCCTACTGCGTGGGTCACCGCGGCGCCCGCGGCTGACTTCTCCGGCCCGCGCCGCCACGGAGTCAGAGTCGTCACCCTCGACCGCGGCTACGACAGCGGTGTGCCCGCGCGCGCTCCCTGGCTGCTGCTCGGAGCCAAGACGCTCTCGTATGCGGTCAACATGGCTGCGATCCGCGAGGCGAAGCGCCGCGGAGCCGACGACGCCGTGTTCGTCACGACCGACGGCTTCGTTCTCGAGGCGCCGACCGCCTCGCTCATCCTGCGCGTCGGTGACACCTACGTGACGCCTGCCCCCACCGGCGGCATCCTGCACGGCACCACTCAGGTGAGCGCGTTCGCGTGGTTCGAGGAGCAGGGGCTCACGACCGCGTATCGCCAGGTGGCGACCTCGGAGCTGCCTCGAGCGGATGCCGCATGGCTCGTGTCATCCGTGCGCCTGGCCGCGCCGATCAGCGAGATCGACGGCATCCCGATCCCCGTCGACTCCGCCCTCACGGCTCGTCTCAACGGATACCTGCTGAGCCCGCGCGACTGATCCGTGCGCACGAACGGCCCGTGCACACAGCCAGCCCGTGCGGACGGCCGGCCCGTCCCCGAATCTGTGCCCTGAGTCTCCCGTGTCGACTAGCCGAAGCGTCCAGAGACGTAGTCTTCGGTCGCCTGCTCGCTCGGAGAAGTGAAGATCGACCGCGTGTCGGCGTACTCGATGAGCTTGCCGGGCTTGCCGGTGCCGGCGATGTTGAAGAACGCGGTGCGGTCGGAGACGCGCGAGGCCTGCTGCATGTTGTGGGTCACGATCACGATCGTGTACTCGTTCTTCAGCTCGCTGATCAGCTCCTCGATCGCGTAGGTGGAGATCGGATCCAGGGCCGAGCACGGCTCGTCCATCAGCAGCACCTGCGGGGACACCGCTATCGCCCGGGCGATGCACAGGCGCTGCTGCTGACCGCCGGACAGGCCCGAGCCCGGCCGGTCGAGACGGTCCTTGACCTCGTTCCACAGATTCGCGCCGGTGAGCGACTTCTCGACGAGGTCATCGGCGTCCGACCTGGAGATGCGTTTGTTGTTCAGCTTGACGCCCGCCAGCACATTCTCCTTGATCGACATCGTGGGGAACGGGTTCGGGCGCTGGAAGACCATGCCCACCTGACGGCGCACCAGCACCGGATCGACGTTGGGTGCGTAGAGGTTGTCGCCGTCGAGGAGCACTTCGCCCTCGACCCGCGCCTTGGGGATGACCTCGTGCATACGGTTGAGCGTGCGCAGGAACGTGGACTTGCCGCATCCCGAAGGGCCGATGAAGGCGGTCACGCTGCGCGGCTCGATCGAGAGCGAGACGCCTTCCACGGCGAGGAATTCGTCGTAGTAGACGTTCAGATCGTTGACTTCGATGCTTTTCGACACTTCGTTCCTCTGAGATTCGGGTCGGGGCGAGGCAGCGTCAGCGGCCGAGTTTGGGGGCGAAGAGCTTCGCGACCAGTCGCGCGATGAGGTTGAGCGCCATGACGATGACGATCAGCACGAATGCCGCGGCCCAGGCGCGATCGATGTACGCCTGCGCCGGAATGCCCTGGTTCATGTACTGGGAGTAGGCGAACACCGGCAGGGTCATCATGCGACCCTCGAACAGGTTGAAGTTCATGGATGCCGTGACACCGGCGGTCAGCAGCAGCGGGGCGGTCTCGCCGATGACGCGCGAGACCGACAGCATGATGCCGGTGGTGATGCCGGCGATCGAGGTGGGCAGCACGACCTTGACGATCGTCAGCCACTTCGGAACGCCCAGGGCGAACGCCGCCTCGCGCAGTTCGTTCGGCACGAGGCGCAGCATCTCTTCGCTCGAGCGAACGACGACAGGGATCATCAGGACGGCCAGCGCGACCGAGCCCATGAACCCCATCCGGATGCCGGGACCGAGGAACAGCGCGAACAGCGCGTACGCGAACAGACCGGCCACGATCGACGGGATGCCGGTCATGACGTCGACGAG
>NZ_WOYP01000113.1:4593-7471 GCF_011620715.1 Microbacterium sp. | reverse complement strand
AGCGCGCCAGCGCGTATCGAGACCCGACCCGCCTCGGCGAACGATGGGGCGGTGTTCTGATGGGCTTCCACAACCCGTCCGTGCCGTGGTCGGAGATGGAGCGGCTGCTCAGTCTGAATAGGAACAGCGACCGCCGCCGCCCGGGCGGGCCACCCGCGCACGCCGACGGCGGCGACAGCCCGGCCTGGTCGCGCAAGCGCGGGCCGTACGTGTCGCAGGCGATCACGCGCCCCGATGACGCGGTTCCGTATGCCGAGCTGCACGCGCACTCGACGTACTCGTTCCTCGACGGGGCCTCCTCGCCCGAAGAGCTCGCCGAAGAGGCCGAGCGGCTGGGCCTGCACGCCCTCGCGGTCACCGACCATGACGGGTTCTACGGCATCGTGCGCTTCGCCGAGGCGGCCGAGACCCTTCAGGTCAAGACCGTGTTCGGCGCCGAGCTCTCGCTCGAACTGCCCAAACCTCAGAAGGGCGAACCCGACCCCGCCGGGGCGCACCTGCTCGTGCTCGCCCGCGGCGAAGAGGGCTATCACCGGCTCGCGGCCGCCATCACGCACGCGCAGCTCAACGGCGCCGAGAAGGGGCGACCCGTCTACGACCTCGACGAGCTCGCCGCCCAGGCCGAGGGGCATGCAGGTGAAAAGCACTGGGCGATCCTCACCGGCTGCCGCAAGGGCGCCGTGCGGCGCGCGCTCGCCGACGGCGGAGCGGATGCCGCGGCATCCGCTCTCGATCGTCTCGTCGCGCTGTTCGGAAGGGATGCCGTCAACGTCGAGCTGATCGACCACGGTTCCCCGCTCGACACGCGCGAGAACGATCTGCTCGCTGCGCTCGCCGCCGAGCGCGGGCTGCCTCTGCTCGCGAGCAACAACGTGCACTACGCCGTGCCGCAGCGCGAGCGGCTCGCCGCGGCGGTCGCGGCGGTGCGCGCAGGCCGCGGCCTCGACGAGCTCGACGGGTGGCTGCCCGCCCATGCCGGCGCCCACTTGCGCTCGGGGGGCGAGATGGCCGAGCGCTTCGCGCGCTATCCCGGCGCGGTCGCCCGCACCGTGACCCTCGCCGATGAGCTGGCCTTTCCGTTGCGCCGCGCAAAGCCTGCGCTGCCGAAGCAGAAGGTGCCCGAGGGGCACACGCCGATGTCGTGGCTGCGGCACCTGGTGTGGGAGGCGGTGCCGCGCAAGTATCCCGATGCGACCGAGGAAGACAAGGCGCGCATCGAGAAGGAGCTCGGGGTCATCGAGCTCAAGGACTTTCCGGGCTACTTCCTGATCGTGCACGGGATCGTGCAAGAGGCGCGGCGGCGCGGCATCCTGTGCCAGGGGCGGGGCTCGGCCGCCAACAGCGCCGTCTGCTACCTGCTCGACATCACCGCGGTCGACTCGATCGCCTACAAACTGCCGTTCGAGCGCTTTCTGTCGTCGCTGCGCGATGAAGAGCCCGACATCGACGTCGACTTCGACTCCGACCGGCGCGAAGAGATCATCCAGTGGGTGTACGGGCAGTACGGGAGGGAGCGGGCGGCGCAGGTCGCGAACGTGATCCAGTACCGGCCGAAGAACGCCGTGCGCGATATGGCCAAGGCGCTGGGGCATTCGCCCGGGCAGCAGGATGCCTGGTCGAAGCAGGTCGAGCAGTGGGGCGCGGGTCTCGATACGGGTCTCGATACGGGTCTCGATACGGGTCTCGATACGGGTCTCGATACGGGTCTCGATACGCAAGCTACTCGACCACCGACTCGACCACCGACTCGACCACCGACTCGACCACCGACTCGACCACCGGGGATGCGGGAGCACGACATCCCCGATCAGGTGATCGAGTACGCCTCCGAGCTTCTGAAGGCGCCACGGCATCTCGGCATCCACTCCGGGGGCATGGTGCTGACCGACCGGCCGGTCGGCGAGGTCGTGCCGATCGAGCACGCGCGCATGCAGAACCGCACGGTGATCCAGTGGGACAAAGACGACGCCGCCTGGATGGGGCTGGTGAAGTTCGACCTGCTCGGACTCGGGATGCTGGCGGCGCTGCAGTACTGCTTCGACATGATCCGCGCGGCGACGGGGGAGGAGTGGGAGCTCGCGACCATCCCCAAGGAGGAGAAGGCCGTCTACGACATGCTCTGCCGGGCGGATTCGATCGGAGTGTTCCAGGTCGAATCGCGCGCGCAGATGGGGCTGCTGCCCAGGCTGCAGCCGCGGCGGTTCTACGACCTCGTGATCGAGATCGCCCTGATCCGTCCCGGCCCCATCCAGGGCGGCGCGGTGCATCCGTTCGTGCGGCGCAAGCTCGGCTACGAGGAGGTCACCTATCCGCACCCCAAGCTCGAGCCCGTGCTGGAGCGCACGCTCGGCATCCCGGTGTTCCAAGAGCAGCTCATGCAGATGGCGATGGCCGTGGGGGAGTGCACGGGGGAGGATGCCGACCTGTTGCGTCGTGCGATGGGCTCCAAGCGCGGGGTGGAGCGCATCGAGTCGCTCAAGGAGAAGCTCTACGCCGGTATGGCCACCAACGGGCTGGTCGGCGAGGCGGCAGACGCGATCTACGCGAAGATCCAGGCGTTCGCGAATTTCGGCTTCGCTGAGTCGCACTCGCTGTCGTTCGGGCTGCTGGTCTACGCGAGCTCGTGGATAAAGCTCCATTACCCGGCGGCGTTCCTCGCCGGGCTGCTGCGCGCGCAGCCGATGGGCTTCTACTCGCCCGCCACCCTCGTCGCCGACGCGCGTCGCCACGGCGTGGAGGTGCTGCGCCCCGACCTGATGCGCTCGGGGTCGCAGGCGGTGCTGGAGCCTCTCGAGTCTCTCGGTGGTCGAGTAGCGCGCCAGCGCGTATCGAGACCCCCTGCCGGCGCCGGCCCGACCGGTCTCGACTCCTGCACCCA
>NZ_WOYP01000113.1:0-4493 GCF_011620715.1 Microbacterium sp. | reverse complement strand
GCGTATCGAGACCCCCTGCCGGCGCCGGCCCGACCGGTCTCGACTCCTGCACCCACCGCATCCAGCCGCCCGTGGGCCTCTTCGACCGCACCGAACCCGACGAGTCCGCCGCCCACCGGCGCGACGGGCGGTTCGCGGTGCGGCTGGGGCTCGCGGCGGTGAAGGGCATCGGCGAGGCCGTCGCCGACCGCATCGTCGCCGAGCGCGAGAGCGGCGGGGCGTACCGCGACCTGCGCGACCTGGTGCGCCGCGCCGGAGTCACGCAGGCGCAGCTCGAGGCGCTCGCCACCGCCGGCGCCTTCGAGTGCCTCGGTCTCAGCCGCCGCGAGGCGATCTGGCTCGCCGGGTCGGCCGCGCAGGATCGCGCCGAGTTCCTCCCCGATTCGCTCGCGTTCGTGCAGCCGCCGCTGTTCACCGATCCGACGAGCTACGAGCGGCTCGCGAGCGACCTGTGGGCGACCGGCATCTCCACCGACGATCACCCCATGACCCACTATCGTGCCGGACTCGATGCCCGCGGGGTGCTCACCTCGAACGAGGTGCGCACCCATGAGGAAGGGCGCCGCGTCGAGGTTGCGGGGCTGGTCACCCACCGGCAACGGCCGGCGACGGCATCCGGAATCACATTCATCAACCTCGAAGACGAGCACGGCCTCGTGAACGTGATCTGCTCGGTCGGGGTGTGGAACAGATACCGCCGGGTCGTGCGCGACGCCCCGGCGCTGATCGTGCGAGGGATGCTGGAGCGCTCGGTCGAGGGAGTCACGAACCTTCTGGCCGATCGGTTCGAAGATCTGCGGGTCGGCGTCGGGCATAGGTCGCGGGACTTCCGGTGATTCGAGGGGAGCGAGCGAGCTCGGGCGGGATCAACCGCTTCCGTCACAATCGTGAATGCGATCTTCCACGAGCCGGGGCTTCACGAGCTCGCGGCGCAGCAGCCGTCACCCATCTGCAGGACCAGGGACCGGTCGCGTCCTCGGCAAGTCGTGGTGCTGATCGACCCGGCGGCCGACTCGTCCTGAGCAGGGATCCGCGCAGAGCGCTCATCGCGCGTGTGTGACAAGAGTCACCCGAATGCGTTCCGCAGTCGCTGTGGACATGCCGACGTCGGATGCCGGAGGCGACCCTCAGCGCACGAACTGGTAGCGGATCTCGACCTGGATCTCGGTCATGCCCGACAGATCGATGCCTGCGTTCTCCCGCGCCCCGACGACCGAGACCGACCAGTCGCCGCCGATCCCACGGCCCCAGAAGCGCAGGGACAGCGGAGCGGTCAGCGCCACGTCGGCGGCGACGGAGTCGCCTTCTGCCGTCAGGCGCGTGAACTGTGCGCGCCGCGTGCTGATCTGCGGTTCGAGCAGCTGCACGTGGATGTCGCCGTTCGAGCGCCTCTGCGAGTACGCCCCACCGTGCCTGACCTCGCATGAGATGCCGCCGCTCGGGTGCTCAGCGCCCACGAGCGCGAGGCGGACGCTGCGGGTCTTCGCATCGGCGCGTCCGGGCGGGATGCGGGCGGCATCCACCTCGAAGTCGAAGCGTCCGGTCTCCAGGAGCGAGGCGAACTCGGGGTCGCCCGGGCGGTAGATCCGGCTCAGCACGTCCTGGTCGTGGCGCTGCTGGAAGTAGGCGAGGTAGTCCTGCTGGATGCCGAGAGGCTGCAGTATGCGACCCCAGGATGCCGTCAGCATGCCGGCCAGTTCGGTGTCGGTGATCGCCTTCTCGCTGTAGCGCAGCCAGATCTCGGGGCTGAGCATGCCGGCATCCAGGGCGATGTTGTCTGCCTGCGGCTCGAGCGTGAGGATCTCGGCGGCGCGCGCCGCCCGGAACGACATGCTGTTCAGCGCCGAGGCGTTGGACGACGCGATGCTGATCGCGAGCAGCCCGACTTGTCGAACCGACTCCGCGTCGACCGCGACGCTGTCTGCGAGCGCTTCGGCCTGCTGCACGAGTTCCGCCGCGCGGGTCGCCTGAGACTGCGACGCGGCGATGCGCTGATCGGCGAGGGTCACCCGGTTATGCGCAATCAGCAGCTGGTGCGCGAGCTCCGCGCCACGGCGTACGAGCGCGACCTCCTTGGCGTTGTCGGCATCCGGTGGTGTCGTCAGGCTCTGGACCAGGTTCACGAAATTGACGATCGTCTTGCCCGCGCCGATGACCGCGTCGATGTCCTTCCCGACCTTCTTGTAGGCGTCCTTGATCTTCTCGAGGTCGGCGGGCTTGCCGGCGAGCACGTTCTGCAGCGCGGGGTCTGCTTGGGCGAGCACGGTATTCGCGAGGCTCACCATCGATGGGACCACGGCGACGAGGCTCGCCCCCGCGGTCGGAATCGCCGCGATGACTCCGACCACGGCGCCCGCGACCTGCGCGACGGTGCCGAAGAATGCGCCGAGGCTGAAGGGCTTCTCCTCCATCTCTGCCATCGCCTCGTTGAGGTCGACGGTCGCCTGGTCGAGCTGCTGCTGGATGAACTCGGCCTCCTTGACCGCGATGTCCCGCTCCGACGTCCCGATGCTCACGTCCTTCTCGAAGCGGTCCCGTGCCAGGTCCACCGATTTCTGCTGCTCACGCACCATCTGCGCAAGCGTGTCCTTCGTGCCCGCGTCGAAGACGTGGTCGATGCCGGCGAGCAGGAATGCGGTGGTCAACGGTGCGAAACCCTGGAAGGCGTCGATGTAGGTCTGGAAGTCGGGCAGGATGTCCAGGTCGGGCGAGAGGCCGACCGCGTTCGCGCCGCCACCGACCCACACGCGCTCGCCGTTCGGGGCGTCGTGTGCAATGCCCACGAGCTGGTCCTGC
The DNA here is from genome assembly GCF_011620715.1 of Microbacterium sp. Classification (GTDB taxonomy): domain Bacteria; phylum Actinomycetota; class Actinomycetes; order Actinomycetales; family Microbacteriaceae; genus Microbacterium. The sequence continues at coordinate 1,697 of NZ_WOYP01000113.1, read as the reverse complement.
AGCCGCAGGGCGTAGCCGTTGTCGGCCTGCAGTTCGAGACCGCGCCGCAGCTCGAGGGCGGCACGCTCACCCGCATCGCCGGGATCGTCGGCGCTCGGATTGAACTGGTGATAGTGATAGTCGCCCATGGCGATACGGAAGGGCGCCCAGTAGTTGGCCCACGATGGTCCGGTCGAATCGAGCAGGGGACGCAAGCCGGCGATGAAGTCCTCCTCAGAGACTGTCGCCCGGGCCACGGTGCCCTCCGCTCCCCACACGCCGGGTGTGCCGTCCTGGCCTGGGGATGCCGCGCTGGGGCTCACCGCGCCGTCGAGGCCCGCGGCCCCCGCGGCCCCGCCCCCGCCGGGCGCGCCCCCGGCGGTCGTGAAGACGGGCTCGCTGTCGTCAGAGATGGACGTGAAAGAGATCGCGCCGCCGTTGCCGCCCGACCCGCCGTTGCCGCCCCAGCCGCCGTCGCCACCGGGGGTACCGTCGATGATCTGTTCGGGGATCTGGATTTCTTCGAACTCGAAGTCGAACGGGTCGTCGGGAGTGAGGTCGCGCTGTTCGGTGTGCGCTGCGATCTGGGCGCCGTTCGCCCCTGCCGTGCCGTTGCCGCCGTTCCCGCCGCTGCTGGCATTGCCGCCCGCGACCGAGATGTTGGCGCCGACCGTGCGGCGGGCGTAGATCGTGACGCTCTGTCCGTTGCCGCCGTTCAGGCCGGCGGTGCCACTCTGTCCGTGACTTCCGCCGGCGATCGGTCGGCCGTCGTGCGAGTACATCTGCGATATCGGCAGCGGAATGCCGTTCTGCCCGTGGGCACCTCCGGCGGGAGCCGGTGCACCGGACGCATCGATCGAGAAGCCCGCCCCGTCGAACACGTCGGCGACGATCACGATCGGCCGCTCGGTCACCCGCAGGTCTTTCGCGAGCTTCACCTCACGCGCGAGAAGGAAGACCGGCCCGTCTCCGGCGTAGGTGCGGCAGATTCTCTCGACCTCCCCGTCGATGACGATGGCGTCGCGGATGAGGGGGGAGGTGTAGATGTGATCGGACATTGCGCATCCTTCCGCCCGGTCTTTGGGTAGCGGTCACCGAGAAGGAGCCGACCGGGCCGGTGCTGATACGTGAGGGATCAGACCGCGCGGACGGTGCGATTCGCCCTGGGCCTTGAGGCGTGGTTTCGCTACCGTGAAGTGTCGCTGGCGTTCGGGAGGGGCGTGCCGTGGGCTATTACATCGTCGTGTTGCTGCAGACCGTGGGGCTGCCGATCGTGTCGGGGATTGTCGAGCTGGCGGTGGTCGGCGGTGATCCGGTGCTGGTCTTCGGCAAATGGTGGGTGTTCTGGGGCGTGGGAACGCGGCTGTTGTTGGCCGGCATAGTGCAGGTCTCGGGCAAAGCGAACACCGCAGAGATCCTCGGGTCGACCGCGCCGAGTGTCGCGGAGCGCCAGCTCACCGCCGAACTCGGCACGGCCAATGTCGCGATGGGATTGGCGGGGCTGTTCGCGCTCGTGCCCGGATGGGCGCTGCCCGTCGGCCTCGCGGGTGGTGTTTTCATGCTGATCGCCGGCATCATGCATGTGGCCAAGAAGGACAAGAATGCGAAGGAGAACCTCGCGACCTGGACCGACCTCATCGTCGGTTTGGCGGTCGCCGTGCTCGCCGTCTACACACTGATCAGCATCCTGGCGGGGTAGGGCGAAACGGATGCCGCGC
>NZ_WOYP01000110.1 GCF_011620715.1 Microbacterium sp. | reverse complement strand
TCGTCATCGCCCAGGCCGTCGCATTCGTCCTGCTCATCCTCGTGCTTCGGCGGCGTGACGCGCATCTATGACCGACGACGCGGCACCTGCTGCCTCCTCTGTCGCGAAGAGCCGATAATGGGAGCCATGGATGGTTCCGGCGGTCCGGCACGGATGCCGGTCCCGCCGGAATCGGGCGACCCGTCCATCCGCGACGTACAGGAGATCGCCGCTGAGCTGGGGGTCGACCTCGCCAGCGGACTCAGCTCCGCCGAGGCCGCCCGGCGGCTGGCCGCGGAAGGTCCCAACGAGCTCCGGGAAGCGCCTGGCGTCCCACTGTGGCGACGAGTCCTGGCGCAGTTTCGCAGCCCGCTCGTCATCCTCCTGATCGTCGCGATAGTCATCTCACTGCTCGCCTGGGTGGCGGAGGGCGCCCCTGGCGTCCCGATCGACGCACTCGTCATCCTGGCGGTGATCGTGCTGAACGCCGTGCTCGGTCTCGTCCAGGAGGGCCGGGCCGAGATGGCGGTCGCCGCGTTGCGGAGGATGGTGGCGGCCGGCTCGACGGTCCTGCGCGACGGGCACCTGGCATCCGTCCCCTCGACGGAGCTGGTCCGCGGCGACGTGCTCGCGCTCGCCGAGGGCGACTCGGTGGGGGCGGATGCGCGGCTGGTCAGCGTCAGCGCGCTGCGTGTCTCGGAGGCATCACTCACCGGCGAGAGCGAGGCGGTCACGAAGGACCCGGGTCGGCTCCCCGCGCCGGCTCAGCTGGGCGATCGGGTGGACATGGTCTTCAAGGGCACCCAGGTGAGTCGGGGCGTCGGCCGTGCCATCGTGACCGCGACCGGCATGGACACCGAGATGGGGGCGATCGCCGAGCTGCTGGAACGCACCAGGGCCGATGACACCCCGCTGCAGAAGGAGATCGCGACCATCGGCAGGGTGCTCGGCATCGCCGTTCTCGCCATCGCCGCCGTGGTGATGGTCGTCACCGCGTGGGTCAGCCGGGTCGACTCGCTGAGCGGGCTGGTCACCGTGCTGCTGCTCGGGGTGTCGCTCGCGGTGGCGGCGGTGCCGGAGGGGCTGCCGGCGATCCTCTCCGTGGTGCTGGCCATCGGGGTGATGCGCATGGCGCGGCGCAACGCGGTGGTCAAGGAGCTCAACTCGGTCGAGACGCTCGGCTCGGCCTCGGTGATCGCCTCCGACAAGACCGGCACCCTCACCAAGAACGAGATGACGGTGGTGCGGGTGGTGACCGCGTCCGGCTCCTTCGCGCTGACCGGGGTCGGGTACCGTCCGGAGGGGACGGCGTTGTATGACGGGCCGCCCGATGCGGAGGCGGCCGCGCTGCTGGAGGCCCGCGAGGTGCTCACCGGCGGCTCGCTGACCAATGACGCCCAAGTGTTCGAGCGCGACGGCGAATGGCATGTCCAGGGTGATCCGACGGAGGGGGCGCTCCTGGTCGCCGCCCGCAAGCTCGAGGGCATCATCGAGCATGTCGGACGTTTCGAGCAGCAGGCGCAGATCCCTTTCAGCTCCGAACGGAAGCTCATGTCCTCCGTGCAGCGACGCGGTCACGACGGCTGGCGAGCGGTCATGACCAAGGGCGCCCCGGATGTCCTGCTCGGGCGCTGCGTCGCCGTGCAGCACGGCGACGAGGTGGTCCCCCTCGAGAAGCCGGAGCGGATGCGGCTTCTCGCTGATGTGGAAGCGCTCTCCGCGCAGGCGCTGCGCACCATCGCCGTCGCCTATCGCCCGCTCGGCGAGGAGTCCGAGGTGCTCGGCGAGGAACTCGAGCACGACCTCGTCTACGTCGGCGTCGTGGGCATCACCGACCCGCCGCGCCCCGAGGCCGCCCCCGCGATCGCCGAGGCGCACCGTGCCGGCATCCGGGTGCTGATGATCACCGGCGACCACCCGGCCACGGCCGCCCGCATTGCGGTCGATCTGGGGATCATCCAGGACGGCGACCGCGCGGCGACCGGCAAGGAGCTGGACGAACTCGACGAGGACGGCTGGCGGGAGACGACGCGCGCCGTCTCGGTCTATGCGCGGGTGGCGCCGCAGCACAAGCTGCGAATCGTCGACGCCCTTCAGGCGGACGGGCAGGTGGTTGCGATGACCGGCGACGGGGTCAACGACGCACCCGCCCTCAAATCGGCCGATATCGGGATCGCGATGGGGATCACCGGCTCCGAGGTGACGAAGGAGGCGTCGAAGATGATTCTCGCCGACGATGACTTCGCCACCATCGTCGCCGCGGTGCGGCAGGGTCGGGTCATCCTCCAGAACATCACCAAGTTCCTCCGTTACCTGCTCTCCTCCAACATGGGCGAGGTCATGACGGTGTTCTTCGGCGTCATGTTCGCAGGGGTGCTCGGCCTGAGCGGCGCGAGCGCCGAACCCGTTGTCCTCCCCCTGCTGGCCACGCAGATTCTCTGGATCAATCTCGTCACCGACTCCACCCCGGCCCTGGCCATGGGTGTCGACCCGGAGATCGACGACGTGATGGCCAGGCCGCCGCGGCGGATGGACGAGCGCGTCCTCGATCGCGGGATGTGGGCGACCATCCTGTCGATCGGACTCGTCACGGCGATCGTCACGCTCGCGACCATCGATCTGTTCCTGCCCGGCGGGCTCATCCCGGGCGGCAGCGAGACGCTCGTGGTGGCCCGGACGGGGGGCTTCACCACGCTGGTGTTCGCGGTGCTCCTGACCACGCTCACCTCGCGGTCGGCCACGACGAGCGCCTTCCGCGGGCTCTTCCAGAATCGCTGGCTGTGGGGCGCACTCGGTCTGTCCGCGCTGCTCCAGGTCGCGGTCGTCGAGCTGCCTTTCCTGCAGCTGGCCTTCGGGACGGCCTCTCTCGCGCCATGGCAGTGGGCGGCCTGCCTCGCGATGGCCTCCGCCGTGTTCTGGTTCGACGAGTTGCGGAAGCTGATCCTTCGCGCCTGGATCGGTGCGCGGGTTACATCGCCGCTCAGTTGATCGCCCTGAACCGACGTGACAAGGTCAAGAACCTGCTCGCCGCTGCCGTTCTCCGGCCAGACGAGGGATCGGGCAGTCAGGTGCGGTGTAGGGACCGGCACGACTTGTCCACCGAGCCCGCATCAGAGCGGGCTATCTACTCGAGAAATGTCCAGCTGCTGCGAGGTCATCGGCCGCGAAAGGTGTCCACCTGAGCTCGAGTCCCGGCGGCCCGCAAGCGGATCCTCTAACGAACGCGGCGCTGTCGGCGCGATTCGCGGTCGGATCCCGCCACTTGGAGGGCGTGACCATCTTCATCGGGCTTGGCTCCCTGAAACACCTAAAGAAGTCAGCTTTGGTTGCTTGGATTGGGTCACCTGAAGAACCTAAAGACCGATCCTTTAGGTCGTTAGGATTGGGTCATGATCCGGCCCCCTCGCAACCCCTTCAGGCCAGGCGTTGGTCTGCAGCCGGAGTACCTCGCTGGACGAGATGCCCCGATCGCGCAGTTCCGCCGGGTCCTCGAGGGGACGCCAGACATTCCAGGCAACGCTCGGATCACCGGCCTTCGCGGAGTAGGCAAGACGGTTCTACTCAAACGACTGCAGGAGGTTGCTGAGGAGATGGGCTTCGCCACGATCGCGACGGAGTTGGAGCCGCGGCACTGCGACGAAGTCACTTTCCACGCTCTCCTCACACGCCAGGCGACCGAGCTCGCTAAACGCCTCTCAACTATGGAACGGGTGCGGCAGGCGGCCGCCGAGGCGGTGAACGCGCTGCGACGTATGGCCACGGTCACTTTCGAGGGGTTCGAATGGAGCCTTGCTGGCGACCTTGACCGTGCGACGCATGACGTCGCAGCCCTCCTACTCGAGGTAACCGAGGCGGCCCTCAAAGCCGAAAAGCGCGGACTTGTGCTCTTCTTCGACGAGGCTCAGGTGCTGGTCGACGATAAGTCGGCGACTGGATCGCATCCACTGTCTTCGCTGATCGCGGCCGTATCCACTCTGCAGAAGCAGGGAGTCCCGATAAGTCTTGTACTCTGCGGGCTTCCTACTTTGGCGGTCAACTTGTTGAGCGCTCGAACATACAGCGAGCGAATGTTCCGCGGATTCAAGGTCGACTCCCTCGGGTTCGAAGATGCATCCAAGGCGTTCACAGAGCCTTTGGCATCCGCGGGAACGATCACCGCCGATCCCGACCTAGTCACCCGTGTGGTGTCGGACGTAGAAGGCTACCCGTACTTCATTCAGCTGTGGGGAGCGGAACTCTGGGATGCGGCCAACGACGCCGGCACACCTCAAATCAACGTCGCCGTGCTCGACGCCATCGAGGATCGCATCCACGAGCGTCTCGACCTTGACTTTTACGAACCTCGCGTCGAGTCACTCACTCCCGCCGAGCAGGATCTACTTCTGGCTTCGGCACAGTGCACCTATCCTCCGCTTGCTGTCGCGGAACTGAATGACGCGTCCACCAAGTCCAACGACAACGTAAATGTTCTCTTGGGGCGGCTTGTGAAGGCGAATGTGCTGTACCGACCGAGAAAGGGCCAGTACCTGTACACCGCGCCGAAGTTCCGAGAGTACCTGCAGCGCCGCACGGAACAGGCATAATCGTCCGCTGCCCGCGTAGCCGCGATGCCATCCCTGAACGGCGCGCGGTCAAGCGAATCGCTCGCGCGGTGTCCTCAACAGGATGAACTCTCGATGAATGCCCGCTTCGATCCTGTTGCCGAAGCCCTAGTGTGTGGTCATGGCGGAACTCGTAGCAGTCATCCTGATTGTTGTGTTCTTCCTCGCGGCCATCGCGTGGCGGCTCCGGGAAGGCGTGCGTGCGCGTCACGCAGTTCGCGACGACACCCGTCGCGCGGGCGAGGCCATCGTTCCCTCGTCGAGCGATGCAGCGCGACACGCGGAAGGCACCACGGCTTGGACTCGCATCTCGGGACCGTAGCCTGTACTTCCCCGGTCGCTCGAGACGCCCTGCAAATCGCGCAACAACTCGTTGCGCGATCACCATTCTGAATTGCCACTCCATCTGGATCTGTGAGGCGTATGCGGATCCGCTAGCTGTAGTGCCCAGGGACGTTGTTTGATCTGGACGTCGTGATGTGACGAGAACCTCCAGGCAGAGTGGAGCTGCTTAGACACCCACTCGAAGACCTGGAGGTTCTCGTGTCTCACGGTAATGCGGCGTTGACGCCGCGCCAACGCCTGCGCGTTGCACGGCTGATCGTCGATGATGGATCGGCTTCCGGGCGCCGCCCTGTAGCGCGCATCCGACCAGTCGCTTAGCGTTGAGACGGATGCCTGGCCAGTGTCCGGTCCCGGTGTCCTAACTGAGGGAGACCAATGACCTTTCGCATACGCCGGCTCGCTCTCGTCGTCCTTGTCTCGATGGGTCTGTGCGGATGTTCCGGTGCGACTGACACCGATCAGAGTCAGGCGTCCGATGGAGGGGTGATCGAGTTGGCCGTCTCAGAGACGTGCGCCGAAGGTTCCGAGCCACAGTGCACCGCAGTCGGTGGCGAGTGGGTAATCCTCCCGACAGCATTCGAGCAAGCCGCCGTCGACGATGCTGCTGTCAGCGATACGGCGCAACGGAACGCGGTTGACGTGACCTTTTCTGCCGAGGGGGCGAGCGTCCTCAACTCTCTGACGGGCCAGGCCGCACTGGCCGGAGCAGAAGCGCGCCTGGTTTTCAAAGTCGGCGACGAATTGCTTGCTGCCGTCGCAGTGATGGAAGCCCTGGACGGTGACCAGGTCACGATCGCGCTCGCGCCAGACGATGACCCCCAGCAGATTGTGGACCTGATTCACAACACCTGACCTGTGCCAGACACGTGCGGCGGCACCCAGCGGACGTCAAGAACCATGGCTGGCTGATCTGGTCCGGCCGCAGAGGGATCGGCATCCGATCGGCGTAACGCGTTGTCGCGACCTGTCAGTTCTCAAAGTCGTCTGCACCGACCAGCGCGCGGATCTGTCACCTGTTGGGCGAGTGCGGGCAACTTCTTCCCAAGGTCCCCTGCACGAAACGACGATCACAGCCTCAGATGCCGGCGCGTAGTGCCGCGTCCGCTTCGCGAGGGTAGTGCCTTCGCGTTCGCGGCACCTGGCTCATGTCGACCGCAGCCGCTGCTCTATGGCCGACACCATCGGTGCGGTCAGGTTGGGAAGGTCGGTTCCCCCAACATCCGACACAAAGAGGCCGCGCACACTCAGCGCGGCAAGTAGCGCCTCTTTGGCCTTCGCGCGCTCCACGTGATCGGGGACAGGAAATGCCAGCACGTCAAATCTGCGCTCGTCGTGGTGTGGGACCGTCGCGCGGACCCGTCCGTGGTCGGGATCCTCGCTCGTCACATGGAGGTGGGCGCGTAGCTCGGGATCGAAGCCAGTACCGCCGACATAGACGATGGCCCGCTCATCGACATCGACCCAGACATACACCCACGACCCCAGCGGTCGGACCGATCCCCCCTCAACCCGGACTACTCGCATCCCCAGAGGATCCATACCCGGCACCCTACCGCCCGAAACCAGGGCCACAAGAAGTAGCCCCAAGGCGCCGGGCACAGGCACTGATCTGGAATCCAGGTTGAAATTCGGCGCTTCTGACATGTCCGTGGGTGTTTTCGGAGTGCCGTGATGGCCGCACGCCGCTTCCTGTCTAGGTTTCTGACTGTTGAAGGAAAAGAAACTTTCAGACGGGAAACGGCGTGCGGAATGCAAGGCTATGGCGAACTCTGCTCGGTGTCGACAAGACAGTCATCGAGACCATGCCGTAAGCCCGGCGACCAACCCCAAAGCAACGAACGTACACATGGTGCGCTGAATGAGACCGCGTGTCACAAGCACGTTGCTCCCGAATTGACAGAGTTGGGAATGATGATCACCGCAGCATCCGCATATACCGAGAACGCCCGAGTGCGCCTGGGTCCACCTTATGCCGACCGGAGCAGCCGGCTCGCTCCGCCGGGTTTGCGGATCCCGCAGCGGCCCGGAGCCCGTCGCGGCAATCGACCGCCACTTCATCAACCGGTCGTACTAGCTGGCTTTCCGCCGCGCGAATTTGAGGTCGACATACTCGACATGCTCGCGGGAAATGACAGCAGTGAGTGTCCCGCCGCTCGGGAGGTTCGCGCCGATGGCGTAGACAAACGGGTCCGTGTCGATCTCTGCGCCGATCACGGGCAGGTCATCGACAATGACGTCGACCCCATGGCGGACCACGCGCTCCGAGGTTAGCGCGGGGGAATCCCAGACGTGTAGGCCGAGTCCGAGCTGATCGCGGAAACGATTCACCAGGATGTGGTTCGCGTGATGGACGAGGAGGTAAGGGAGCGTGGTGTACTCGGACTCGTCACGATGCCACCAAGTTCGCACTGCGTCCCACAGTGTCGGGTACCGCATGCGTTCGACGTACTCGAGCAGCCAGGTTGGACGCGGCCACGGCGGGACTTCCTCGAGCGAACGACGCGTCTGGTCATCGAGGTCAGCGAGATTCACCGGGTCAGACTTATCATCCGGGTTTCGCCACAATGTCGCCGAGACACTCACACTCATCATGTTCATGCCGCGCTCATCGGTACCGGAGCTGACGCCAATGTCGGTGACCCCCACAGAACGCTGGTGAGCAAACTCGAAGACGGGGATCGGCATGCGCTGGAGCTGCTGTTCGCGTTCGAACCGCGGGTCGGGCGCGTCTTCCGGAAGGACTCCACCGAACTGCATGATTGCCTATCCCTTACGTTGTTCAAACGAGGTCTAAGTCGCGGCCAGGGTCACACCGAGCCATGTCCACACTGTCACAGTGTTCCTACTTCCGATCAGCGTGCTGCTGAGCGATCCGCTCGCGGGCCAATCACCGCGCGCGTGTGGGATCGTTTCGCTATGCAGAT
>NZ_WOYP01000020.1:5094-7857 GCF_011620715.1 Microbacterium sp. | reverse complement strand
CTAACGCCGGTGGTGGCGGCCAAGTAAGTCGGCGGCTACGGTCGTGATCATGACGGTTTCCCCATAGTTGATGAGGCTCCGATCGTGAAGAGACCTCGCCGAATCGGCCGTGGCACGGTTCTGATACTCGGAGTCATCGTGGTGCCATTCGCCTTAAGCGCCGCGTTGAACAACTATGGCGGCCTCACCGAGGACGGTGCCCTCCGGATGGCGTTCGCAACGGTCGCGGGGCAGACCATTGCCATCCTCAGCGCAATCGCGGCAGTCGTCCTCACGGTCACACGGCGATACGCCTGGCCGGCGGTCGGTGCGATGGCGATCATCGCGGCAGTGATCACCGCTTGGGCGATCGGCAGCATCAGTTCCGCAGGCGATCTCCTGCTGGAGCGCTTGGATTTGCTCGCCCAACTACGCGAATTCAATCCCTGAGTTCACCGTCGGCTGGCCGTCGCGAAGACGATCGCCCAGCGGGCTCTGCCGAAGGCTCTCACTCCAACGTCAACTGATGAACTTCCGGCCATTCCTCGTAGCTCACCTCGATGGTGATGCCGCTCGGGTCTACGCCTTCCGGCACCTCAAACGTGTGGGTCGTCGGCGCTATGTCGGCCGTGCAGGGGTCGTTGGGTGAGGGTCCGAAAGTGACGGCGATGCGATCATCGCCATCCGCGCTGATGGAGGTCGCGACCGGTGGACAGCTCGAGCTGCCCAGGGTGACGATGGCGAATCGCTCGCCGCGCTCGATCCACGCCGCTGCCGGTTTGCCGCTCAATGGGTCGATATCGACATTGTCCGGCGCGCCGCGCTCAACGGTGTCGGCTACCCCGGGAGCGGCGCACCCAGTCAGTGCGAGAAGTGCCCCGAGAACTCCAAAACCTATGTACCCACTGCGCAATCGGACCATACATCGATTGTTCATGCCGCCAGAGCGCGGGTAGGAGATCGTTACCTCATCGACACGGCCACGCCCGGTGAGGGGTCCGACTGCGAGACGGGATGGCGGAGTCGCGGGATGGTGGGACGGAAGCATTCTTGTCACTCGAAGTACCGTTGGGCATATGCGATCTGTGAAGACAACGTGGATGGCCGGCGGCGCCGGGCTGGTCGCCTGCGGTGTACTTGGCGTACTCACATACAGCATGCTCGGTACGCCAAGCACGCAGGTGATCAGTCTTGTCGGGGATGCCATCTTCGCCACAGCGGTGCTGCTCTTCGCCATCGGCCTCTCACCTGGCGCGAGCGTGGTCGCGCGTAGGCCGCTTGGTGTGACTGCGATGGTCATCGTTGCGGCGTGGCCTCTCGTGGCATTCGTCATTTCGTCGCTGCTCGCACTGAACGAGCCCGGCGACGGGTCGATGATCTATGGGTACGTCGCGCTGATCGTTCCGGCGGGTGCGGGCCTGGTCGCTGCTGTTCAGATTGCTCGAGCAGCTGTGTTGCCCTCGCCCTGGCGTTGGGCGCCGGCGTGGGCACTGGCCGTCCAAGCTGCCGCATGGGCGATCCCAAACGTCATAATCGTTGCAGCCGGCCCTGAGGCAATACAGGGGCTCGCAAACGTCCTCGCCGCGCTCGGGATGTTGGCGTTTCTCGTCGGAACTTTCGGCTTGGGCATCTTGGCCCTGATCCTCGCGGCCCAGCAGCGTCCCGACGGCGTCGAGATCTATCGCTCCGCCTAAACGTGCTTCCGTCCTCACCCGCGAGAACGAGCCGATGAGCGATCCTCCGGCGGAATACGGGCCGCTACGCTGTGCTCATGCGCGCCCAGATGACGGTCACGACCGCGACGTTCGCAGCCCTTATTTGCGTCACACTGTCCGGCTGCCGATCCGACCGCGTCGGTGCCCGCGGCATCCCCCACCCCGACCGAGGAGGCGGACGCTACGTGGTTCGTGCCGGAGTCCCGCTACGGCCTGGACTGCGCCACGATCGCGGACGATGCGCTGATCACCGCTGCTGTGCCTTCGGGGTCCTCCGCCGATCCTCTCGTGACGGCGTCTGGCGTGGGAATCGCCATCCCCCGCGTGACGTCGATCATCTCTGTCGGCGGCAACGTCTGCGAGTGGTCCAACGGCTGCCCCCCAGAACGACCAGTACGGGACCAACCCGGAGTATTCCGGAATCGCCGTCGAAGTCCTATCGCAAGCCGATGCGGGGTGGTCCGAGATGGCCGCATCCTTCGGAATGCCGTACGACATGCGGGAATGCAACCCCTACGCGTGCTCGATGAGCGCGGCCGTCGGCGACGCGTGGGTGACCCTCTTCGGCGCCGGGGCCTTTGATCCGGTCGCCACCGACGCCCTGTTCTCGGCCGTCATCGCTGAAGTCGAGGGCGCCGGAAGCCCGGCAGCGACGGTGACGCCCAGCCGCGACCGCCCGCAGTTCGGCGAGTGCGAGGAGGTGATCCCGACCACCACCGTGCAGGCGATCACCGGCCTGGCAGACGCCGGGCTGAACAACGACGCCGGCGGCAGGAGCGCGGCGTCCGAAGCGACACTGGTGGCCGACAACCTCGGATGTCACTGGATGTCCGAGGATCAGATGGCGATCGCCAGCAGCGTCACCTGGGTCCACGACGGGCGGTGGGCCTACGAACGGGCAAGTGCCGCCGGCACCTTCGCGCCGGTGTCGCTCGCCGGAGTCGGCCCCGATGACATCGCGGCGCTGCGATGCGATCCCGACATCGGACCGTCGTGCGCGATCGACATCGCGCTGGGGCCGGACTGGATCAACGTGTCGGGGCCAGCCCAGGCACTGGCCATCGCCCTC
>NZ_WOYP01000020.1:0-4994 GCF_011620715.1 Microbacterium sp. | reverse complement strand
GGGGCCGGACTGGATCAACGTGTCGGGGCCAGCCCAGGCACTGGCCATCGCCCTCGCCGAAGCCGTGGTCGCCGGACGCGGCTGACCCCGCGCGCTTTCGACCGGATGCCGCTTCGCGCGGCACCGGGCCCTCACCGACCGGCTTCCCCGTCTGACCACGTCGTGCTGTGGTCCACGGACTGATCGGCCTCCCGCATAGGCTCGATGCCCGGCCGCGTCGAACGTCGTCCACTCCGGCGTCCGCATTTCGTTGTGGGTACGCGTCCTGCTGGTGGCGTGTTTCGGGGCACTCAGCATCATCATGACGGCCGCCGCATTCCGCCCCGGCGGCGATGACTCCGTCGCGCCGGCCGCCTCTTCGGGGTCGGCGCGGCGATCGCTCTTGTCCTGATGATTTCAAGCGCTGTCGCCGCGACGTCGATCCGTGTCGAGGCGGATGCCGCGACCATTCGGTTCTGGATCGCTATTCGGCGACGTAGCCGGTGGCCGGATCAATCGCCAGGAGGAATGATCGCGCCTGAGCGCGAGCCTCTTCCTCGGTTGGCGGTGCGCCATCTGATCGACCCGTCGCGAACCCGTAACCCGCGTTCGGTCCGCTAAGCCAGGAGAACTGCATGGAGCCTTCCTGGTTACGCACGTCGAACGTCTCGCCATCAACAACGATCTGGAACAGTTCTGCCACCGGCTGATGATACCTCGAGCCTCGGACGCCCTCGCGATGAAGGATCCGCCTGCGGGACCCGACCTACGATCGCTCTGAGGATGAGCTGATGGCTCGAAACCCCACGATGGCCGAAGTGAGTGCCGTCACCAGTAGCAGGATGCCGGCACCCCAGCACAGGGCGGCGAACTGTGAGGGAAGCACGATCGCAAGCATGAATGCAGCTGCGGCGGGGAAAGCTGAGATCACCGCAATGCTTCGAGCCGTCAGTGCCTTTCGCATGCCGCCTCCTCCGGGTTTCTGCCGATGGACGATTTCGATCGGACGGATTGTGATGCACCGACTATGGGCGTTCAACAGCTGCTATCACTGAACCTAATCGCGGCAACCCCCAACACCAACGATGCGAGGTAAGCAAACCTCCCGCGACCGGATCCACATACGGAACATCTCACATCCCGAGCGCGGTAGCAGGGAGGAACGAGTCCGAGACCAGCTCGACCGGAACGTCTTGCATGCTCGGCGGGGTGGAGGATGGCTGCATGCTACGAGCACGTGAACGGAATCGAGAGGACCTCTCCACCGTGACGGGCTGGATCCCCGACGCCGACGCCCTCAACCTCTTTACCGGCCCCCGGTTGCAGTGGCCACTCACCGCGGAGCAACTGATCGACATGGAACTGCTCGACGGATTCTCCGCCTGGATCGCTGTAGACGAGGAGTTGACTGCTGTCGGGCACTTCGACCTCACCCTCGACCATCGCACCGCCCGCCTGGGTCGCGTCATCATCGATCCGGAGAAGCGCGGCCGCGGTCTCGCACACGCCCTGATCCACCTCGCCATCGCACGAGCGCGAGAACTCGATGCCGACGAGATCCAACTGAACGTCATCGCGGGCAACGGCCCTGCGTCACGCACCTACGAGCGCGCCGGCTTCACGCGGCACCCCACACCCCTACGGCCCGGCGTGGAAAGAATGTTTCTCGCGCTCTGAGCTCCGCACTGGCCCGCACGACCATCGGCCTACGGTCTCAGGCCGTGTTGATCACGATGTTGAAGCCGACCTGGGCCACTCGGACCATCCTGCGGGGAGCTTCCGGAGGATCGACTCTGCGGCGTTGAAACGCTCAAGCGACAGGCCTTGCTCGCGGGATCCTGCTGAGGTCGCGCCGTCGGTAAGAGTGAACGAGTATCCCACCCAGGGATCGAGTCCTCGCCGCTCGATGGTCTCGCGATAGTGCCCGGCGGCGATCGCGAGCACTTGCCGCTCAAGGTCGTCCGCCTCGGCCTGCCAGTTCGAGTCGCAGGCGTCGCAACCACAGACCGGGTAATGGAAGTCGTTGAGGAGTCCCGCATGCATGTAGACCCCCGGGTAGGCAGTGAAGACCAGCGTCAGGCACGCGCACGCCGCATCACTCGGCCGCATCCGCACGGCGCGCACCACGTCGTGAAAGGCCGGGTGAAGCAGATCCGCCGCCATCTCCTCACCTTCCTCGACCGCAACGTCGTAGGTATCACGGAGATGGGCGATGAGGGCGTCGGCGACGGTGTGCACCGGCGCGAACCGCTCCGGGTGCGTGTCCACGGAGTAGGTATCCTCCGGCGGTGACCCGCTCCAACGGTTGCCGTAGTCGATGACCTGACCGTTGGCGTCACGGAACACCGGCGCATCGATCGAAGGACGCGTGTAGGAACTCACCTCGCTATCCTGCAGCATTGCGTTACCGGGCTAGGCCGCGCGCGACCTGATCGTCGCGCAGCGGGATCCACCTGAGGGGCGCACCGCGCGCCTCCACCATGGGGTGGTCTGGCCGAGAATCACTCCCGGGCCTAGAGGAGTGCGACTCCGACCGAATCGACACGTGCGTCCTGCACGGGATCTGCCGAGACAAGCTGACCCGACACGTCGTCGCCGTCACGGGACACATGACCTCCTGATCATGAACTCTTACCTTCTACATGTCCGGACCGCAACATAAACGGACATCGCGCCGCAACCTCGAAGTTCGGAGTCACGCAGAATCGGTCGTCCAGCGGGGAGCGAGATGTCCCGAAACCGCGGGTGCTGATCGCAACTGGAGTGTCAGTCCCACTCAGGGATCCGCATACGCGACCCCGGTCGTAGCGTCACCCGGCTAAGGACGGCCGCTCCTCGCAGTGCGGTTCTGTCGCTCGATGGTCCTATAGATCGTGGAGCGGGCAACGTTGAACAGTTCGGCGAGCTCGGTCGTTGAGTGAGTGCCGGCGCTTTGCAGTTCCATCAAGTGACGTTGCTGAGGCATGGACAGTTTCGGCTGCTTCCCGCGAAGCCGCCCCTTGGCCTTTGCTACCTGCATCCCCTCGCGCGTTCGAGCTCGGATCAGATCAGACTCGAATTCTGCGACCATCGCAAGAACGTTGAAGAGCAGTCTGCCCACCGGATCGAGTGGATCGTGCACCGAGCCGCCGATGCTGAGTTTGACGTGCTTGGCCGTCAGTTCGTCGACGATGTCTTTGACATCGCGAAGCGAACGAGCCAGCCGATCCAGCTTCGCCACGACGAGCGTGTCGCCGTTTCGGCAGGCAGCCAGTGCTTCACGAAGGCCGGGGCGTGACCGGTTGGTGCCGGTCAGCCCATGGTCGGTGAAGATGTAGGCGGGGTCGACCCCAAGGCGCTCGAGGGCGATTCGTTGGGCGGTCAGATCTTGTTCATATGTGGAGACGCGAGCGTATCCGATCAGTAGTTCATTCATGCCCGAACACTTCTCCTGCGCAGCCAGGCCGACCAGAGGCTGTGACATCAGCACAACCGCAGACCGGCGGAGGAGTCAGCACGTGATCGTCGGCGATCACGAACACGCCGAAGTGTCTACGGCAAGAGGTCGAGCATCTGAGGTCGCGCTTTCATCGCATGGATGACGAGTTCGTTGCCGCTGTCGAAGATCAGTACCACGCTCTCCAGCAAGCGTCCCTGCGTGTCGAACCCGAGGCGAAGCTGACGCGCAGGCGAGTCGTCGTCGAGGTCCTCGATCCATAGCGGCCAAGCGGCGGCCCGCATGATGTCCTCGGGATCGATGCCGTGCTTGAGTGCGGTGTCGTGAATCCTCACGCCGCGTACGCGGCGATCGCTTCACGGATCAGCTCAGAGCGCGACTTGTGCTCCCGTGCGGCGCGGGCATCAAGAGCGGCGAGCTCATCGGCTGTCAGACGAAGGGCGACCACCTGGGCTGGCTCCGCTCCGCGGCCGGGCCGCCCACGTCCTCGCCGCTTGAGAGCGTCAACGTCATAACCGACTTCAGCCTCCGTCGCCCACGCCGAGATCTGCTCCTCGGTAACAGGGACACCGTTGATCGTCTCTTCGCCACCCACGCGATAATCGTATTACGAAACGCGACGGGCGTCTACAACTCGATGAGGCGCCCGCAGGGCTCGTCATCTGACGTGGCTCAGGCCTCTGGATGCCCGCTGCGGTCCTCGAGGTCGGGCTCGGCGCGCAGCACGTCGGCGATCTCCTCCTCCGGCCGCGGCGGGATGTTCTTGTCAGCCTCGAGCTCAGGAACACTCGGCTCATCCGCAGCCGGGATGTGGTGGTCAGGAATGTTCTCGTAGGACACGGCGAATCCTTCGGTCGGCATCACCGACAGCGTATGCCGATCGGCCGACGGGACGATTTCATGCTCGACGGATTCGTTGTCCGTCATCAGTGCCCGAAGCACAATGCCCGCCACACCCGAGCTCCTCTCGAGCGAGGGTTGAGTGCGGACCGTCCGACGAGGAAGATCCTTCCTTAGGTGCAGTTGCCGACAGTTTTCCACATGACGCGCACGGGGCACCACCGAATCGGACGATGGCGGCCCGGTCCGGGCTGCCCTTGCCGCGAGGTTAACCATGGGAAGCATCACTGCCTACGAGATCGGGTCCGGCATACGGTATCGCGTGCGTTGGCGCGATGATCAGCAGAAGCAGGTCGAGAAGAAGGGCTTTCGCACCAAGCGGGAGGCCGAGCTCTACCTGGCACACACCGCTGTCTCGAGATCGAACGGTTCATACACCGACCCCGGTGAAGCTCGTATCACCGTGGGGGCGCTCGGCGTCGATTGGCTGCGGAACAAGAAGCACGCGCTCAAAGCGTCATCGTTCAGCGACTCTGCAGTGGCAAACCGGCCGACGATCTCGTCTTCACCGACTTGGAGGGCAAGCACCTGCGGCGCGCGAAGACCCAGCAGGGAATGAACTCATGGTTCACGACCGCCCTGAGCATCGCGGACATCGAGCGTCTGACGCCCCATGATCTGCGCCTCTCTGCGCTGAGCAGCGCGCGAACATCGCCATCGGGAACCCTCATCGCACAGC
>NZ_WOYP01000104.1 GCF_011620715.1 Microbacterium sp. | reverse complement strand
CGCGAGAAGGTGGGTTTCGCCGCGAGAAGGTGGGTTTCGCCGCGAGAAGGTGCCCACCTTCTCGGCACCGGAGGCACCTTCTCGGCGCGGCAGGCACCTTCTCGACGCGGGAGGCACCTTCTCGGCAAACGGGGCTCAGCCCAAGAACACCGTGTGCACGTCGCCCGCCACGTCGCGCCCGCCGAGACCCTCGAGCTCCATCAGCACCGCCGTCCCCACCACGACGACCCCGAGCTCGGCGAAGAGACGATGCGCCGCGGCCAGGGTGCCACCGGTCGCGAGCACGTCGTCCACGAGCAGCACTCGAGTTCCGGGCGTGAGGTCGTCGTGCACCTCGATCGTCGCATCGCCGTACTCGAGCGCGTACGAGACGGATGCCGCGGGGCGGGGCAGCTTGCCGGCCTTGCGCACCGGCACCAGGCCCACCCCCGAGGCGATCGCGACCGCCCCCGCCAGCAGGAAACCGCGCGCCTCGACACCGGCGACCACGTCGAATGTGCCCGCGAAGGGCGCGGTGAGAGCGTCGATCGTGGTGCGCAGGGCCGAGGCATCCGCCAGCAGCGGGGTGATGTCGCGGAACAGGATGCCGGGCTCCGGGTAGTCCGGTATCGCGAGGATCAGCGATTCGGCGGAGGCGAGGGCGTCGGCGGAGGGCACGCGCCCACCTTATCCGCGCCGCCTGCGCAGGCGGTCACACGGCAGAGCCGATGCAAGCGCTTCCACTATCCTGGATGGATGACTTCGCCCGACCTCGCCGAGCACCCCTTCGACCTCTCCTCCCAGCCCGGAGCCGAATGGTGGCGCACTGCCGTCATCTACCAGATCTACCCGCGCTCGTTCGCCGACAGCTCGGGCGACGGCATCGGCGACCTCCCGGGCGTCACGGCCCACCTGGACGACCTCGTCGACCTCGGCGTGGATGCGCTCTGGCTCAGCCCGTTCCAGCGGTCCCCCCAGAAGGATGCCGGGTACGACGTCGCCGACTACTGCGATGTCGACCCGCTGTTCGGCACGCTCGCCGACTTCGACACCATGCTCGCGGCGGCGCATGGGCGCGGCATCCGCGTCATCGTCGACCTCGTGCCGAACCACTCCTCAGACCAGCACGCCTGGTTCCAGGCCGCGCTCGCCGCGGGACCGGGCAGCCGGGAGCGGGCGCGCTACCTGTTCCGCGACGGCAAGGGCGTCCACGGCGAACTGCCGCCGAACAACTGGGACTCGGTCTTCGGCGGTCCGGCCTGGACCCGCGTCCCTGCCTCTGATCAGGCGACGGTCGACGCAACGCCGGGCCAGTGGTACCTGCACCTGTTCGACACGTCGCAGCCCGACTTCGACTGGTCGAACGAGGAGGTGCGCGAGGAGTTCCGCCGCATCCTGCGCTTCTGGCTCGACCGGGGCGTCGACGGCTTCCGCGTCGACGTCGCACATGGACTCGTGAAGGATTCGGCGCTGCCCGACTACACCCCGCCGACGGATGCCGACGCGCTGGGCGGCGGCGAGGAGAACGTGCCGTACTGGGGTCAGGACGGCGTACACGACGTGTACCGCGACTGGCACCGGGTGCTGGCCGAGTACGACGGCGACCGGGCACTCTGCGCGGAAGCGTGGCTGCCCACGATCGAGCAGACCGCACTCTGGGTGCGTCCCGACGAGATGCACCAGGCCTTCAACTTCGCCTACCTCGAGACGAAGTGGGATGCCGCTCCCCTGCGCGCCGTGATCGACGAGTCGCTGCGCGCCTACGGGGCGGTCGGGGCTCCGAGCACCTGGGTGCTCTCGAACCATGACGTGGTTCGCCACGCCTCGCGTCTGGCGCTGACGGAGGAGAACCCCCAGGGTCACGGCATCGGACCGCTCTCGCCCGGCAAGCCGATCCCCGATGTGGGTCTGCGTCGCGCCCGCGCCGCTTCGACCGTCATGCTCGCCCTGCCCGGCTCGGCGTACATCTTCCAAGGCGAGGAGCTCGGCCTGCCCGAGGCCGTCGACCTGCCCGACGAGGCGCGCCAGGACCCGACGTGGTTCCGCACGGCCGGGGAACGCTACGGCCGTGATGGCTGCCGGGTTCCGGTGCCGTGGTCGGCGACCGAGCCGGCGTACGGGTTCAGCCCCACGGGTGCCTCTTGGCTGCCGCAGCCCGCGTCCTGGGCGAATCTCGCGCGCGACCGGCAGATCGGCGACGGCGCGTCGACTCTGTCGCTGTACACGACTCTTCTCGCCGGGCGCCGCACCCACCGGCTCGGGGCGGGGAGGCTGGAATGGATCGAGACGCACGAGCCCGGCATCCTCGCATTCCGCAATGGGAATGTGACCGTCGTCGCGAACATCGGCTCCGCCGCGATCCCGTTGCCGCACGGGAGCGTGATCGCGACGAGCGGACCGATCACCGACGGGATGCTGCCGGTCGACACCGCCGTCTGGCTCGAGAACGGCGCCGCCTGACCGCCGGAACTCGACGCTCGAAGGGGGGAAGACGTGGTCAGCATCGATGAGGTCGCGCGCTTCGCGGGCGTCTCCACCGCGACCGTCTCCCGTGCGCTCAGCGGACGCGGACACGTGTCGGATGCGACCCGCGCTCGAGTGGAGACGGCCGCGAAGACCCTCGGCTACGTGGTGTCCTCGTCAGCATCGAGTCTGGCCTCGGGCCGCACGCGCAACATCGGCGTACTGGTGCCGTTCCTCGACCGCTGGTTCTTCAGCACGGTGCTCAGCGGCACGGCATCCGCTCTCATGCGCCGCGGCTACGACATCACCCTCTACAACCTCACCGCCGATCGCGAGCAGCGCCGCAGCGTCTTCGAGACCTTCCTGCGCCGGCAGCGGGTGGACGGGGTCATCGCGATCTCGATCGAACTCGGCGACGAGGAGACCGAGCAGCTGCGCGAGCTCGACCTGCCGGTGATCGCGATCGGCGGTCCGAATCCCCGCCTGTCGACCCTCACCGTCGATGACGTCGCGGTCGCGCGCCTGGCGACCGAGCATCTGATCTCCCTCGGCCACAGCGAGATCGCGCACATCGGCGCGAGCCCCGAGTTCGACATCGACTTCCACATCCCCACCCATCGCCGGCAGGGCTTCGAACGGACGCTGGCAGATGCCGGCATCCCGCCCCGTCCCGCGCTGTTCGAACCTGCGGACTTCACGGTCGAGGGCGGCTTCCGCGCCGCCAAGCAGCTGCTCGGGAGGCCGGGCGAGCGTCCGACGGCGATCTTCGCGGCGTCGGACGAGATGGCGATCGGCGCGCTGCTGGCCGCGCGCGAGCTCGGGTACCGCGTGCCCGAGGATCTCTCCGTCATCGGAATCGACGGCCACGAGCTCGGCGAGTTCTTCCGCCTCACGACGGTCGACCAGTTTCCCCTGGCGCAAGGCGAGCGCGCGGCGGACGCGATCCTCGACGAGCTCGAAGCGAGGGATGCGGCCATCCCCCGCGAAGAGCCCCGGCGTCTGCCGTACGAGCTGATCGTGCGCGCCACCACCGCCCGCTTCGACCGCTGACGGGGTTTCAACCCCGCGGCTAGGCTCGAAGCCATGACCATCGACCTCGAGGCGCTCTACATCGATCTGCACCGGCATCCGGAGCTCTCGTTCCAGGAGACGCGCACCGCAGGGGTGGTCGCCCGGCACCTGGGCGAGCTGGGCATCGAGTTCGAAGAGGGCATCGGCAAGACCGGCGTCGTCGGCATCATCCGCAACCCTTCCACTCGGCTCTCGAACAGCGGCGAAGCCGTGTATCGAGACACCGGGGAATCCGCAGACGGTCCCGTCGTCTGGCTGCGTGCCGACATGGACGCGCTCCCGGTGAAGGAGATGACCGGCCTGGAATATGCGAGCACCGCGCGGGGTACCGACCCTGCGGGCTCCGACGTGCCCGTCATGCACGCCTGCGGTCACGACATGCATGTCACGTGCCTGATCGGCGCGCTCGAGAAGCTGCTGGCCACGAGGGACGAGTGGTCGGGGACGATCGTCGCGGTCTTCCAGCCCGCCGAGGAGTACGGAGCAGGTTCGCAGGCGATGATCGCCGACGGCGTGCTCGACCGCTTCCCCAAGCCCGACATCGTGCTCGGCCAGCACGTGACCCCGCTGCCGTCGGGCACGATCGGCGTGCGACCGGGCACCCAGATGGCGGCATCCGACGGCCTGACCGTGACGCTCCTCGGCAGAGGCGGCCACGGCTCGCGTCCGCACTCCACGATCGACCCGGTCGTGATGGCCGCGGCCACCGTGATGCGGCTGCAGACGATCGTCTCGCGCGAGGTCGACCCGCGCGATGTCGCCGTGGTCACCGTCGGATCGATCCACGCCGGTCTGAAGAACAACATCATCCCCGCCGAGGCGAAGCTGGAACTGAGCCTGCGCTATCCCGATGAAGAGGCCCGGGAGCGCGTGCTCGCGAAGGTGGAACGCGTGATCCGCGCCGAAGCGCAGGCCTCGGGCGCAGACGAGGAGCCGATGATCGCCGTCGACCACTCCCTGCCGCCCACGATCAACGACGTGCACGCGACGGCGCGGCTGACGCTCGCGTTCGACAGCGCTTTCGGCGACGGCACCGTCGTGGATCCCGGCATGTTCACCGGCAGTGAGGACGTCTCCTGGTTCGCGCGCGATTCGGGCGCTCCGCTGGTCTTCTGGTTCTGGGGCGGGGTCGATCCGCAGACGTTCGCCGAAGCGAGCGCCGGCGGCACGATCGACCGCGACATCCCCACGAACCACTCGCCGTATTTCGCGCCGGTCATCAATCCCACGATCGGTCTCGGAGTCGACGCGCTCGTCGTGGCCGCCCGCGAGTTCCTCGGCTAGCGGGCGCCGACGGACGCGGATCGGCCACGTCACCGCCGGTCGCATTGCGCGCACCACCAGACAGGCGTAGTGTCGCCCGCCGTGGCCACTGACAGTCGCGAGCCCGGCGCAGATTCGCCGATCGCCAAGCGTCTTCTTCTCGGGGATCCGCTCACGTCTGCGAAACTCGACGACCAGCTGCTCCCCAAGAGGATGGCGCTGCCGATCTTCGCGTCCGACGCCCTGAGCTCGGTGGCGTACGCCCCGCAGGAGCTGCTGATGATCCTGCTCACCGGCGGAATGGCGTTTCTGGCGTTCAGCCCCTTCGTCGCCCTCGCGGTCGTCGTGCTGCTGATCGTCGTCGTGGTCAGCTACCGCCAGCTCATCAAGGCGTACCCGTCCGGTGGCGGCGACTACGAAGTGGCCTCGAAGAACCTCGGCGAAGTTCCGGGCGTGGTCGTCGCCGCCGCCCTGCTGGTGGACTACGTCCTGACGGTCGCGGTGTCGGTCGCCTCCGGAGTCGACAACATCATCTCCGCGATCCCCGGACTCAATCCGTTCCGGGTCGGGCTCGCCGTCGGATTCGTCATCCTGATCGTGGTCGTCAACCTGCGCGGCGTGCGCGAGGCATCGCTGCTGTTCGCCATCCCCACCTATGTGTTCATCGCCTCGGTGGTGATCATGGTGGTCGTCGGCCTCGCCCGCACCGCACTGGGCGATCCGCCCATCGCCTCCAGCGCCGAGTTCGGCGTAGAGGGCGAGAGCCTCGCCCAGGCGGCGGTCATCCTGCTGGTGCTGCGGGCCTTCTCCAGCGGCTGCTCCGCTCTCACCGGCGTCGAGGCGGTGGCCAACGGCGTCCCCGCGTTCCGCCGCCCCAAGGTCGGCAACGCCCAGATGACGCTCACCATGATGGGTCTCATCGCAATCGTCATGTTCGCGGGGCTGACGACGCTCGCACTCATCTCCGGCGTCCACTACGCCGAGAACCCGTGCAACCTGATCGGCTTCGACTGCGACAACCCTCAGCCCAGCCTCATGGCGCAAGTGGCTTCGGCGACCTTCGGAATGGGATCCATCCCGTTCTATGTCATCCAGGCGGCCACGGCGTGCGTGCTGCTCCTGGCAGCCAATACAGCCTTCAACGGCTTTCCTCTGCTGGGCTCAGTGCTCGCCCGCGACGGCTACGCTCCGAAGGCGCTCAACACCCGCGGCGACCGCCTGGTCTACTCCAACGGCATGATCATCCTCGGCGTCGTCGCCGTCGCCGTGCTCGTGGTCTATCAGGCGAACCTCACCACGCTGATCCAGCTGTACATCATCGGCGTGTTCGTCTCGTTCTCACTCGGGCAGATCGGCATGGTCCGCCATTGGCGGCGATCGCTGCGCAACCTCAAGGCGCTGTCGCCGGAGGCCGCGCAGGCACCGTCCGCGATTTCGGAACGCCGCTCGTCCCGCACGGGTCTGGCGATCAACTCCCTCGGTGCCACGCTGACCGTCTTCGTGCTGCTGATCGTCACGGTGACCAAGTTCACGCACGGCGCGTATCTCGTCTTCATCGCGATTCCGATCCTCGCGACCCTGATGATCGGCGTCAATCGGTACTACCGCGACGTCGAGCACGAGATCGAGCCCGACGACCAGACGCACTTCGGCTCGGAGGGCGACGTCGCGATCGTCCTGGTCGGGCGCCTGCAGAAGCCCGTCATCAAGGCGATCGACTACGCGCTGGCCGCCCGCCACGACCAGACTTTCGCCGTTCACATCGCGGTCAGTGCGGAAGAGTCGGAGAAGCTGCAGCAGCAGTGGTCCGAGCACAGCATCCCGGTGCCGCTGACCATCGTCGAATCCCCGTATCGCACGTTCGCGAGCCCGGTCGCACAGTTCATCAAGCAGTGGAGGCAGGAGCACGGATCCTCGGTGGTCACCGTCTACCTGCCGCAGTACATCGTCGGCCACTGGTGGGAGTCGCTCCTGCACAACCGCCGCGCGCGGCGCATCGCGAACCAGCTGATGCTCATCCACGGCGTCTCCATCACGGTCGTGCCCTGGCTGCTCGACTCGACCGAACTCATCTACGGCCGCCGCTCGCGCCCGCTGCCCGGGCAGGAGCGCTCCGGACTACCCGCCGGTCAGCCCGCGCATCACCATCACGACCGGGCCACACGCCCCGCGGGTCCGCCCGACAAGAGCGTCGCCGAGCCACCGCAGTCCTGAGCGGATCACCCTCCTCGGGCGTCCCGCCCACCGTCGCACGGCTCCTAGACTTCCGCTCATGACACCCGACGACGGCCGCCCGAACGTGATCGCGCGCGGTTGGCTGTGGGGCCTCGACTATGCGTACGCCGCGCGGCGGCAGCTGGCGCTCGTGACGGCGCCCTGGACCCTGGGCCGCCCGCGACCGGTACCGCGAGCGTGGCGCACGGGCTCGGACGATCTCGCCGAGGTCATCCTGCTCCCCGGGGTGTATGAGCACTGGACGTTCCTGCGTCCGCTCGGAGACGCGCTCAATGCCGCGGGCCACCGCGTCGAGGTCGTCCACGGACTCGGGATGAACAGTCGCGGCATCGCCGAGACGGCCGACCGGCTCGGGCGGGCGCTCGCGAGCAAGCCGCCGAAGGGCGACGGCCGGGTCCTGGTCGCGCACAGCAAGGGCGGCCTGATCGGCAAGCACCTGCTCATCTCATCCCGCGCGGCCGCTGCCGCGGCGATCGAGGCGGCGGCGGGGGGCGATCCGGCGGATGCCGCGGCAGCCGCGACCGCCGAACCCACGGGACCCCCGCTCGGCGTCCTCGGCCTCGTCGCCGTGTGCACGCCGTTCCACGGATCACCGCTCGCCGGACTGTTCTTCGTGCCCAGCATCCGGGCGTTTCTGCCCGACGACGAGACGATCGTCATGCTCGGGCGCGACGAGTCCGTCAACGGCCGCATCGTGTCGGTGTTCGGACGCTTCGACCCGCACATCCCCGGCGGCAGCGCCCTGGAGGGGGCGACGAACGTGATCGTCCCGGCATCCGGCCATTTCCGCGTGCTCGGCTCGCCGCACACGCACTCCGCCGTGCTCGACGGCGTGCGGATGCTGTCCTCCGAGTGA
>NZ_WOYP01000017.1 GCF_011620715.1 Microbacterium sp. | reverse complement strand
GCCGGCTCGGCCTGAACCGCCGGCTCAGCCGGTGCCGCGATGGTGCTTTCAGCCGACGTATCGGTGTCGTCGTCGCCCGCGTGCTCGACGGAATCGGGCGCTTCAGTGCGCTCGTCCTCCGTGGCGTCGACGGTCTGGATGTCGGAGATGGACTCCACGAGTTCTCCCTCGTAAACGTGTGGATGATCTTTTCTGCGCGAAACGTCCGCCACAACGGCCGTCAGCCCGCGCCGCGCTTCAGCAGATGTGATGACTTATGAAGGCGGGGGGTCGTGCAGGGGTTCGCAGATTGCGATCGGAGGCCAGATTCACGTAGCTACGTGGAACCCTCCGTTACGTCCCTTACTGTACCACCCTTGAAGTCGACGGCCAGCATCAGCGCCTCCCAGGGAGTGTCCGTCACACGCGCCGCGAGGTCGGCCGCTTCGAGGCGGCGGCCGGGCCCGTCGGCGAGCACGAGCACGCTCGGCCCCGCCCCCGACACGACCGCGGCGAAGCGGGCATCGCGCAGCGAGCGCACGAGCCGGTCGGTCTCCGGCATCGCCTGCGCACGGTAGCTCTGGTGCAGTTTGTCCTCGGTCGCGGCGAGCATCAGTTCGGGGCTCTGGGTCAGCGCGGCGATCAGCAGCGCCGAGCGCGACACGTTGAAGACGGCGTCTTCGCGAGGCACCTGCAGGGGCTGCAGGCTGCGCGCGACGCTCGTGGACATCGTGTGCTCGGGGACGAAGACCAGCGGCGAGACACCGCGGTGCACGAGCAGCTTCTTGTGCTGCGGACCGGACTCGTCCACCCACGCGATCGTCAGACCGCCGAACAGGGCCGGCGCGACGTTGTCGGGGTGCCCCTCGAGCTCGGTCGCGAGCCGCAGGAGGGCGTCCGGGCCGAGTTCGACGTCGCCCGCGAGCAGGCCCTTCGCCGCGAGCAGGCCAGAGACCACGGCGGCGCCGGACGATCCGAGGCCACGCCCGTGCGGGATCACGTTGTGCGCTTCGAGCCGGAGTCCCGGCATCCGACGCCCCACCGCCTCGAACGCGTAGGCGATCGCGCGGACGACGAGATTGGAAGCGTCGCGCGGCACGGAATCCGCCCCCTCGCCGCTGACCAGCACCTCAAGGCGGTCCTCGCCGAGAACGGTCACGACGAGTTCGTCGTACACGCTGAGCGCCAGACCCAGCGTGTCGAAGCCGGGACCCAGGTTCGCGCTGGTTGCGGGAACCCGCACCGCGACGGCGCGTCCCTGCGCGGGCGCCGCGGTTTCGGTCACCTCGCGACCAGCCCGAGGACGGATGCCACGTCCGAAGTCGTCGCATCGACCACGATCGGCTCGACCTGTGTTCCGTCCGCGTTGCGGAGCGCCCACTGCGGGTCCTTCAGGCCGTGCCCGGTGACGGTGAGCACCACCCGCGCGCCCTTCGGGACCACGCCGGCTTCGACACGGTCCAGAAGGCCCGCGACGCTGATCGCGGAGGCCGGCTCGACGAAGATGCCGACCTCGCCGGCGAGGAGCTTCTGCGCAGCGAGGATGCGGTCGTCGTCGATCGCGCCGAAGTAGCCGTCGGTGGCGTCGCGCGCTTCGAGGGCGAGCTCCCACGAGGCCGGATTGCCGATGCGGATCGCGCTCGCGATCGTCTCGGGGTGCTTCACGATCTCGCCGCGGACCAGCGGCGCACTCCCCTCGGCCTGGAAGCCGAACATGCGCGGCACGCGGGTGGCGACCCCGGCGTCGGCTTCTTCGCGATACCCCCGGGAGTAGGCGGTGTAGTTGCCCGCGTTGCCCACCGGGATGAAGTGGAAGTCCG
The DNA here is from genome assembly GCF_011620715.1 of Microbacterium sp. Lineage (GTDB taxonomy): Bacteria > Actinomycetota > Actinomycetes > Actinomycetales > Microbacteriaceae > Microbacterium. Next base: position 6,083 of record NZ_WOYP01000017.1, on the reverse strand, counting down.
GCGCATCGCCGAGGGTCTGAACGACTTCGTAGGCGGCCGTCTTCTGCCCCTCGATGCGGTCGGGGTTCACGGAGTTCACCAGGTGCACCGGGTAGTGGTCCGCAAGCTCCCTGGCGATCTCGAGGCAGTCGTCGAAGTTGCCGCGGATCTGGATGAGCTGGCCGTTGTGGGCGACGGCCTGGCTGAGCTTGCCCATAGCGATCTTGCCCTCGGGCACGAGCACAGCGGCGGTGATGCCGGCGTGCGCGGCATACGCCGCAGCGGATGCCGAGGTGTTTCCGGTGGAGGCGCAGATGATCGCCTTCGCGCCGCGCTCGATCGCGCGTGACACGGCCACCGTCATCCCGCGGTCCTTGAACGATCCGGTCGGGTTCATGCCCTCGAACTTGACCCAGACGTCCGTGCCGGTGCGGCGCGACAGCGCGGGCGCGGGAAGGAGGGGGGTGCCGCCCTCGCCGAGCGTGACGACGGTCGAGGTGTCGGTGACTCCCAGCCGATCGGCGTACTCGCGGAGGACTCCGCGCCAGACGTGTGCCATTGTCAATCTCCTTCTACGCGCAGCACCGAGACGACCCGCTCGACGACGCCGCTCGCGGCGAGTCGATCAACGGTGTCACTGAGGTCCTGCTCACGGGCTTTGTGCGTTCCGATCACCAGTCGGGCAACCGGTACGCCGAGGTCGGGGTGGTCGATGACGGTCTGCTCGACCGTCGCGATCGAGACGCGGCCTTCGCTCAGGATGCCTGCCACCGTCGCGAGCACACCGGGCCGATCCTCGACTTCGAGTGTGATCTGGTAGCGCGTCGTGACACGGCCGATCGGGACGATCGGGAGGTTCGCACGGGTGGACTCCCCCACACCGACGCCTCCCGCGATGTGCCGGCGGGCGGCTGAGACGATGTCGCCGAGCACAGCCGACGCGGTCTGAACCCCTCCGGCTCCGGCGCCGTAGAACATGAGGTTGCCGGCAGCCTCGGCCTCGACGAACACGGCGTTGTTGGCGCCGTGGACGCTGGCCAGCGGGTGGTCGCGGTGGATGAGCGCCGGGTAGACGCGCACGGAGATCGCCTCGCCGCCATAGGCGGCTGCACGGCGGTCGTCGAGCAGCGGCGAAGCCCCGTTTCGAGACGCTCCTGTCGAAGAGGCATCGGTCTCGTTCTCGAGCCGCTCGCACACCGCGAGGAGCTTGATGACGTAGCCGGCATGGCGGGCGGCGTCGATCGCGAACTTGTCGATCGACGTGATGCCCTCGCGGTGGACGGCATGCAGGGGCACCGTCGTATGGAAGGCGAGGCTGGCCAGGATCGCCGCCTTCTGCGCCGCGTCGTACCCCTCGACGTCGGCCGTGGGGTCGGCTTCGGCATAGCCGAGCGCCTGCGCCTCGGCAACGACATCGCTGAAGTCGGCGCCCTCGGTGTCCATGCGGTCCAGGATGTAGTTCGTCGTGCCGTTGACGATGCCCATGATCCGCCGGACGCGGTCGCCGGCCAGCGAATCGCGCAACGGGCGGATGATCGGGATCGCTCCCGCCGCGGCGGCCTCGTAGTAGACCTGCGCGCCGACCTGATCGGCCGCGTCGAAGATCTCCGGGCCGTGCGTCGCCAGCAGCGCCTTGTTCGCCGTGACCACATCAGCCCCGGAGTTGATCGCCTGCAGCAGGTAGGTCTTAGCCGGCTCGATGCCGCCCATGAGCTCGATGACGATGTCGGCGCCGATGATGAGGGATTCGGCATCCGTCGTGAAGAGCTCGCGCGGCAGGTCGGTCTCGCGAGGGGCGTCGGGGTCCCGCACCGCGATCCCGACGAGTTCGAGCGCTGCGCCTGCGCGGTCGGCAAGCTCGTCCCCGTGCTTGAGCAGCAGGGCGGCGACCTGCGAGCCGACGGCTCCGGCACCCAGCAGCGCCACCCTCAGGCGGCGGTAGTCGATCATTCGGCTCCCTCTGTTCGTTCGAGACGATCGCTCGGCGCGACCCGACCGCGGTCCAGGCCCGCATCGTGCGCCAGCAGGTCATCGATGCTCACGCCGCGCACGATGACCCGGGCGGAGCCGTCGCGCACCGCCACGACGGGCGGCCGCGGCACGTAGTTGTAGTTGCTCGCAAGCGAGAAGCAGTAGGCGCCGGTCGCCGGCACAGCCAGCAGATCGCCCGGCACCACGTCTGCGGGCAGGTAGTCGGCGTCCACGACGATGTCGCCCGACTCGCAGTGTTTGCCTACGACGCGCACGAGCACGGGGTTTTCGGTGCTCACGCGCGAGGCGATGCGGGTTGAGAAGTCCGCGCCGTAGAGGGCCGGTCGAGCATTGTCGCTCATGCCGCCGTCGACGCTCACGTAGAGGCGCTGCCCGCCGCCGTCGACCTCGACGGGCTTGGTCGTTCCGACCTCGTACAGCGTGACGCCGGCCTGGCCGACGATGGCTCGCCCCGGTTCGAACGCGAGGTTGGGCACCGGGATGCCGCGCGCCGCGCACTCGCGGACGACGGCCTCGACGATGCCTGTCGCGAGTGCTTCGATCGGCGTCGGATCGTCGACGGACGTGTAGGCGATTCCGAAGCCGCCGCCGAGGTTGAGGACCGGGATGTCGCCGCCCGCCAGCAGGTCGGCGTGCAGCTCGACGAGGCGGGCAGCCGACTCCTGGAACCCGGCGGTACCGAAGATCTGCGACCCGATATGGCAGTGCAGACCGACGAATTCAAGGCCCGCGCACTCCCGGATGCGGGCGACGACGGCGGGCGCCTCGCTGAGCGTGAAGCCGAATTTCTGGTCCTCGTGCGCGGTCGCGAGGAAATCGTGCGTCTCGGCGTGCACGCCGCTGTTGACGCGCACGAGCACGGCCTGCGTCGCCCCGGCGCGTTCGGCGACCGCGGCGAGCCGGTCGAGTTCGACCCAGCTGTCGATCACGAGGGAGCCGATCCCGACCGCCACGGCGTTCTCGAGTTCGGCGACGCTCTTGTTGTTGCCGTGGAAGCCCAGCCGGGCCGGATCGGCGCCCGCGGCCAGCGCCACGGCGAGCTCGCCGCCCGTGCAGACATCGACGGCGAGGCCCTCGGCGGTGACCCACCGCACGACCTCGGAGCACAGGAACGCCTTGCCGGCGTAGTAGACGCGCGCCTGCACTCCGTGCGGCGCGGCGGCCGCGCGGAACGCCGCCAGCGTGCGGCGTGCGTGCGTGCGCACCTCTTCTTCGTCCACGACGTACAGCGGCGTGCCGAACTCATCGCGCAGCTGCGATGCCGAGACGCCCGCGATCCGCAGCACGCCGTCGTCGTCGCGGCGGGCGGATGCCGGCCACACGCCGTCGGCGAGCGCGTTCGCGTCGCTCGGAGGCAGGAGCCAGTCCGGGGCGAGCGAGGTGGAGACGGACAACTCGGACCAATCGTGGAAAGGAGGCTTCGGCGCGACTGCTGCGGGCGGGACCCGTGCTCAGCGGGGGTGCCGCGGCAGCGGTGCACTCACGCGCCGGGCGGTTCCCAGAAGTCTAGAGCACAGCGCATGCCGCGCTCGGCTTGAATAGCACAGCGCATGCCGCGCTCGGCTTGCGTCACGCCGAGGGTCACTCGCACACGCCCACGTCCTGCACGGCAGTGTCCGTGACGATCGCGGGGTCGATGTCGAGGTCGGCGACGACCTGGTCGCCGGTCACCGCGATGCTCGTGAGGGTAGCTCCGGCCGGGATGTACTGCGCGATGCAGATCGTCCAGTCGCGCAGCACCGTGTCGGCCAGGCCGCCGAACCGGCTCTTCAGGTCGGCAGCCTGGATGTCGCTGCCGGCCAGCTGGAGCGATGCCGGGGTCAGCACGATGTCGCCCTCCACGGCGGTGGGCGTCAGAGCGACGCCGACGGGCAGGGTGACGCCGAACAGGCTGAGCTCGGTCGACATCGTGAGGTTCGGCTCGGCGAGGCCCACGGACCCGGCCGGAAAGTTCTCCACGGTGGACAGCAGCGTGCGCAGCTGCTCTTCGTCCATCACCACGGCCGCCGAGGCGGCTCCGGCGCCGGCATCTCCCCGGATCGCGATGTCCTGCGCACGGATCGTCACATCGCCGGAGAACGCCTCGAGCTCGACGTCGTCGGACGAGATCGTCACCTCGTCCAGGCTTCCGCTGATCAGCTGGGGAAGCACCGCGCCCTCGACGGTGACATCGACCTGCTGGTCGGCGGGCAGCGACAGCTGGGTGATGACCTGCTCGCGGATGGTGCTGGTCACCACGACACGGGCGATCCACTCCCCTGCGAACCACGCGGCGACCGCGAGACCCGCCACCACTATCAGCGCGACGACCCAGGTCCAGGCCCGTCGGCGACGCTTCGGCGCGGCCTCCATGTAGGTGTGAGGAGGGAGAGGCTGAGTCGGCTGGGTGTCGCCTGCGGTCATTGCGTCCTACATCCGTTCTGGCGCGTCCACGCCGAGCAGGTCGAGCCCGTTGCGCAGCACCTGGCCGGTCGCGTCGTTCAGCCACAGCCGGGTGCGGTGCACATCAACGATGGGCTCGTCGCCGAGCGGGATGACGCGGCAGTTGTCGTACCACCGGTGGTACAGGCCGGCGAGTTCCTCGAGATAACGTGCGACGCGGTGCGGCTCGCGCATCTCGGCGGCGAATCCGACGATGCGGGGGAATTCCTGCAACGCGCCGAGCAGCGCGGACTCGGTCTCGTGCGCGAGCAGCTCGGGTGCGAACGCGCTGCGATCGACACCGGATGCAGCGGCATTGCGCGCCACGTTGTGGGTGCGGGCGTGCGCGTACTGCACGTAGAAGACGGGGTTGTCGTTCGTGCGCCGACGCAGGAGCTCGGGATCGAGGGTCAGCGGCGAGTCGGCAGGGTAGCGGGCGAGCGAATAGCGCAGCGCGTCCGTGCCGAGCCATTCGCGCAGGTCGTCCATCTCGATGATGTTGCCGGCGCGCTTGGACAGGCGCGCGCCGTTGATCGAGACGAGCTGCCCGATCAGCACCTCGATGTTCTTGTCGGGGTCATCGCCCGCGGCGCCCGCGAGCGCCTTCAGCCGGTGCACGTAACCGTGGTGGTCGGCTCCGAGCAGATAGATCCTGTGCGCGAAGCCGCGGTCGCCCTTGTTCAGGTAGTAGGCGGCATCCGCCGCGAAGTACGTGTACTCGCCGTTCGAGCGCCGGATCACCCGGTCCTTGTCGTCGCCGAAGTCGGTGGTGCGCACCCACACCGCACCCTCTTCGTCGAAGACGTGGCCCTGCGCGCGCAGGCGGTCCACGGCCTCGTCGACCAGGCTCGGTTCACCGTCCGAACCCGGAACGTGCAGGGTGCGCTCGGAGAACCAGACGTCGAAGTGCACGTTGAACTTGGTGAGCGAGGCCTGCAACTCGCCGAGCTGGAAGTCGTACGCCAGATCGCGCGCCGTGGCCAGCTGGTCGTCGGCATCCCGCTCGAGCAGGTCGGGCGCGGCCTCGAGCACGCGCCGCGCAAGGTCGTCGATGTACGACCCGGCGTAGCCGCCCTCGGGTGTCGGCTCGCCCTTGGCGGCGGCAAGGACGGACTGGCCGAACCGCTCCATCTGGGCGCCGGCGTCGTTGATGTAGAACTCGCGGGCCACCGTCGCCCCGCTGGCCAGCAGCAGGCGCGCGATCGAGTCGCCGAGCGCGGCCCAGCGGGTGTGCCCGATGTGCAGCGGGCCGGTGGGGTTGGCGCTCACGAACTCCACATTGATCGTGTTGCCGCGCTGCGATTCGTTCGTGCCGAAGGCCGCGCCCGCCTCGACGATGGTCTTGGCCAGCGAGCCGGCCGCGGCGGCATCCAGCCGAATGTTGATGAAGCCCGGACCGGCGACCTCCACGCTCGCGATACCGGGCGTCGACTCCAGACCCGCGGCGATCTCGGCGGCCAGTTCGCGCGGGCTGGCGCCGACGGCCTTCGCGAACTTGAGCGCGGCATTCGAGGACCAGTCGCCGTGATCGCGATTCTTGGGACGGTCCACAGTCAGATCGGATGCCGTCAGCCCGGCCGTCGATCCCTCGCGTCGCGCCTCGGCGAGCGGCGTCACGACGGCGAGCAGAGCGGCGGCGAGTTCTTCGGGATTCATAGCCGCACCAGTCTACGTTTGCGCGGCCTGCCGCC
>NZ_WOYP01000026.1 GCF_011620715.1 Microbacterium sp. | reverse complement strand
GCCGCGTCAGCAGGCCGGGGGTTTGGGGCGGAGCCCCAATGGGGTCCGGCTACGCCTGGTTCGACGTGATGAAGGTGACGGCGTCGCCGACGGTCTTGAGGTTCTTGACCTCGTCGTCGGGGATCGTGACGCCGAACTTCTCCTCGGCATTGACGACGATCGTCATCATCGAGATCGAGTCGATGTCGAGGTCGTCGGTGAACGACTTCTCGAGAGCGACCTCGTCGGCCGAGATCCCCGTCTCGTCGGTGATGAGCTCGGCGAGTCCGGCGAGGACCTCGTCGTTGCTGAATGCCATGGTTTCTCCTGTTCTTCGGTGGCCCCGTCGGGGCCCTGATCAGTCTAGAGTCGAGGGTCGCGGCGTCAGGGAAGGACGACGACCTGCGCGCCGAACACGAGCCCTGCGCCGAAACCGATCTGCAGGGCGAGCCCGCCGCTGATTTCGGGGTGCTCTTCCAGCAGCCGGTGCGTCGCCAGCGGAATGGATGCCGCGGAGGTGTTACCGGTCGTCTCGATGTCGCGCCCGATCACCACCGTGTCGGGGAGCTTCAGCTGCTTGGCGAACTCGTCGATGATGCGCATGTTGGCCTGGTGGGGCACGAAGGCGGCGAGATCGGACGCTTCCACCCCGGCTGCTTCGAGGGCCTGGCGTGCGACCTTCACCATCTCCCAGACCGCCCAGCGGAACACCGTGGGCCCTTCCTGGCGCAGCGTCGGCCACGGGACTTTGCCGTCGCGGAACTGAGTGAGGGTGCCGTTCATCCCGACGGCGTCCGCCTTGGATCCGTCGGAGCCCCAGATCGTGGGACCGATGCCCGGCGTGTCGCTCGGACCGATCACCGCTGCTCCGGCGCCGTCGCCGAGAAGGAACGAGATGCTGCGATCGGTGGGGTCCACGATGTCGCTCAGCTTCTCGGTGCCGATCACCAGCGCGTAGTGCGCCGCGCCCGAACGGATGAGCGCGTCGGCCTGGGCGACACCGTACGCGAAACCCGCACACGCCGCGTTCAGGTCATATGCCGCCGCGGGGTTGGACCCCACACGATCGGCGACGATCGCCGAGACCGAGGGCGTCTGCTTCGGGTTGGATACCGTAGCGACGATCACGACGTCGATGTCGGATGCCGCGACGCCCGACTTCGCGATCGCCTCCGCCGCAGCATCCGTCGCCAGATCTATCGCGTCGGTCTCGGCGACGGCCCGGGTGCGCGTGACGATACCGGTTCGCTGACGGATCCACTCGTCGCTCGAGTCGATCGGCCCGACCAGTTCGTCGTTGGGAACGGTGAGCTCGCCGCGGGCAGCACCATAGGCGTAGATGCGCGTGTACGCCGGGCCGGTCGCCTGGCTGAGCGTGCGAGTCATGCGGTTTCTCCGGTCATGCGTCGGCGCCGCTCAGGAGCATCTGTGCGGCAGGAAGGTCGTCGGGGGTCTTGACTGCGACGCTCGGCACGCCGCGCATGGCTCGCTTTGCGAGCCCCGTCAGCGTGCCCGCGGGAGAAAGTTCGATGATGCCGGTCACGTCGTCGGCTGCGAAGGAGGCCATGCAGAGATCCCAGCGGACGGGGGAAGCCACCTGCGCGACGAGGCGGTCGAGGAACTCGGCTCCCGCTGCGACGCTCTCCCCGTCTCGGTTGGACCAGAGGGTGAGAGCGGGGTCATCTGGGGCGACCGTTGACGCGGCTCGGCGAAGCGCATCGACTGCGGGCGCCATGTAGCGGGTGTGGAAGGCGCCGGCCACCTGCAGGGGGATCACCCGCGTGCCGGCGGGGGGTTCGGCCGCGAGCGTCCGCAGAGCGGGCATCGCACCGGCAGCAACGATCTGGCCGCTTCCGTTGTAGTTGGCTGGAGTGAGCTCCAACTCCTCGAGGCGAGTGATCACCGTCGCCTCGTCTCCGCCGATGATCGCGCTCATTCCGGTCTGCTCGGCGGCGGCCGCCTCTGCCATCGCACGTCCGCGGATCCCGACGAGCCGGAGGGCGTCTTCCTCGCTGAGCACACCGGCGGCTACGGCGGCCGAGAACTCGCCGACCGAGTGACCCGCAACACCGCCGACGGATCCGCCACCCTCGAGTGATCCCCATGAGAGCAGACTCGCGGCGACGATGAGAGGCTGTGCGACCTGCGTGTCGCGGATACGGTCTGCGTCCCACTCGGTGCCCGCAGCGATGAGGTCCACGCCCGCCCAGTCGGAGTAGGCGGCAAGACGGTCGGCCGCGCCCTCGACCTGCAGCCAGGGAGCGAGGAAACCGGGAGTCTGCGACCCCTGACCGGGGAAGACGGCGATGATCACCATCCCATCCTGCCAAGGATCAGTCCAGGCTCTCTGGCGATCTCGTCACAATAAAGCACCCGGGCTTTGTGCGTGCCGTACAAGCTCATGTCGGGCCGCGCGGCGGCGATGGAGCCCGCCGCCGGGTCGAACCTGTGCCGATCGAGCCGAGGATCAGCGCGGTCTGAAGGATCAGCGCCTCGCGCGGGCCGGTGGCATCCCATCCGATCACGTCCGAGACCCGTTTGAGCCGGTAGCGGACGGTGTTCGGGTGGACGAACAACTCGCGGGCGGTCGCCTCGAGCGATCGTCCATTGTCGAGGTAGGTCCACAGCGTAGTGACCAGATCCGCGCTGTGTGACTGCAGGGGGCGGTAAATGCGCTCGACGAGCGTCTGCTTTGCGAGAGGGTCGCCTGCCAAGGCGCGCTCGGGAAGCAGGTCGTCGGCCTCGACGGGTCGTGGGGCGTTGCGCCACGCGCGCGCGACCGCGAAGCCAGCGAGCGAGGCGCGCGCACTCTGGCTCGCGTCCACGAGCGCGGGGACAGCGGGGCCGAGCACGAGGAACCCCGGGCCGAATGCCGGTTCGAGACGCCTGGCGATCTCGGGGAAAGGCAGCTCGAGCTCGTCGTCCGTGCGCCGGGCCAGCTCGGCACGACCGAGGACCAGCACGAGCCGGGAGCCGTGCACGCCGATGAGGACGTCGACGCCGAGCTTTCGGGCGCTGCGCCGCACCTGATCCGCGTCGAACTGCGGGGGAGTCGTGCCGACCAGCACGGCGACTTCACCATGGCCGTGCCATCCGAGCGCGGCGATCCGGCTGGGCAGCTGCTCGTCGGCCTCGCCGGTGAGGATCGAGTCCACGACGAGGGCCTCGAGGCGCGCGTCCCATAGGCCGCGCGCCTCGGCCGCGCGCGCGTAGACATCCGCGGCGGCGAAGGCGAGGTCACGGGAGTACAGCAGGATGCCTTCGCGCAGGTCATCGCCCTTGCCGACGAGCCGCTCCTCGGTCACCTCCACAGTCACCCGGATCAGCTGGAGTGTCTGCGTCAGGCTCACGCTGCGCAGCAGCTCACGCGGAGCGGCGTCGAAGATGTCCGCGGCGATCCGCGGCGTCGAGGTGGGATCGTCGTACCACTGGATGAACGACGAGATGCCCGCCTGCGCGACCAGCCCGACTGCGGAGCGTCGCGCCGGCGGCATCGCCGCGTACCACGGAAGGGAGTCTTCCAGCCGCTGGATCGTCGCACTCGCCAGATCGCCCGAGATCTGACGCAGCCATGCGAGCGTCTCGGTCTTGTCCATCTGCGCCGGGCGAGATGCCATCCGTGCGGTCAGCTCTCGCCGCCCGCGTTACCGCTGGTGCCGGCGGTCACGTCGTGCAGTCGGTACTTCTCGATCGCCCGCGCGGCGACGGAGGCATCCACCGCGCCCTCCTGGGCAAGGGCCTGGAGCGTGCGGACGGTCATCGACGGTCCGTCGATCTTGAAGAATCGCCGCGCGGCGGCGCGCGTGTCCGAGAACCCGAAGCCGTCGGCGCCGAGCGTCGCGTACCGCTGAGGAACCCACTGGCGGATCTGGTCCTGCACGGCGTGCATGTAATCGCTCACGGCGATGACCGGGCCCTGCGCGTCCTTCAGCTTGTCCGTGACGTACGCGGTGCGAGGCTCCTCGTCCGGGTGCAGGAAGTTGTGCTCGTCGGCGGCCAGACCGTCGCGACGCAGCTCGGTCCATGACGTGACCGACCACACGTCGGCGCTGACACCCCAGTCGTCGCGGAGCAGCTTCTGCGCCTCGAGCGCCCACGGAACGCCCACGCCGGAGGCGAGCAGCTGAGCGCGTGGGCCCTCGCCCCGATCGGCGGAGATGTGGTGGATGCCGCGAACGATGCCATCGACATCGACACCATCCGGCTCGGCTGGCTGCACCAGCGGCTCGTTGTACACCGTCAGGTAGTACATGACGTTGGGATCCGGGTGCGCGCCGCCATACATCCGGTCGAGGCCCGAGCGCACGATGTGCGCGATCTCGTAGCCGTAGGCGGGGTCGTACGAGACCGTCGCGGGGTTGGTGGAGGCGAGCAGGTGCGAGTGCCCGTCGGCGTGCTGGAGGCCTTCGCCGGTGAGAGTGGTGCGACCCGCGGTCGCGCCGATGATGAAGCCGCGCGCCATCTGGTCGCCGGCCGCCCACAGGGCGTCGCCGGTGCGCTGGAAGCCGAACATCGAATAGAAGATGTAGATCGGGATCAGCGGCTCGCCGTGCGTGGCGTACGACGTGCCCACTCCGGTGAACGCCGCGAGTGCGCCGGCCTCGTTGATGCCGACGTGGATGATCTGCCCCTGCGGGCTCTCCTTGTACGCGAGCAGCAGCTCTCGGTCCACGGACGTGTAGTGCTGGCCGTTGGGGTTGTAGATCTTCGCCGTGGGGAAGAACGCGTCCATGCCGAACGTGCGCGCCTCATCGGGGATGATCGGCACGATACGGTGGCCGAAGCCCTTCGCTCGCAGCAGATCCTTCAGCAGGCGCACGAACGCCATGGTGGTGGCGATCTCCTGCGTTCCCGATCCCTTCTTCGGCTGCGTGTACGCGGAGTCGTCCGGCAGGGCCAGTCCGACGTGCGTGGTGCGGCGTTCAGGGAGGAAGCCGCCGAGTGAGCGCCGACGCTCCACCAGATAACGGATCGTCTCGTCTTGCTGACCCGGGTTGTAATACGGCGGCAGGTACGGGTTCTCCTCGAGCTGAGCGTCCGAGATCGGCACGTGCATCTCGTCGCGAAAGTGCTTGAGATCCTCGAGGGTCATCTTCTTCATCTGGTGGGTCGCGTTGCGTCCCTCGAAGTGCTTGCCGAGTCCGTAGCCCTTGATCGTCTTGGCGATGATCACGGTGGGCTGGCCCTTGTGCTCGGCGGCGGCCTTGTAGGCCGCGAAGACCTTGCGGTAGTCGTGGCCACCTCGCTTGAGGCGCCAGATCTGATCGTCGGTGTAGTCCTTGACCAGCGCGCGCGTGCGCTCATCGCGGCCGAAGAAGTTGTCGCGAATGTAGGCGCCGCTCTCGGTCTTGTAGGTCTGATAATCGCCGTCGGGCGTGACGTTCATGAGGTTCAGCAGCGCACCGTCGGTGTCGCGGGAGAGCAGCTCATCCCACTCGCGGCCCCAGACGACCTTGATCACGTTCCAGCCGGCGCCGCGGAAGAAGCTCTCCAGCTCCTGGATGATCTTGCCGTTGCCGCGCACCGGCCCGTCCAGCCGCTGCAGGTTCGCGTTCACGACGAAGGTCAGGTTGTCCAGGCCTTCGTTCGCGGCGACCTGCAGCTGCCCGCGGCTCTCGACCTCGTCCATCTCGCCATCGCCGAGGAACGCCCAGACGTGGCCGCCGGAGACGTCTTTGATGCCGCGGTTGGTCAGGTACTTGTCGGTCATCGCCTGATAGATGGCGTTGATCGGTCCGAGGCCCATCGAGACCGTCGGGAACTGCCAGAATTCCGGCATCAGGCGCGGATGCGGGTAGGACGGGATGCCGTTCGGCGCGCCCGACTTCTCCTGGCGGAAACCGTCGAGCTGCGTCTCGCTGAGGCGGCCTTCCAGGAAGGCACGTGCGTAGATGCCGGGTGAGGCGTGCCCCTGGATGAAGATCTGGTCGCCGCCGGACGGGTGGTCGGCACCGCGGAAGAAGTGGTTGAAGCCGACTTCGTAGAGCGAGGCGGACGAGGCGTACGTGGAGATGTGCCCCCCGACGCCGATCCCGGGACGCTGTGCGCGGTGCACGGTGACCGCGGCGTTCCAGCGGATCCATGCGCGGTAGCGGCGCTCGATCTCCTCGTCGCCGGGGAAGTCCGGCTCGTTCTCGGCAGCGATCGTGTTGATGTAGTCGGTCGTGGGGACCATCGGGACGCCGAGGTGGAGGTCCTTCGAGCGCTTGAGCAGGCTCAGCATGATCTCACGCCCGCGGCCGTGCCCCTTGGCCGCCACGAGCTGTTCGAGCGACTCCTGCCACTCGGCCGTCTCGTCGGGATCGCTGTCGAGTGGCCCTTGAGAGTACGGATCCTGGTCGTGGACAGTCACGGAAGACCTTTCGTCGTCTGGCAGATCGTGCCAGGTGATCGCGTGGGATGCTGCACAGCCGTTGTTCGGCACACACAATCACCGCCTCTCAGCCTAGCGAGTCCTCTGCCGCCACGACGCCGCTGCGGGGGCTCTAGACTCGATACCCGAGGGCCTTTAGCTCAGCTGGTAGAGCGCCACGTTTACACCGTGGATGTCGTCGGTTCGATCCCGGCAGGGCCTACCGGACACCGACGCGCAAATCATGCGGGGTAGGTTGGACGCGTGAACGCCAGCCCCGTGGATCAGCGCCGCCTCCTGGAAGTCGCCGAGCTGGACACCCGCATCCGCCAGGCCGACGCAGCACGGCGGAATCCGCCGCAGGCCGCGCGCGTGCAGGCTCTCATGGCGCGCAGGCAGGAGCTCGCGCAGGAGCTCACCAGGCAGCTCGGCGCGCGGGACGACCTGCGCGCGGATCTGGCCCGCATCGAGTCCGATGTCGCCATGGTCGACGCGCGACGCGCGCGCGACGCCGAGCGTCTTTCCTCGACGAGCAACATGAAGGAAGCGCAGGGACTCGAGCACGAGCTCGGCTCGCTCGCACGCCGCAAGCGCGATCTGGAGGATGCCGAGCTCGAGGTCATGGAACGGCTCGAGGAGGCCGATGCGTCGGTGGCAGCCCAGGAAACCCTGATCGCCGACACCAACGCCGAGGGATCTCTGCTCAGTGCCGAGGCCAAGCGCGTCGTCGCCGAGGCGACCGCCGCATTCGAGGCCGCGACTCGTGACCGAGCGGCGGTGGCGGGCTCCGTCGCCGCCGATCTACTGGCCTACTACGACCGCGTGGCCGCGCGCAGCTCTGGCGCGGCTCTGCTGCGTCGCGGAACGTGCGAGGGCTGCCGCATGGTGCTGGCGGGCACGGATCTGCAGGCCGTGCGCCTGGCCGCGCCCGACGCCGTGATGACCTGCCCGGAATGCGGCTGCATCCTGGTGCGCACGGAGGAGTCCGGTCTGTGACCCGCCGGCTGGTCGTCGAGGCGGATGGAGGCTCGCGCGGCAATCCGGGGATCGCCGCGGGGGGAGCGGTCGTCCTCGACGAGGTCTCGGGTGCCGTCCTCAGCGAGATCGGCGTCTACGTCGGCATCGCGAGCAACAATGTCGCCGAGTACAACGGCATGATCGCGGGGCTCGAGATCGCCCTGCAGCGCGACCCGGCGGCATCCGTCCATGTCCGCCTGGATTCGAGGCTCGTGGTCGAGCAGATGACCGGTCGCTGGAAGATCAAGCATCCCGACATGCAGGTGCTGGCGAGCCGCGCGAAGGCGCTCATCCAGGACCGTGACGTGTCTTTCGAGTGGGTTCCGCGGCTTTCGAACAAGCGAGCGGATGCCGCTGCCAACGAGTCGATGGACCGCAGAGAGAGCTTCCGCCGGGACCTCGACCATGGACAGGCCTGAAGGCACGGCCTGGATCGTCCTGGCCCGCGCGGGCGAGGATGTCGCGCGGTGGACGCGCCGGTGCGCACGTCGACGGGCCGGGACGCGCCGGCGCCGTCAGGGAGTGACCGCTGCGCCGCGCGGAGCAGGCACAGGTCACCGGGCTAGAGTGGGCGACGCGAATGGGTCGGCTGGACGGTCGCGTCACTCGCGGTTCGCCGCGCAGTGCCGAGGAACGTCCGGGCTCCACAGGGCAGGGCGGTGGGTAACACCCACCCGGAGT
>NZ_WOYP01000066.1 GCF_011620715.1 Microbacterium sp. | reverse complement strand
ACCGACGATGAACGTCTGGCCGGTGATGTGTGCAGCAGCGTCGGAGCACAGGTAGACAACCCACGGCGAGATGTTCTCGGGAGCCCAGGAGTCGAACGCACCTTCCTCCTGCTTGAACTCACCGAACGTGCCTTCGGTGAGGCGAGTGCGCGCTCGAGGTGCAAGGTTGTTCGCCGTGACGCCGTACTTGCTCATCTCTCGCGATACCACGATACCCAGCGATGCAATACCGGCTTTGGCTGCCGCGTAGTTCGACTGACCGCCGTTGCCGAACAGGCCCGCCTCCGACGAGGTGAAGATGACCCGACCGTTTGCCGACTCCCCGGAGGTCTTCGCCTTCTCGCGCCAGTACGCCGTCGCAAACCGGGTGGGCACGAAATGACCCTTGAGGTGGACGTTGATCACCGCATCCCACTCCTGCTCCGTCATGTTGAAGACGGTGCGGTCGCGGAGGATGCCGGCGTTGTTGATGAGGATGTGCAAGTCACCGTAGGTCTCGAGTGCCTGCTTGATCAGATTCTCGCCACCCTCCCAACTTGCGACATTGTCGTAATTGGCTGTGGCCTCGCCACCGGCGGCCTTGATCTCATCGACCGTCTGCTGAGCCGGACGGGAGTCCGCCCCGGTACCGTCCCACTCCCCACCCAGGTCGTTGACGATGACCTTAGCTCCCTCGGAGGCGAGCAACATCGCGTGGGCGCGACCCACTCCTCGAGCAGAGCCGGTGACGATCGCTACCTTGCCGTCTAGGCGTGCCATGATCTTCCTTTCGTGTCGGGCTTTGGCCCTGTGGGGCGGTGCGACCTTATGCGCCCGCCTAGTCTCTATATATCAGCTGTCGTGACGACCGAGTATGGTGACGCAGCACACACTTCCGGCGCCGACCATGTGACTCAGTCCCACGCGTGCACCAGCTACCTGCCGGTCGCCGGCATCTCCGCGCAACTGCAGAGTCGTCTCCCAGATCTGCGCGAGTCCGGTCGGCCCGCCCGGATGCCCCCGCCCGATCAGCCCGCCGTCCGTGGAGAACGGAATCCGGCCACCCAGACGGGTCGCTCCTTCCGCGACGAGCCGGTCACCCTCTCCGTCGCCGCAGATTCCCAGCAGCTCGTAGTACGTCAGTTCCTCCACCGGGAATGCGTCGTGCACCTGAACCAGGTCCAGGTCCTGCGGACCGAGGCCCGACTCCTCGTACGCCTGCTGCGCAGTCGTACGCGTCATCTCAGAGGGCCCGACCACCGGTCCGAGAAACACGTGACCGGGCACGTATTGCTCGCTCTGCAGCACCGACGCTTCCACCTTGATGACCGGGCGTCCCGGCTGCAGTCGCCGCGCGTTCTCTACGGTCGTGAGGATCGCCACCGCAGCGCCGGATCCCACCGCCGCGCACATCATCGACGTGTGAGGATCCGCGATCATCCGGGACTTCAACACTTCCTCGGCGGTGACCTGATGGTCAGCACGACGCTGAGCATTCGGGTTCAACGCGGCATGATTCCAGTTCTTCGCCGCGATCTCTGCGAAGGTGTCGAGCGTCGTTCCATACTCGTGCATCCGCCGCCGTGCCCACATCGCGAAGAACCCCGCAGGCAGTATCGCGCCCTCCACCGAGAAACGCGACATGCCCGGCACCGCCATCTGCTCGAGCGTGTCGAATCCGACGGCCATCGACGTCTCTGCAGCGCCGCCTGCCACCGAAAGATAGGCCTCGCGGAATGCCACCGATCCCGTGGCGGATGCGTCCTCCACATGCACGACTGGCGCGCCCGTGAGTCCCCACTCCTTCGCGAATCGGACGCCAGACATCATCGGAGAGTTGATGTAGCCCATGAAGACGGAGCCGACGTCCTTGAAGGTCGACCCCGCATCCGCAAGGGCTTCGACGCCCGCGTGGTACACCAATTCCCGCAATGTCACTCCGCGGTTCGCGCCGAACGGAGACATTCCCACACCAACAACTGCAACTTCGCGCATAGCTCGCTTCCTCACTGAAGCAGTCGGTCCGGTCCGGGCCGACCCATGATCAAGGTATATCGGGGGCCAGAGTCGCGCCGGCGGTCAGCCGCTTGCGACGTCCTTGAATGCCAGGTCTTTGTCCAGCCGGGGCTCCCCCGGCAGGCCCAGGACCCGCTCGCCGATGATGTTGCGCTGGATCTCGTCGGACCCGCCCGCGATTCTCATTGCGGGGTTGCCCAGGAGTGACAGCTGCCAGCTGCCGTGGTCCTCGGCGTCGGCACGGTGCAGCATTCCATCACCGCCCATGATCGCCAGTGCCACATCGGCGGCCCGGGTGCCGAGCCTCGCGACCGCAAGCTTGCCGATCGAGCCTTCGGGGCCCGGGATCTGACCCTTCGAGAGCGCGGTGAGCGACTTGTAGCCGGTGAAACGAAGGCCCTCAGCCCACATGTAGAGCTGCATGAGATCCTGACGGATCACCGGGTCCTCGATCGCCGGCTTCCCATTCAACTTCTGCGTCTTCGCCAGGGCGATGAGTCCCTCGATGTCGGTCGAGCCCAGACCCCCGGCGGAACCGCCGATGCTCATGCGCTCGTTCATGAGCGTGGTCAGAGCCACCCGCCAGCCGTTGCCCACCTCGTCGACCCGGTTCGCGTCGGGGATGCGCACGTCGGTGAAGAACACCTCGTTGAAGTTCGCGCCGCCCGTCATCTGCTTCAACGGCCGCACCTCCACCCCAGGACTCTCCATGTCGAGCATGAAATAGGTCAGACCCCTGTGCTTGGGCGTATCGAAGTCCGATCGAGCCAGAAGCATGCCCCACTTCGAGTAGTGGGCGCCACTGGTCCACACCTTCTGCCCGTTGACGACCCACTCGTCGCCGTCGCGCTCGGCACGGGTGCGCGAGGCGGACACGTCCGAGCCCGCACCGGGCTCGCTGAACAACTGACACCAGATGTCGTCGCCACGCAACAGCCGCGGCAACAGGCGAGCCTTCAGCTCGTCCGAGCCGTGACTGATGACGGTCGGACCCCCCATGCCGATCCCGATCCCGAACACGCCGTCGGGCGCGTCGTAGTGGGCGGCTTCCTGGCTCCAGATGATCTGCTGGATCGGAGTGCCGCCACGGCCGCCGTACTCCTTCGGCCAGGTGATGCCCGCCCAGCCCGCATCGAACTTCTTCGCCTGCCATGCACGAGAACGCGCCAGATACTCAGCGTCGTCATCTCGCTCTGAAAACAGGCTGTCGCCCCCGCCACCCCGCGGGGTGGCGTTGGCCTTGAGCCATTCGCGCACCTCTTCACGGAACGCTGCTTCTTCGGAGGTATCTTGAAAGTCCACATCGACCTCAGCAATCGCCATTCTGGAAACTAACCGGCTAGTTCATAACGCTATCGACAGTCGAGGGAACTGTCAATGCAGTCGTCGCCACCCGACAGGGTCAATCGTCCGACTACCCCCGCGGATCGGTTTCGCGGTGATCGTTGTGCAACCAGCCTCTTCGTGGGGTCATTTACACCTGTGGATTGGCGGCGTAACATGCAGCCAACAAGGCGCCTCGTCACTGAGATCTTCACATCGGTCCGGGGACCTGACCCAACCTACTCAAAGAGGAGTACTTCATGGCGGGACGGCTGGAGGGCAAGGTGGCCCTGATCACCGGCACGGCGGACGGCCAGGGCCGGGCGGCCGCGCTCGCCTTCGCTGCCGAAGGCGCCAGGATCGTGGGTTGTGATCTCAAAGCGGACCTCGCCGAGCAAACCGTCGAGCTCGTTCGTGCGCAGGGAGGTGAGATGGTCTCGATGCAACCGCTGAATCTGAGCGACGAATCGGCGGTGCAAAGCTGGATCGACTTCGCCGTCGAGCAATACGGCGACTTCGACATCCTCTACAACAACGCCTCAGGTGTCCGCGGCGGCACCATCGAGTCGCTGAGCCGCGCGGACTGGGATTTCGACATGACCAATGAGGTCACGATCCTGTTCCTGGCGATCCAGAAGGCACTGCCGGTTTTCCAGCGCAAGGGCCGCGGCACCATCCTCAACACCGGCTCAGTCGCTGCGATGGTCGGCTCGGCCATGCCTGGGAACGTCGCGGGCAACCTCGTGCACAACGTGGCCAAAGCCGCCGTCCTGCGCCTGACAGTCAATCTCGCCGTCGAGCTGTCACCGTGGAACATCCGCGTGAACACCGTCTCCCCAGGGTTCATCGACACCCCTGCGACACGACCGCTGCTGGAGGCCGGCGGGCGCGCACCTGTCGAACGTGCACTGCTGAACCCTCGCGTCGGGCGTCCTGAGGACATCGCCATGGCAGCGGTGTACCTGTGCTCCGACGAGGCAGACTACGTCACCGGTGCGAATCTGGTCGTCGACGGGGGTTGGGTCGCAGGTGGCGGCGTCGGTCGCCCCGACCCCGAGATCGGGCAGATCTTCGGTGACGTGATGAAGAAACTGACCAACGCCCCCACCGCCTGACATCCACCGCGCTTTCCTGCCCACCAGCATTTCCACGATCCGGGGTCCTGCGCCGACCAGAGAGAGTGTCGGCCAGAGAGAGTGTCAGCGGGAGCTGACCGTGCCGAAAAGCCGAGCGATCGGTGCCAGCACCAGCGGTCGAGCGGCGATCCAGGCCCCGACGATGAGAAGCATCGACGCACTGAATATCCAGAATCCGGTCCAATTCCCGGCCAGCGCCGTCGGATCGGTCGAGCCCTGGGCAGCGTACATGTGATTGAGGTTTCGCAACGCTCCCGTGGCGAAGACCAGTGTCACGTGGACCACGATGAACAGCACGAAGAAGATCATCGTCGGAAAATGCACTGCCCGCGCCCACTCGACCGGATAGAGCGCGTTGAGCCGCGGAGAGTTCTTCGGCCAAATGCCCGACATCCGCACACCGGTTGCGGCCGCCAACGGGGCAGCCACGAAGACAACGAGGAAATACGTGAGTTGCTGGATGGAGTTGTAGTTGACCCAGCCGTTCTCCGTCGGCCAGTCGAGGGACACATACTGAAGGACTGCCGAGAGGGCGTTGGGGAACACCTCCCAGCTCGTGGGGACGATCCGCATCCACTGACCGGACGCGAACAGCAAGATCACGAAGATCACCCCGTTGACCAGCCAGAGGATGTCGAGCGACTGGTGGAACCAGATGGTGAGACTGATCTTTCGGTCCTTGTTCCAGCGAGGTGTCCAGAAGGCGTCCGGACGCTTCTGAAACCTCACTTGCAGACCGGACCGGATGATCAAGACCATGAGGAAGACGTTGAGGAAGTGCTGCCAGTTGAGCCAGGCGGGAAACCCGACCGGAGCTCCTTCAGGGAGCTCGTATTCGCCGGGATAGGTCTCAAGGAAATCCCGCATGAACGGCACCGAGACCAGCCAGCGCGTGAACAGCACGGCCATTGTCGCCAGCACGAGCAATGCGAAGCCGACGAGGATGCCGGCACCCACCCATTGCTTCATGGTGAACGGCCCATAGCGCTTCGGTTCGGGCTTCGGTTCGGGCTTCGTCGCGGGTCGGCCACCACTGACCCGTGGAGCAGCAGCAACTGCAGGCGCGACGGGGGCCGACTCCTGCGGGAGCGACGGAGCGGGAGATGCCGCTGGTTCTCTTCTCTCGGTCACCACCGCAGCGGTGAACCCTGCCGGCGGCCACGCCTCGCCACCGGGGGTGCGAGGCAACCCTCGGCGCACAGGGCGCACCACTCCGACGATGCCGGAATCATCCGGCACTGCCGAAACCGTCGCCGCGGGTGCTCTTCGCTCGTTCACCACCGCAGCGATGAACTCCGCGGGCGGCCACGGGTCCCCCCCGGGGGTGCGAGGCAGTCCCCGTCGCACTGAGGTCACCCCTCCGACGATGGCCGAATCATCCGGCACTGTCGAAACCGTCGCCGCAGGTGAAGGGGCTGGCGGGGCGTGGACCTCGGATGCAAGACCCGCCGGCGGCCACGGTTCCCCACCGCGTTCCCGGGGCAGGCCGCGACGCCAGCTCGATGTATAGGTCGCCACCGCGCTAACTCTTCTTCGCCTGGATCGCTTCGATCAGCTGCGGGACGACTTTGAACACATCACCCACGACTCCGAAGTCCGCGATGTCGAAGATGGGCGCGTCGGCATCTTTGTTGATCGCGACGATCGTCTTCGCGGTCTGCATCCCCGCGCGGTGCTGGATCGCACCCGAGATGCCCAATGCGATGTAGAGCTGCGGCGAGACGGAAACACCGGTCTGCCCTACCTGGGAGGTCTGCGGCACGTATCCGGCGTCGACAGCGGCGCGCGATGCTCCGACTGCGGCGCCCAGCGCGTCGGCGAGCTCGTCGACGAGCGAGAACTTATCGGCGGAGCCGAGCCCACGCCCTCCGGAGACGACCTTCGCAGCACCTCGCAGCTCGGGCCTGGACGAGGTCGAGATCACCGCCTCCTGCGCATCGATCCTCGCAGCGGGCTTGCCGGATGCCGGCACATCGAGCGGAATGCTCGTGAGAGGCTTCGACTCCGCGCGCGCATCGATCGATCCCTGGCGAACCGTGATGACCGGAGCACCGAATGTCGCTGCGCTCACGACGTTGTAGGCACCGCCATAGATCGAGTGGCCGGCGACGATTCCCTCCGAGTCCCTGCTCACCTCGACGGCATCGACGCTCAGCGCAGACCGTGCGCGGGCCGCGAACGCGCCCGCAACGGCACGGCCATCTATCGAATGCGACACAAGCACCGCGTCCGGGCGCACCAGCTCGGACGCCGCGGCCAATGCGTCCACCGTCGGTGTGAACAGGTCAGATTGCCCGGTACCGGCGATCAGGACCGTCGCAGCTCCGGCATCAGCTGCAGCCTGGGCGAGCACTTGGGCGTTTTCATCGGGCGCGACGATGAGCGCGACAGGAGTTCCCACGGCTGCGGCGGCGCCGAGCAGGCCCGCCGACGACTTGGCCAGGACCCCTGCCGGCGTGACATCCAGCAGAACCAGAACCGAATCCGAAGCGATAGTTGACACGTCCATTTCCTTTACGTCAGTCGGTTCTTGATGAGGAATTCGGCCAGTTGCGAGCCCGCGTCGCCCTCGTCGACGATCTTCACTCCGGCGGACCTCGGCGGCGCAGCCGCGATGGAGATCATGATCGACCGCGCCGCTTTCGAATCCAACGGATCCACCTCGAGGTCGGCGAGCGACAGCACTTCAAGCGGCTTCTTCTTAGCCGCGCTGATGCCCTTGAAATTCGGAAAGCGCGCGTCAGGAAGCTGCTCCGTGATGGAGACGACAGCCGGGAGTGAGGCCGAGGCGGTCATCGTGCCCCCCTCCAGAGTGCGGTCGCCGGACACCGAATCGGCGGTGATCTGAACCGAGTTGAGCGAAGTTATCACCGGCATGTCGAGTAGCTCGCCCAGCATGGCGGGAATCACTCCGCCCACCCCGTCGGTGGACTGGTTGCCGGTGATGACGAGGTCGAAGCTCGTGCGCCTGAGCACCGCCGCGAGAGCCTCGGCGGTAAGGGTCAGATCGGCACCCGTGAGCGCGTCATCGACGATCTGCACAGCGGAGTTCGCGCCCATAGCCAAACCCTTGCGGAGCGTGGAGGTGGCCGCTGAGGGAACCATCGAGACCAAGGTGACCTCGGTGTCGGAACTCGTGTCTGCGTACTTCAAAGCAACCTCTATGGCGCGTTCGCACACCTCGTCGAGCACTATCTCCGAGGCGGCACGATCAGCCAGCCCCGTCTCGAGATCGAGCTTTCGATCCCCGTAGGTGTCCGGCACCACCTTCACCAGCACTGCAATCTTCATCGGGAGCTCCTGATCTTTCTCAAAGTCGTCGGCGCCTGCGGTGGCACCCTGGTCGCCGTTCTGTGTGGAAGACATTCCCACGTTAGTTGACTTACCGGTGAGTCACTCTAATTGACGCACGGGTCAGCAATTGACGCACGGGTCAGCGGCGGAAACGCCCGGCGTCGCCAGTCGAACACGGTCAGCGGGGGCGGACCGTGTTCATCTGGTGGATGCCGCCGAACGGGGTGCCCTCCTCGTCGTAGAGCATCGAACTCGTCAAACCCATGCCGGTCGGACCGAAGCTCGCCGTCGTCTCGAAGCCGATCCACTGGCCCTTCGGCTC
>NZ_WOYP01000071.1 GCF_011620715.1 Microbacterium sp. | reverse complement strand
CCCGACGACGCCGATCCCGACGACGCCGATCCCGACGACGCCGATCCCGACGACGCCGATCCCGACGACGACCGGGAAGGCGGTCGTCAACGCGGTGAACGCGAACCAATTCGCATCCAGCGCCAGGACGATGCCCGCGGAGATCACCGCGATCGCGGCCAGTTTCGATCCGAACTTCAACCCTACCGCGAGGGTGGGCCGAACAGCCGGCGAGTCTAGGAGAGGGCGGCGCGCACCCGCCGCACATCGTCGGTGATCTGCGCCACGAGCGCATCGATGCCCTCGAACGCCGCCATCCCGCGGATGCGACGGACGAACTGCACCTCGACCCGGTGGCCGTAGAGGTCGAGATCGGTCTCGTCGAGGACGTAGGCCTCGACCTGACGGACCGGCACATCGCCGAACTGCGGGTTCACGCCGATCGAGATGGCCGCCGGATAGCGCACGCCCGACCGCAATCCGTCTGCCGAGCCCTCATCGATCAGCCAGCCGGCGTAGACGCCGTCGGCCGGCACGAAGCCTTCGTGATCGGAAGCGAGGTTCGCCGTCGGGAAGCCCAGCTCGCGCCCGCGCTTGAGCCCGTGCTCGACCTCGCCCCACATCGACGCGGGCCGGCCGAGCAGCTTGGCGGCCGTCTCCACATCGCCCTCGGCGAGCAGTTCGCGAATCCAGGTCGACGAGACGCGGCGGCCCGCGCCGATCGCCCGGACGTCGTCGACGACGTCCACGTCGAAGCCCCACTCGCGACCCAGTTCGCGCAGCACTTCGGGGTTTCCCGCCGCCCCGCGCCCGAACCGGAAGTCGGCGCCCACCATGACGGTGCGCACGCCCAGGGCACCCACCAGCACGCGCTGGACGAACTCGGGCGCGGTCAGGTTCGCGAGCTCCGCATCGAAGCGCAGCACGAGGGCGGCATCGATGCCGGTCTCTGCCAGCAGCTGCACCTTCTGGTGCAGGCCGATGAGGTCTTCGGGGCACAGTTCGGGGCGCAGGATTGCGAGCGGGTTGCGGTCGAAGGTCACTGCGACCACGCGCGCGTCCCCGGTTGCGGCATCCACCCGCGCCCGGTCGAGCAGGGCGCGATGCCCCGAGTGCACACCGTCGAACTTGCCGATCGCGACGACCGACGGTCCGAACCCCGCCGGCACCTCGGATGGATCGTGGAAGACGATCATGTCGCCACCGCTGCGGTCGCAGCATCCATCGTCGTCGTCGCCGGCCGCGGACGATGGGTGGCCAGCCACCAGATGCCGAAGAACGGAAGCACGAGCGGCACGAACAGGTACCCCATGCCGAACCACGACCACACGGTCGGGTGGGCGAACAGGTCGGGAAGCACCAGGCTCAGCGTTCCGATGACCAGGACCCCGGCGAGCTCGAAGCAGATCGCCACCCAGGCGGTGAGGTACCAGCCTCGCGAGCCGGCGAACACCAGCGCGAGAGTGGCGACGATGTACACGACGGCCGATGCCGCCGACAGCGTGTAGGCGAGCGGTGCCTCATCGAAACGCTGCGCGATCTGGACGAACGACCGGCCGGTGGCGGCGAGCGCCATGATCGCATACACGATCACGAGCACGCGTCCGATGCCGGACATGCGGGGGCGGGTTGACGGCGACATGACTGGTCAAGCTTACGCGGTGCCTCAGGCCGCCTGGATAGTCCAGATCGCCTGCATCCGCCACACCATGACGGCGACGGCAAGGGCGCCGATGCCCATGATGACCGTGCTCCACCGGCTGCGCTCGAGCAGAGCCCAGGCGACCGCCGCCGGCGGGATCAAGGCTGCCGAGACGAGATAGACCCAGAACTCCAGAAGGCTGCCGGTCGGCGGATTGCCCGCCAGCGGAGCGATGATCGCAATCACGATCTGCACGATCAGCAGCAGCTCCACAAGCGCCAGCCCGCCGACGCTCAGATCGCTCGGGCGGCGCCCGGCGAGCCCCAGCACGATGCACAGCAGTCCGGCCGCGACGGCGACGACGACCTGGGCGATCGTGAACCACAGCATCATACGGAGGCCTCCTCGGGTAGGTTCATGACGCTCTTCACGTCGTCGCCGCGACGGTCCACGATACCGACGAGTCCGCCCGCGGGATCGATCGCCGCGGAGGGGATCCGGGCGAGGCGGGATGCCGCCCCCCGAAGACGCTTGCCGTGGCGCAGGTCGCGCGCCTCGTCGGCCGATACCGGGAAAGATCCCAGGACCGCGGTGGCGACCTCAGCCGGGGCGCGCAGCGCAGTGGCGTCGAGATCGTCGACCGATGCCGCACCCACCACGCCGAAAGGGCCGATGCGCGTGCGGCGCAGCGCGGTCAGGTGTCCACCCACCCCCAGCGCCTCGCCGAGGTCGCGGGCGAGCGCGCGGATGTAGGTGCCGCTCGAGCTGTCCACGACGACGTCGAGGTCGAGGAAGCCTCCGTCGCGGCGATCGCGCAGCACGTCGAACCTCGAGACGGTGACCGTGCGCGCGGCGAGTTCGACCTCCTCCCCCGCGCGGACGCGGTCGTACGCGCGACGCCCGCCCACCTTGATCGCCGAGACGCGGCTGGGCACCTGCGAGATCTCACCGGTCAGGTCGGCGATCGCGGCGGTGATCGCCGCCGGGTCGACGGCTGCGGCATCCGTCACGGCGCCGATCACGCCGTCGGCGTCGTCGGTGTCGGTGGTGGCTCCGAGGCGGATCGTGGCCTCATAGGTCTTGTCGAGCCCGACGATGTATGTCAGCAGACGGGTCGAGGCTTCGACGCCGAGGATCAGCAGGCCGGTCGCCATCGGATCCAGCGTGCCGGCATGCCCGATCCTGCGGGTGCCGAGCGCCTTGCGCGCCCGCGCCACCACATCGTGGCTGGTCATGCCGCCGGGCTTGTCGACCAGCAGCACACCCGATGCGACCATCAGCAGGAGTCCGCGAAGACCCGCCGCGGATGCGCGGGATCGGTATTGTCGACGATCGCTGAGGCCTCGGTGCGGGGCTGAGCCTCCGTGAGGTACAGCTCCAGGCCGTCGCGGCTGCGGGCATTCGCTGACGCGGACGGACTCCGGTCGGACCCGTCCCGCAACGCCATGCGGCCGAACGCGGCCTCGAGCGGCACATCGAGCCAGACCGACCAGTTCCACAGCCCACGCAGTTCGGGGCGGTGCAGGAAGATCCCGTCCACGATGAGGACGGCATCCCGCGGCGCGGTCGTCCACGCGGCCTCGACCGCGGTGTCGCGTTCGAGGTCGAACGCGGCGAGCTGGAACCCGGTGCTCGCACCCGTCTGGCCCCCTTCGCGGAAGGGATCGATGAGCGCACGGCGGAAGGTCGAGTAGTCGAACGAATCGCGGTAGTAGCCCTCGGCCGAGCTCCGGCCCCGCGCGTTGCGATCGGCACGCGGGCGGTGGAAGTCGTCCATGGAGGCGCGGAACACGGCTGAGCCGTCCTCGGCGAAGACCTCGGCCAGGGCGTCGGAGAAGACCGTCTTGCCTGCGCCCTCGATGCCGTCGACCGCGATGATGACGCGTCCGCTGCGATTGTGCCGGCGCGCCTCGTCGCGCAGTTCCCGCAGGAGCGTCGTGGCGGGGGTGATGGGCAGGCGCATGGCTTCCAGCCTACGGGCGGAGCCGAACCTCTTCGCCGCGCGCATAGGCTGATCGGCATGCCCGAGATCGCCGCGCCGCTGACCGCATGGTACCGGCGCAACGCGCGGGATCTGCCCTGGCGCGAACCCGGATTCGGGGCGTGGGGAGTGCTCGTGAGCGAGTTCATGCTGCAGCAGACCCCCGTGAACCGCGTCATCCCGCACCTCGAAGCCTGGCTCGCGCGCTGGCCGACTCCGACCGACCTCGCCGCGGCTGCTCCGGCCGAGGCGGTGCGCCAATGGGCGAACCTGGGCTACCCGCGGCGGGCACTGTGGCTGCACCGGGCGGCGGTCCGGATCCGCGACCAGCACGGCGGGGTCGTGCCGCGCGACGTCGACACCCTGCTGTCGCTGACCGGGGTCGGCGACTACACGGCGCGAGCCGTCGCGGTATTCGCCTACGGCGATCGGCATCCGGTGGTCGACACCAATAGCCGGCGCGTGATCGCGCGGGCCGTCGGAGGGCAGTCGCAGCCCGGTCCCCCCTCGCGCACCGACCTCGCCACGATGGACGCGCTGCTGCCGCGCGAGCACGCCCCCGCGGCGACGGTGAATGCGGCGACCATGGAACTCGGCGCCACCGTGTGCACTGCTCGCGCTCCCCGCTGCGACGCATGCCCTATCGCGCATATGTGTGCGTGGCGGGCAGCCGGGTACCGCGACACGGGTGATGGCCGTCGCAAGCAGGCCCGCTACCTGGGCAGTGATCGCCAGGCCCGCGGAGCGGTGCTGAAAGCGCTGCGGGATGCCGCATCCCCGGGCATCGGTTCGGATGAGCTCCTCGCGCATTGGCCCGACGCCCTGCAGCGCGATCGCGCGATCACGTCGCTCGCCGACGATGGGCTCATCGAGCTGGTCGAGGGACGAGCGCGACTGCCGCACTGAGTGCGGACTCAGTCCTCGGCGCGTGCCAGACCCTCGGCGTCGGGCTCGTCGGCGCCTTCCGCTTCGGCGAACTCACGCGGCTTGACATACGGATCCGCGTCGCCTGCGTATTGGGCGGATGCCGCAAGACCGGCGACCGCCGCGTCGCGCTCCCGCGCTTCGCGCAGCAGCGCGGCGATGTGGTCCGCGTTCTCGGGTATCGCATCGAGGAAGAACTCCAGCGACGGGGTCAGCCGCGTGTTCAGGTGCTTGCCCACCTCGGTGCGCAGCAGCCCGGTGGCCGACTTCAGTGCGGCAGCCGTATCGGCACGCAATGCCTCATCACCCATGACGGTGTAGAAAACGGACGCGTGCTGAAGATCTCCGGTCACCTTCACATCGGTGATCGTGACGAAGCCCAGACGCGGGTCGCGCAGACCCTTCTCGAGACGCTCCGCGAGCACGACGCGGATGCGGTCCGCGACTCTCGCCTGCCGTTCTCCGGCCATATCTCCTACCTTTCGCCCGAATAGACACAAAGTGATGCGGGCTGAGCCGGCGAAGGCCCAGGGAGAACCCTGAGCCTTCGCCGATCGGGTCTCAGCCGCGCGGCTTCTCGACGAGCTCGATGGTTTCGATCTCATCGCCGATCTGGATGTCGTTGAACTTTCCGAGGCCGATACCGGCTTCGAAGTCCGTGCGCACCTCGGTGACGTCGTCCTTGAAGCGGCGCAGCGACTCGATGGCCAGGCCATCGGCCAGCACGACGCCGTCTCGGATGACGCGCGCCTTGGCGTTGCGCGTGATCGTGCCGGAGCGGACGATGACACCGGCGATGTTGCCGAACTTCGAAGAGCGGAACACCTCGCGGATCTCGGCAACACCCGACTGGATCTCTTCGAACTCCGGCTTCAGCATGCCCTTGAGGGACTGCTCGACGTCGTCGATCGCGTTGTAGATGACCGAGTAGAAGCGGATGTCGACGCCTTCACGCGACGCGCGTTCGCGTGCCTTCGCGTCGGGCCGGACGTTGAAGCCGATGATGATCGCGTTGTCGATCGTCGCCAGGTTCACATCCGACTCGGTGATGGCACCGACGCCGCGATGGATGATCCGCAGCTGCACCGAATCGTCGACCTCGATCTTCAGGAGCGACTCTTCGAGTGCCTCGACGGCACCCGACACGTCGCCCTTGATGATGAGGTTGAGCGACTCGACCTTGCCCTCTTCGAGCGCGCGGGTGAAGTCCTCGAGCGAGATGCGCTTGCGGGCCTTGGCCAGCTGCGCGTTGCGCTCGGCCGCTTCACGCTTCTCGGCGATCTGACGGGCGAGGCGATCCTCATCGGTGACGATGAAGGTGTCGCCGGCGCGAGGAACCGAGTTGAGCCCCTGCACCTGCACCGGACGCGACGGGTGGGCCTCCAGGACCGGATCGCCGTTCTCGTCCGCCATGGCGCGCACGCGACCGTATGCCGTTCCGGCGACGATGGCGTCTCCGACGCGGAGGGTTCCGGACTGGATGAGCACGGTGGCCACCGAGCCGCGGCCCTTATCGAGCTTCGCCTCGATCGCGACACCGCGGGCGGCCTTGTTCGGGTTGGCCGTGAGGTCCAGACCCGCATCGGCGGTCAGCAGCACAGCATCCAGCAGCTTCTGGATGTTCGTTCCTGCGCGAGCCGAGACATCCACGAACTGCACGTCTCCGCCGTACTCCTCGGCGACCAGACCGTATTCGGTCAGCTGCTGACGGACCTTGGCCGGGTTGGCGTCGGGCTTGTCGATCTTGTTGACCGCGACGACGATCGGCACACCGGCGGCCTGGGCGTGGTTGAGCGCCTCCACCGTCTGCGGCATGATGCCGTCGTCGGCCGCGACCACGAGGATCGCGATATCGGTCACCTGCGCACCACGTGCACGCATGGCGGTGAACGCCTCGTGACCGGGGGTGTCGATGAAGGTGATCGCGCGCTCGATGCCCTCGTGCTCGGTCCAGACCTGGTACGCACCGATGTGCTGCGTGATGCCACCGGCCTCGCCCGCAACCACGTTGGTCTGGCGGATGGCGTCGAGCAGTCGGGTCTTACCGTGATCGACGTGACCCATGACGGTCACGACCGGCGGACGGATCTCGAGGTCTTCCTCGTTCTCGTTCTCCAGCTCGGCATCGAGGTCGAGACCGAAGGTCTCCAGAAGCTCCTTGTCCTCGTCCTCGGGAGAGACCATCTGGATCTTGTAGCCGAGCTCGGCGCCGAGGACCTCGAAGGTCGCCTCGTCGAGCGACTCGGTCGCGGTCGCCATCTCACCCAGGTTGAACAGGATGGTCACGAGCGTGCCCGGCTGGACCGTGTAGCCGGTCAGCGTCTCGATCTTGTCGGCGAAGTCCGAGATCGACGCGCCACGGCGCATGCGGATGATCTCGCCGTTCCCGCGCGAGACGTTGACGCCACCGACGACCGGGGCGTCCCTCATCTCGAACTCCTGGCGCTTCGCCCTGCGCGACTTGCGCTGCTTGGACTTGCCGCCACCCTTTCCGAACGCACCTGCCGTGCCGCCGCCGGGACCGCGGCCACGACCGCCGCCACCGCCGGGACGACCCGCGAAGCCACCCGCAGGTGCTGCGCCGGGAGCGCCGCCGGGACGCTGGAAGCCCCCGCCGCCGGCACCGCCGGGACGCTGCTGGAACGGCGCGCCGCCCGGGCGACCGGCTCCGCCGGGACGGCCAGGACCGCCGGGACGCGCGCCGGGAGCACCTGGACGCGGAGCGCCGGGACGCGGAGCCTGCGGACGCGGGATGTTGCCCGGGCTCGGGCTCGGGCGCTGGCCCATGCCCTGTGCGCTGGCGAAGGGGTTGTTGCCCGGCCGGGGTCCGGCCGGGCGCTGGCCCATGCCCTGCGCGCTCGAGAACGGGTTGTTGCCGGGACGTGGGGCACCGGCTGCACCACCCGGACGCGGGGCACCGGGTGCGCCACCCGGACGCGGGGCGCTCGGAGCGGCTACGTCCTCGGCCGGCTGCGCCGGGGCGGCCGGAACCGCCGGAGCGACGGCACCGGGGGCGGATGCCGCCGGCGCCGGTGCCGGGGCTGCCGGAGCAGCCGCTTCAGCGGGCGCCGGGGCGGCCGGAGCCGCCGGGGCGGGAGCGGGCGCGGGTGCGGGCGTCGGAGCTCCCGCACCAGGGCGCGGTGCACCGGGACGTGCGCCACCCGGACGTGCAGTGGTGCTGGATGCTGCGCCGGAGGCCCGTGCGGCAGCCGGAGCGGCCCCGGCCTTGCCCACGCCGTCTGCCTCGAGGGCAGCGCGCAGCTTGCGAGCCACGGGGGGCTCGATCGTTGAAGAGGGGCTCTTGACGAATTCGCCGAGCTCCTTGAGCTTTGCAAGAGCGATCTTGCTGTCGACACCGAGTTCGGAAGCGATCTCGTGTACGCGTGGTTTGGCAGCCACAATTCTCCTGTCTGGGTTGGTCCGCCCAGGCAGGGCAGACCTCAGTCGCGGACGGTTCTCATTTCGAGCCGTTCACTTTGTTTCCATAGCCGTTCAGCCGTTTCTCGAAGGTCTGCGTATTCAGAGGACCTGGCACACGCAATGCCCGCACGAAAGCGCGGCGCCGGACTGCGGCATCCACGCATTCGTATGTCTCATGCACCCACGCGCCCCGTCCCGGCATCGATGCCTTCTCGTCCGGGACGAGGGTGGAATCGACGGCCACGACTCTCAGGAGTGTGGACCGGGGGGCACGCGCGCGGCATCCGACGCACGTTCGTACAGGTTCCATCCTACACCTCCCCACATGTTCGCCTCCTGCGGGAGGGACTCAGCCCTCCAGGACGCTGTCGGGCTGGATGTCGATCTTGGCCCCGGTGAGCTTGGCGGCGAGGCGGGCGTTCTGGCCCTCCTTGCCGATCGCGAGCGAGAGCTGGTAGTCGGGTACCAGAGCGCGCACGGCCTTCGTGGCGGTATCGAGGATGAAGCTCGAGGTCACCTTCGCGGGCGAGAGGGCGTTCGCGACGAACTTGGCCAGCTCCGGGTCGTAGTCGACGATGTCGATCTTCTCGCCGCCCAGCTCCTCGGTCACCGCGCGAACACGGCGGCCGAGCTCGCCGATGCAGGCTCCCTTGGCGTTGATGGTGGGATCGGTCGCGCGGACGGCGATCTTGGTGCGGTGGCCGGCCTCGCGAGCGAGCGACACGATCTCGACCAGACCCGCGTGGATCTCGGGCACTTCGAGGGCGAAGAGCTTGCGGACCAGTCCCGGGTGGGTGCGCGAGACCGTGATCTGCGGGCCCTTCGTGCCCTTGGCGACGGAGGTGACATACACGCGCAGGCGTGAGCCGTGCGTGTACTCCTCGCCGGCGACCTGCTCTTCGGGCGGCAGGATCGCCTCAACCGAACCGAGGTCGACGTGCACCATCCGGGGGTTGGGACCCTGCTGCACGATGCCGGCGACGATGTCGCCCTCCTTGCCGCGGAACTCACCGAGGACGGCGTCGTCGGCGATGTCGCGCAGCCGCTGGCTGATGACCTGTTTCGCTGCGAAGGCGGCGATGCGCCCGAAGTCGTCGGGAGTCGTCTCCTCCTCGCCGATCACGGCGCCTTCGTCGTCGATCAGCGGCAGGAAGATCGCCACGTGGCCGGTCTTGCGGTCCAGGACCGCGCGGGCGCCTTCGGGCAGCTCGCCGGTCGCCGTGGTGTGCTTCGCGTAAGCGGTCAGGATCGCCTGCTCGATGATGCGGACGAGCTCATCGAAGGGGATCTCCTTCTCTCGCTCAATCGTCCGCAAGAGTGACAGATCGATGTCCACAAGTGACCTCCCTATTCAGCTTTCGCCGTCGCGCGTCAGGAGCGCGGCATCCCTCAACGGTACCGGATGCCGCCCCGGGGATCCTGGGGAATACTGCCCGCGGGCACGTAGGCTGACGGCGATGGACACCGCAGCACCCAAGCGCCTCGCCCGGGAGGCGGAGCAGAGCACTCCGTTCCGGGCGCTCGCACGCGCCGGGTACGCCGCGAACGGCCTCGTGCACATCCTGATCGGGGCGATCGCACTCGTCGTCGCCTTCGGTGGCGACGGGTCGATAGACCAGTCCGGCGCGCTCATGACGATCGCCGCGGCGCCGCTGGGCTTCGTCGTGCTGTGGTCCATCGCGATCACCTTGTGCGCGCTCGGGGCGTGGCAGCTCTTCGAGGGGATCCTCAGCGGCGCGGCGACACGGAACGTACAGGAGTTCACGGCGTTGTGGGGCAGGCGGGTCGGTGCGTGGGGTCAGTCGGCCATCTTCCTCGCGCTGGGTCTGATCGCCGCCTCGGTGGCCCTCGGCGCTCGAGTCGATACGGAACGGGCGACCGAGGCCGCCAGCGCCGGGCTGCTGTCGATCCCGGGCGGACCGGTCGTGCTCGCGCTGGTCGGTCTCGGCATCGGAATCGGCGGGATCGTCTTCATCATCATGGGTTCGCGCCGGTCGTTCCGCAGCAAGATCGACCTCCCGGAGCACGGCATCGGGCGGGGCATCGCCGGCCTCGGAGTCGTCGGCTTCATCGCCAAGGGAATCGCCCTCGTGATCGTCGGCGTCCTTCTCGTGGCGGCTTCTCTCACCTCGGATGCCGAAACCGCCGGAGGACTGGACGGCGCCCTTCAGGCGCTCCTGGCCCTGTCCTACGGGCCGTGGCTCGTCGCTGCGGTGGGGATCGGCTTCCTCGCCTACGGGCTCTTCTGCCTCTTCCGGGCGCGGCACGCGCGCCTCGCCGCGGCGTAGGCGGCGGCATCCGGCCGGTCAAACCCCGGGGTGCGCCGACCGCGGCGACTCAGCGGCTGAGGCGCGCCAGCGCTTCCGCGATCGAGACCGCCTCACGGTCACCCGATCGGCGGTCCCACAGCTCGACCTCGCCGTCGGCCGCGCCGCGTCCCACGATCACGATCTGCGGGACCCCGACGATCTCAGCATCGCCGAACTTCACCCCCGGGGACACCTTGGGTCGGTCGTCGTAGAGCACGTCCAGCCCCGCGGTCTCGAGATCCTGGGAGAGCTGCGCGGCGACGTCGAACACGACCGCATCGCGGCCCGCGGCGACGACGTGCACATCGAAGGGCGCGACCGATACGGGCCAGATCAGCCCCTTCGCATCGTTGTTGAGCTCGGCGATGATCGCGAGGATGCGCGTGACGCCGATGCCGTAGGAGCCCATGGTGACCGTGACGAGCTTGCCGTTCTCGTCGAGCACCTTGAGGCCGAGCGCCTCGGCGTACTTGCGGCCGAGCTGGAACACGTGGCCGATCTCCATGCCGCGCGCGAGCGTGACGGGCCCGGAGCCGTCCGGCGCCGGGTCCCCGGCGCGCACGGTCGAGACCTCGACGAACCCGTCGGAGTCGAAATCGCGGCCGGCGACGAGCGAGTGCACGTGCTTCTGGTCGATGTTCGCACCGGTGATCCAGCTCGTGCCCTCGACGACACGGGGGTCGAGCAGATACCGGATGCCGGTCGCAGACTCCTCGCCGAGCACGGCGCCGGTGGGTGACCAGGGCCCGATGTAGCCCTTCGTGAGCATCGGGTTGCGCTCGAAGTCATCCTCGGTCGCAGCCTCGACATCTGCGGGGGCGAACGCGACTTCGACGCGCTTCTCATCGACATCGCGGTCGCCCGGCAGGCCGATGACGACGAGTTCGCGCGTGCCGTCGAGGTGCGACAGCGCCAGCACGACGTTCTTGAGGGTGTGCGCGGCGGTCCATTCGCCGTCGGCGGGCGGGTCGAGGTGCGCGTTCGCGTGATCGACGAGCGTCGCGATCGTGGGCGTGTTCGGCGAGTCGAAGATGACCGGCTCGGGCAGCCCGTCGAATGGGATCGGCTCGGGTGCGACCGTCGTGAACGCCTCCACGTTCGCCGCGTATCCGCCGTCCGAGCGGACGAACGTGTCCTCGCCGACCGCGGTGGGGTGCAGGAACTCCTCCGACCGCGAACCGCCCATCGCCCCGGCATCCGCCTGCACGATCACGTACTCGAGGCCCAGCCGCGCGAAGATGCGCTCGTAGGCGTCACGCTGAGCCATGTAGCTCGCGTCGAGACCGGCATCCGTGTAGTCGAACGAGTACGCGTCCTTCATCGTGAATTCGCGACCGCGCAGCAGGCCCGCGCGGGGACGTGCCTCGTCACGGTACTTGTCCTGGATCTGGTAGATCGACAGGGGCAGGTCCTTGTATGAGGAGTAAAGGTCCTTCACGAGCAGCGTGAAGACCTCTTCGTGCGTGGGGGCGAGCAGGTAGTCGGCGCCCTTACGGTCCTGCAGGCGGAAGATGCCGTCGCCGTATTCCTCCCAGCGTCCGGTCACCTCGTAGGGTTCGCGGGGCAGCAGCGCGGGGAAGTGCACCTCGTACGCACCGGCGTTCGTCATCTCATCGCGGATGATCGCCTCGATCTTCGCCTTCACGCGCAGGCCCAGCGGCAGCCACGCGAAGATCCCGGGAGCCTGACGGCGGATGTACCCGGCGCGGACGAGCCACCGATGCGACGCGACCTCGGCATCAGCCGGGTCTTCGCGCAGGGTGCGGAGGAAGTAGTGCGAGAGACGGGTGACCACGATCGTCAAGTCTAGGGCGGGGTCACCGACCGGCTGGGCGACGGCGTCCGAGATGCAACGTGCTCGAACCGAAGGGTGCCTTGCGCCGCTTCGACGAGCGGGCACTCCCTCGACCTCCGGCGCGAACAGCGCCTGTTCACCCCGAAGCAGCGCATCGCGCTCGCGACGGCGGATGCCGGTGGAGAGGATGCGACCGACCGGCATCGCACGGGCGGGCATGAGTCGCAGTCCTCGACCGATCCGCCGTCGGCAAGAACAGCTCACATCTCAGGCCGTGACGACCTGCGCCGTGCCGACCGGGGCCGCGGGGCCCATCTCGGCGGCGAGCCGGTTCGCCTCTTCGATCAGCGTCGCGACGATCTCGGCCTCCGGTACGGTCTTGATGACCTCGCCCTTGACGAAGATCTGCCCCTTGCCGTTGCCCGAGGCCACACCGAGGTCGGCCTCGCGGGCCTCGCCCGGGCCATTGACGACGCACCCCATCACCGCGACGCGCAGCGGCACGGTCATGTCCTTGAGGCCCTCAGTCACGTTGTCGGCGAGCGTGTACACGTCCACCTGCGCGCGCCCGCACGAGGGGCACGAGACGATCTCGAGCTTGCGCTCGCGCAGGTTCAGCGACTGCAGGATCTGGTGACCGACCTTGACCTCTTCGGCGGGCGGAGCAGACAGCGAGACGCGGATCGTGTCGCCGATCCCCTCACCGAGCAGGATGCCGAAGGCCGTGGCGCTCTTGATGGTGCCCTGGAACGCCGGCCCCGCCTCGGTGACGCCGAGGTGCAGCGGCCAGTCGCCCATCTGCGCGAGCAGTCGGTAGGCCTGCACCATGATCACGGGGTCGTTGTGCTTGACCGAGATCTTGAAGTCGTGGAAGTCGTGCTCCTCGAACAGCGACGCCTCCCAGCGCGCGCTCTCGGCGAGCGCCTCGGGAGTCGCCTTGCCGTACTTCTGCAGCAGCCGCGGGTCGAGCGATCCGGCGTTCACGCCGATGCGCAGCGACACGCCGGCATCCGTCGCCGCCTTGGCGATCTCACCGACTTTGTCGTCGAACTTGCGGATGTTGCCCGGGTTCACGCGCACGGCGGCGCACCCGGCGTCGATCGCCTGGAAGACGTACTTCGGCTGGAAGTGGATGTCCGCGATCACCGGGATCTGGCTCTTCTTGGCGATGATGTGCAGCACGTCGGCGTCGTCCTGCGACGGCACCGCGACACGCACGATCTCACAGCCGGATGCCGTCAGCTCGGCGATCTGCTGGAGCGTCCCGTTGATGTTCGTCGTCGGCGTGGTGCACATCGACTGCACGCTGACCGGGGCATCACCGCCGACGAGCACCTTGCCCACTCTGATCTGCCGGGACTTGCGGCGCGGGGCGAGGGTTTCGGGGACCTTGGGCATCCCGAGATTCACGGCTGGCACGTCCCCCAGCCTACGACCCGCGGCCGTCGGCGGGCCGGAGGCGGCCGAACTCGGGGCGGACGCGGAGGCGGCGGGGCTTCCGGCGGCGGCGCGTCTGATATCGTGACCGCATGCTCGCGAACCGCACCTGGTGGCCCGCCTTCTAGGCGGTGTGTTCGCGTTTCCCGACCACAAACCGCCCCCGGGCGGTTTTTTCGTTTCATGGCGACCGCCCGCCCCACACCGGAGGCCCCGATGACCGACGCCGGTCCCGCCGCTCTGATCGAACTCGCCGCGCGCGGCATCCCGTTCGCGCTCCTCGCGCGTGACGCCGCCACGATCGAGGTGCTCACCGGCGACGTCGTGGACGTCGACCTGCTCGCCGATATCCCCCTGACCGATGCCGACGGCGCGGCGCAGGAGGTGCTGGCCCTGGTGCCGTTCCGCCAGGTGCGCGAACGCGGATTCGTGTGCCACGACGACGGGGCTCCGCTGCGCTGCCTGATCGTCCGCGATCGCACGGTCATCGACCGCGACGCGGCGATCGCCCAGTTGCCCACTGCCCCGATCCCCCTCACCGATGCCGGGTTCGACATCGCCGATGACGACTACGCGGCGATCGTCCGGCGGGTGATCGCCGATGAGATCGGGCTGGGCGAGGGCGCGAACTTCGTGATCCGTCGCGATTTCACCGCGGGCGTCGATGCGGATGCCGCGACCGCGGCGCTGACCTGGTTCCGGGCCCTGCTCGAGCACGAACGCGGCGCGTATTGGACCTTCGCGGTGGTCACACCCGGCCACGTCGCCGTGGGCGCGAGCCCCGAGGCCCATGTGAGCGCGCGCGACGGCGTCGTGACGATGAACCCGATCTCCGGCACGTTCCGTCACCCTCCCGGCGGAGCGACCGTCGAGACGCTGACCGAGTTCCTCGAGTCGACCAAAGAGACCGAAGAGCTCTTCATGGTCGTGGACGAGGAGCTCAAGATGATGAGCGCGGTCTGCTCCGACGGCGGGCGCATCACCGGCCCGCGCCTCAAGGAGATGTCGCGGCTCACCCACACCGAGTACGTGCTGCGCGGACGCAGCCGGCTGGACCCGCGCGACATCCTCCGCGAGACGATGTTCGCCCCCACGGTCACCGGCTCGCCGATGCAGAACGCCTGCACCGTGATCACCCGCCACGAGACGACCCCCCGCGGCTATTACTCCGGCGTCGCCGCGCTGTTCACGCCGCGCACCGACGCGATTCTCGCCGGCGAGTCGACGCACGACCTCGACGCACCGATTCTGATCCGCACCGCGTACCTCGTAGACGGCCGGCTCCGCGTGCCGGTCGGCGCGACACTCGTGCGCCACTCCGACCCGTATGGCGAGGTCAGCGAGACGCACGGCAAAGCGGCAGGCGTGCTCGGCGCGATCGGTGCGGTCCCCCGCGACGGGCGGGCGGAGCTTGCGGGTGCCGCGATCGATGCGGCCACCATCGATGAGGACGCGCCGTCCGACGATCGCCGGCCGCTCGCGGACGACGCCGAGATCGCGACGCTGCTCGCCTCGCGCAATGCGCGTCTCGCGGCCTTCTGGCTGAACCCGCAGGAGCCGCTCACGGCGGGCGGCCCGTTCCAGGGACGCTCGGCGATCGTCGTTGATGCCGAGGACCGGTTCACGACCATGCTCGCCCATCAGCTGCGCCATCTCGGACTCGACGTGCGGATCGTCTCGTGGAGCGACATCACCGATGCGCAGATCGACGATGCCGAGCTCATCGTCTCGGGCCCCGGACCCGGCGACCCTCGAGAGCGCGGATCGGCGCGGATGCAGCGCATGCGCGAGGTCGTCGCGCGGCGCCGCGACTCTGGACGCCCGCTGCTGGCGGTGTGCCTGAGCCATCAGATCCTCGCCCGCACCTTCGGCATCGAGCTTGCGCCGCTGGAGGCACCCCATCAGGGCCTTCAGAAGACGATCGACATCTTCGGGGTTCCGGCATCCATCGGCTTCTACAACACATTCACCGCCCGCGTTCCGGCCGGCACGACATCGGTCGGTGAGGCGGAGGTCGCCGCCGACCCGGTCAGCGGTGACGTGTATGCGCTCCGCGGGCCGGGATTCGCCTCGGTGCAGGGCCACCTCGAATCGATTCTGTCCCGCGACGGCATGACGACGCTCGAGCGCCTCGTCTCGGCGGCGCTCTCGCCCGTCGACGCGTAGCCCGTGTCAGCGCGCCTGTTTCAGAGGAGCGATACCGGGTTGAATATGTCGGCCAGGATCAGGATCGCGCCCATCCCGATCAGCGCGATCACCACGACGAAGGTCACCGGCACGAGCTTGGTCGCGTCCACCGGCTTCGGCGGCGGACGGTGGAACAGCTTCGCCCACATGCGCTTGATCCCGTCCCACAGCGCCACGACGATGTGCCCGCCGTCCAGCGGCAGCAGCGGGATCAGGTTGAAGACGAACAGTGCGATATTGAGTGAGGCCAGAAGGCCCAGAAAGCCTGCCACGCGGTTGAGCACCGGAGCGTCGGCCGCCGCGACTTCGCCCGACAGGATGCCGGCGCCGACGATGCTGAGCGGTCCCGTGGGGTCGCGCTCGTCGCCGGTGACGAGGGTCACCCCGGTCTGGTACACCTTGACCGGCAGCTGCCAGATGATGCCGGCGACGGCGCCGACGTTCTCGAACGCGGCCGCGGGCCCCGCCCAGATGGGCTGATGCAGGTATTCGACCTCCTGACGGATCCCGGCGAAGCCGACCAGCTGGGTCTGCGGATCGCCGTTCGCATCGAGCACGGGCCGGCCGGCGACATCCGTCACGGGCTGGTCGATCGCGGTCGGCGTGAGGGTGATCGTCTGCGATGCGCCGTCGCGCTCGATCACGATGCTCACCGGCTCGCCGGGCGATTCGCGGATCACGGCGGACGCCTCGGCGAACGTGCTGATCGTCTGGCCCTCGACCTCGACGATCACATCGCCCGGCTGCAGCCCGGCGGCGGCCGCGGGGGCCACGGGATCGGATGGCGCGCACTCGGTGCGGCCGGCGTCGGCAGGGATGATGCATTCGCTCACGCTGTTCACGGTGGTGGTCGCGGTCTGCACGCCGATGCCCGAGAGCAGGATCGCGAACAGCACGACGGCGAACAGCAGGTTCATCACCGGGCCGCCGAGCATGATGACCACACGCTTCCAGACCGGGAGCTTGTAGAAGACGCGGTCGTCCTCGTCGCCCGCCAGCGTCTCGTCGTTCGCCGCCCGGGCGTCCTGCACCATCGTCGCGAAGAAGCCGCCGCCGGCGCGTCCGGTGCGGTGGCCGGAGGCCGCCGCCTCGAGCTCCTTGGGCGAGGGCGGGTACATGCCGGCCATCGAGATGTAGCCGCCGAGCGGGATCGCCTTGAATCCGTACTGCGTCGCGCCGATGCGGCGCGACCAGAGCGTCGGGCCGAACCCGATCATGTACTGCCCGACGCGAACGCCGAACTTCTTCGCCGGAACGAGGTGGCCGAGCTCGTGCAGCGCGATCGACACGGCCAGCCCCACCACCATGAGGACGACTCCGACGACGAATGCGATCGCTTCCACACGGACACGCTACCGCCGGCGGCTTTGAGCATGCCGAGTGTGCCCGGATGAGAAGATGGATGCGCCATGGCGACTGACGTTCCCCCTCACCTGCCCCCCGTGCTGCGCCCGGAGCATCCTCCGGTGCACACGCTCGAGGAGCTGGCCACGCACTTCGCCCGCGAGACCCGGGGCGAGTTGACCGGGACGACCCTGACCGGGATCACTCTCGCCACCGCCGATCTTCGCCCGGGCGACGTGTTCGTCGCGGTGCGCGGCGTGAACCGTCACGGTGCGGAGTTCGCCGCCGCAGCCGCCGAGAAGGGCGCCGTGGCTGTGGTGACGGATGCCGAAGGCGCCGACCTCGCCGAGGCGACCGGGCTGCCGGTCGTCATCGTCGATGACCCGCGCGGACTGCTCGGCGACCTGTCGGCCTGGGTCTACGGGACCGGTCGCGATGACCGCCTGCCGATCCTGTTCGGCACTACCGGCACCAACGGCAAGACCAGCGTCTCGCACCTGCTCGAGGGCATCCTCGGCCAGCTGGGGCTGGTCACCGGGCTCTCCTCCACTGCGGAGCGGCACATCGCGGGGCACGTGATCGTGTCGCGTCTGACCACGCCCGAGGCGTATGAGATGCACGCCCTGCTCGCCCTGATGCGCGAGCGCGGCGTCGAGGCCGTCGCCGTGGAGGTGAGCGCGCAGGCGCTCAGCCGGCGCCGCGTGGACGGCCTCTTGTTCGACGTCGCCGGGTTCACCAACCTCACCCACGATCACCTCGACGACTACGCCGACATGCGCGAGTACTTCGAGGCGAAGCTCCCGCTGTTCCTGCCCGATCGCGCCCGCCGGGCCGTCATCTCCCTGGATTCCGCAGCCGCCATCGAGGTCGTCGCGCGATGCGAGGTGCCCTTCGTGACGATCGGCACGCCCGCGATCGCGACCGATCCCGGCGCGGCCGCCGACGCGGACTGGGTCGTGGAGATCCTCGACGAGCGTCAGACCGGCACCGAGTTCCGGCTCTCGTCGACCGACGGACGCTCGCTGACCACGATCGTGCCGGTGATCGGCCGGCACATGGCCGCGAACGCGGGACTTGCGATCGTGATGATCCTCCAGGCCGGCTACGCGTGGGATCGCATCGTCGCTGCCCTCGAGCGGGACGGCGGGATCGACGCGTACCTCCCCGGTCGCACCGAGCGCGTCTCCGGCGACCGCGGGCCCGCCGTCTACGTCGACTTCGGCCACTCCCCTGACGCGTTCGAGAAGACCCTCGCCGCCGTCCGGCGTGTGACACCCGGCAAGGTGCTCATGCTCTTCGGCGCCGACGGCGACCGCGACCCGACCAAGCGCCATGACATGGGTCGCACCGCCGTGGAAGGCAGCGACATCCTCGTCGTGACCGACCACCACCCGCGGTTCGAGAACATCGACACGATCCGCGCGACGCTCATCGAGGGCGCGCGCCGCGCGCGCCCGGATGCCGAGATCCACGAATACTCTCCGCCGGAGGTCGCGATCGTCGAGGCGGTCGGGCTCGTCGGCGACGGCGATGCGCTCCTATGGGCCGGGCCCGGACACCAGGATTACCGCGACATCCGCGGCGTCCGCACGCCGTATTCGGCGCGCGAACTGGCCCGCCGGGCGCTCCGCGACGCGGGATGGCCGGTGCCCGAGCCGCGCTGGCCCGTGCCCTATTCCGATTGACTGCCGGCCCGAACAGCGGCAGGCCGGACTGACCGGCGCTATCGCCCGGCGATCGCGCGGTCGGCGGCATCCCTCGCCCAGCGCTCCGCCTCGGCGAGCGATTCGCGTGTCAGCGCGCCGCCCGATGTCGCCCCGGGATCGTGCGCGTCGACCACCTGCTCGATCAGCTCGACGATGCCGAGGAACGGCAGGCGTCCCTCATGGAAAGCGTCGACGGCCTGCTCGTTCGCGGCGTTGAACACGGCCGGGTAAGTGCCGCCAGCGCGGCCCGCCATCTTCGCGAGGCGCACGGCCGGGAACGCGTCCTCGTCGAGCGGTTCGAACGTCCAGGATGCGGCGACCGTCCAGTCGATCGGACGCCCGACGCCGCCCACCCGGCTCGGCCAGCCGAGTCCGAGCGAGATCGGCAGTCGCATGTCGGGCGGTGATGCCTGTGCCATCGTGGATCCGTCGATGAACTCGACCATCGAGTGCACGACCGACTGCGGATGCACCACGACGTCGATGTCGTGGTATGCGACGTCGAAGAGCAGGTGTGCCTCGATGACCTCGAGGCCCTTGTTCACAAGGGTGGCGGAATTGGTCGTGACGACCCGGCCCATGTCCCATGTCGGGTGGGCGAGCGCCTCGTTCGGGGTCACCGAGGCCAGCGACTCGCGGGAGCGCCCCCGGAACGGGCCTCCAGATGCCGTCAGCACGAGCCGCCGCACTTCCGAGTGCTCCCCGGAGCGCAGCGCCTGGGCGATCGCCGAGTGCTCGGAATCGACGGGGACGATCTGACCGGGACGCGCGATCGCCGTGACGAGATCGCCTCCGACGATGAGGGATTCCTTGTTCGCGAGGGCGAGCGTGCGACCGGTTTCCAGGGCCGCCAGTGTCGGCCCCAGTCCCACCGATCCGGTGATGCCGTTGAGCACGACGTCGGCGTCCACATCGCGCACCAGCTGCTCGGCCTCGTCGGCGCCGAGCGCAGTGAACTCGACCCGGAACTGCTCGGCCTGCGCCCGCATGGCCTCGCGGTTGGAACCGGCGGAGAGGCCGACGACCTCGAAGCGCTCGGAGTTGGCCCGGATCACCTCGAGGGCTTGGGTTCCGATCGAGCCGGTGGATCCGAGGATGACGACGCGGCGCATGCGGCTACTGCGCTGCGGCGGCGTGCTGGGTGCCGAGGATGTCGACCACGAACACCAGGGTTTCGCCGGCGAGTTCGTTGTCGGACGAGCCGGCCTCGCCATAGCCCAGCGCGGGCGGGATCACCACGAGCACCTGTGAGCCGACGGTCTGGCCCTCGAGCGCCTGCCGGAACCCGTCCACCACACCCGTGGTCTGGAACGACGCCGGGGCGCCGTTCTCCCAGCTCGAATCGAACACCGAGCCGTCCGACCACTTGACGCCGGTGTACTGCACCAGAACGGTGTCACCCGAGACGACGATCGCCCCGTCGCCCTTCTTGAGAGTCTCCAGCTGGAGATCGGCCGGGGCGTCACCGTCCGGGATCTCGATGGTCGGCGCGCCGTCGTCGGCCAGGGTCACGGTCGGCAGACCCGCGACGGGCGCCTGCGACTCACCCCACGCCGCGTTGGGAACGGTGGCGACGAAGTCGAACACATACACCTGACCAGGGTTCGGGTCGGCCGGCGGGTAGGCGACGACAACCCTCGTGCCGGGCGTCGCACAGCCGAGGATCTGGCCGACCGGGTTGTCGGGCGAGATCTGAACGGGAAGGACCGGGTTCTGCTCATACCCGATCGACCCGAGCTTCTCACCCGTCTCCGCGTTGAACGCCGTGAGCGCATATGTCACCAGTTGGCCCGATTCGACCGCGTCGCCCGAGCCCTCCTCGATGACCGTGGTCTGCAGAGTGGGGATCTCGAGCGGGAAGGTGAAGGTCGCGGTCGACTCTGCGCCGACCTCACCGTCGACGGTGACCGCGTCGGATGCGTCACCCGACGGCGCCGCGGCGGTGCACAGGTCGACTGCGGGCGCCGCGGACGGGCTCGTGTCGGCCCCCGGCGTGCTCGCCGCACAGCCTGCGAGCAGGACCGCAGAGAGCGCGACGGCGGAAAGGGCGGCGAACGGTCTGATGCGCACGGTGAACCTCAAGACGAATGGAAAGGGAGAGTCTCCATCTTCTCCCATGTTTGCTCTGCCCCCGCTGGGAAATCGACATGCCGACGAAGACATGGATTCGGGAGTACCCTCAAACGGGTGACTTCCGAGGAGACTCCCGAACCCCGCGAAGCCGACTCCCCCGAGGAACCTGCCGTTCGGCAGATGGGTGCGACGTACGGCTTCGGTCGCTTCGTGATCGCCCCTGTGGCGCGCCTGGTCTACCGGCCGCACGTGGAGGGCAAGACGAACGTCCCGAAATCGGGCCCGATCATCTTCGCGAGCAATCACCTGTCGTTCATCGACTCGATCGCCATCCCCATAGCCGCACCGCGGCCCGTGCATTTCCTCGCGAAGTCGAGCTACTTCGACGGCACCGGCCTGTCTGGATGGCTCTCGCGGCAGTTCTTCACCGCGATCGGCGCCGTCCCCGTCCAACGCGGCGCCGGCCAGGCCGCTCTCGACGCGCTCGATCAGCAGCGACAGCTGCTCGTGGCCGGCAACGCCGTAGCCCTGTACCCGGAGGGCACGCGGTCGCTCGACGGTCGCCTGTACAAGGGCCGCACCGGCGTCGCGTTCCTCGCCCTGCAGACCGGAGCGCCGGTGGTTCCGGTCGGACTGATCGGCACCGACAAGGTGATGCCCGTCGGCGCACGGTTCCCGTCGCTGAGAGAACGCGTCACCGTGAAGTTCGGGGAGCCGCTGGACCTGTCCCATCACGGATCCGCCGAGTCGGGCAAAGCCCGGCGCCTGGCCACAGACGACATCATGGCCGCCATTCACGCGCTCTCCGGCCAGGAGCTCGCGAACGTCTACAACGAGGCTCCCGCCCACAACCCGATCGAGCGCATCCGTCAGGTCCTCCCGCACGAGAGGCGCTGACCTCACCGACCGGTCGCGACCTCGATCGTGGGCTCGTGCCGTACCGGAAAGTTCACCGAGTTGGCGATGAAGCACCATTCGTGAGCCTGCGCGTGCGCGGAGGTCGCGGCATCCACCATCGACGCGTCCGCAACCACCACGTGCGGTCGAAGGACCACCTCCCGGAAGGCGCCCCCGCCCCGGCCGTCCTCGACCATCACGCCAGCGGCCTCGTCGCGATACCCCAGGACGACCACACCGGCCTGGACGCACGCATGCAGGTACGACAGCAGATGGCATTCGCTGAGCGCCGCGAGCAGCAGGTCCTCGGGATTCCATCGCGACGGATCGCCGCGGAACGGCTTGTCCGACGATGCCGCAAGGTCCGGCTTGCCGTCGATCTCGATCGTGACGGCCCGGTCGTAGTCGCGATAGCCGCTCGTGCCGGTGCCCCGATCCCCGGTCCAGGTGGCGCGCAGGGCATACCGGTGTTCGCCGAACATCGCCCCAGTCTGACACGCGAGGATGCGGCGGACGGCGGCGGTAGGCTGGCGACGTGCCGCAGACCTTCGCCGCAGCCGACGCCGTCGAACTCGCCGTCGTCGAACGCAGCGGGTTCGTCGAATCGCGGCACACCGGCTCAGCCATCGTCCTCGATCCCGACGGCACGCCGATCGCCACGCTCGGCGACACCGCCACGGCGA
The DNA here is from genome assembly GCF_011620715.1 of Microbacterium sp. GTDB lineage: Bacteria > Actinomycetota > Actinomycetes > Actinomycetales > Microbacteriaceae > Microbacterium. Next base: position 18,178 of record NZ_WOYP01000071.1, on the reverse strand, counting down.
TCCTGCCGCGCTCGAGCCTCAAGCCGGTGCAGGCATTGGCCTGTCTCACCGCCGGAGCGCCGCTGGAGGGCGAGCGCCTGGCGCTGGCCACGGCCAGCCACTCCGGGACCGATCGGCACGTGTCGGTCGTCCGCGACATCCTGGATGCGGCGGCGCTGAGCGAGGACGCACTCGGCTGCCCGCCCGCATGGCCGGGCGATCAGGCCACGCGCGTCGAGATGGTGCGCGGCGGCGGCGGCCCCGCGCGGATCCGGATGAACTGCTCGGGAAAGCATGCCGCGATGCTGCTGACCTGTGTCACCAACGGATGGCCGACAGGCGGCTACCTCTCTCCCGAGCATCCGCTGCAGGTGCACATCCGCGAGGTCGCCGAGCGAATGGTCGGCGAGCGCTCCGCAACGACGGCGATCGACGGATGCGGTGCACCGGTGTACGCGATGAGCCTGGCAGGCCTGGCCAAGGCGATTCACCGGATCGGCACCTCGTCGGAGCATTCGCCGTTCGCCCTGCATCGCAGCGCCGGCACCCTCGTCCGCGCCGTCCGCGAGAACCCATGGACGATCGACGGCCCGGGCCGGCCTGACACGATCGTGCTCGAACAGCTCGGCGTTTTCGCCAAGGGCGGCGCAGAAGGGGTCATGGTGATGGTCGCCCCGAGCGGCACGACCGTTGCGCTCAAGATGCTGGACGGCAGCGGGCGCGCGGCCACGGTCGTGGCCCTGCGCCTGCTCGAGCGAGAAGGCGCGCTCGCGGCATCCGACGTCGCCGAGGCGATCACGAAGCTTCCGCTGTCGGTCACCGGCGGCGGCCAGGTCGTCGGGGCGATCCGCCCAGCTTTCTAGAAGCGCTCCCACCCGGAGCGGAGAGGACCAGGCGATGAGGATTTCCGTCCCCACCGAAGTGAAGAACAACGAGTACCGCGTGGCACTGACGCCCGCGGGTGTCGACGACCTCGCGCGAGCGGGCCACGACGTGTTCGTGCAGCGCGGCGCGGGCGAGGGCTCATCGATGCCGGATGCCGAGTACGAGGCCGCCGGTGCGACCCTGCTCGACGACCCGGCCGAGGTCTGGGCGCGCGCCGAACTGCTGCTGAAGGTCAAGGAGCCGATCGCGAGCGAATACGGATACTTCCGTGACGATTTCGTGCTGTTCACCTACCTGCACCTCGCCGCCGACCGGCCGCTCACCGAGAGTCTCGTCGCCGACGGCGTCACGGCCATCGCGTACGAGACAGTTCAGCTGGGCTCTGTTGATGGACGCAGTGGCGGGCTGCCCCTGCTGGCCCCGATGAGCGAGGTGGCAGGGCGACTTGCCCCGACCGTCGGTGCGGCCACACTCCTGCGCTCCGCGGGCGGCCTCGGCCTGCTCATGTCCGGCGTGCCGGGCACCCGGCCCGCCCGCGTCACGGTGATCGGCGGCGGAGTCGCCGGGGCGAACGCCGCGGTCATCGCGGTCGGTCTCGGTGCGGACGTCACGGTGTTCGACACCAATGTCCAGCGGCTGCGCTACCTCGACGATCACTTCCAGGGACGCGTCAAGACGGCGGCGTCCAACCCGCTCGACCTCGATCGCGCCGTCGTGGACTCCGACCTCGTGATCGGGTCCGTGCTCGTCCCCGGCGCGAAGGCCCCCAGGCTCGTCACGAACGACATGGTCTCGCGCATGCGCCCCGGCTCCGTGCTGGTGGACATCGCGGTCGACCAGGGCGGTTGCTTCGAGGACACGCATCCGACCACGCACGCCGACCCGACGTTCCCGGTGCACGGCAGCATGTTCTACTGCGTCGCGAACATGCCAGGCGCTGTGCCGAACACGTCCACCTCAGCGCTCACGAACGCGACCCTGCCCTATATCCGGCAGATCGCGCGTCGCGGCTGGAAGGACGCGCTGCGCGCGGATGCGGCCCTCGCGGCCGGCCTCAACACCGCCGGCGGCACGATCGTCAACGCCGGCGTCGCGAACGCGCACGGCGTCGAACTCGCCCCGCTCGAGGCCGCGCTCGCCTGACGCCCTCGGTCACGTGCGCGAGGGCAGGGCGATGCGGGTGGCGGCACCACCGGCGCTCAGCAGCCACGCTCGCGCGCGACCGGGCTCGCAGTAGGGCGGCAGGCCACGCTGTCCGGTGAGCGTGCGGTACTCGGGCCCGCAGGTCGCATCCACGACGAGGTCGTGGTCGGAACGCACCGCGCTCAAAGCCCGCCAGTGCCTCTGCCACTCCTCGGCGTCACCGGCGACCATGACGGGCGCGTCCGTCGCCCACTCCCCCGCTCCGGAGTACTCGTCGAGGGAGAGCAGACGCACCCCGGCGCGCTCCCACTCCGCGAGTGCCTCCCGGGCGGCCGGCGATCGCCGCAGGACGAAGCCGGTCAGCGCACCGCTCGGATGCCAAAGCTGCGGCGGATCGCTTCGCAGCGCTGCCGGGGGCTGTGTCATCGCGACCTGCACCGAGCGGCCGTCGAGGCGTCCGCGCCCGGGCGGACCGCCGGGTGCGTAGTGCGACGGATCGCCGCCTGCCGCGATGTGCTCTGCGCGCGAGGATGCCGCCAGGACCAGACGCCGCGGCAGAAGGTCGGCGATCCGGGCCGCGCCGCCGTTCAGACGCTGCGCCGCGGCGACCACGAGGAGCTCGGCCTCGCCCGCACCGCGTACGAGTCGTTCCAGCCGTTCCAGGAGTTCTCTCGCATAGTCGGGTGGCAGTGTCGATGCGAGCGCATCGAGGTCATCGATCAGGAGCAGCGAGCCCGGTTCGGATGCGCGCTCCGACAGGCGGTCGACGGCATCCCAGACGTCCTCTCCGCTGCCGGCGACCCGCACGACCGGACCGTGCGCCTGAACCGCGAGCGTGTGCAGCACGGTGGACTTGCCGCTGCCGCCCGACCCGATGACCAGCATCCCGCGCTCCTGCCTGCGCAGGCCGACCGGGCGCTGGCGCTGAAGGTCCGGCTCATCGACGAGACCAAGCAGCAGCGTGTCACCCGCTTCGTCCGCGAGGGCGGCGAGATCCTCGAGGTCGATGCGGGTGGGGAGCTCGGGAAGCCACGGTCGCCGCGGGCGCGGGCCGGCCGCGGACGCAGTGATCGCCTCGCGGTCGGTCGGTGACGAGAGCGCGATGCGCACCTGCCTGGGCGAATGGTCGGCCGCCGTCCGCACCAGGGCGAGGCCGCGCGCGTCCGGTCCGCCGGGCAGCATCGCCGCCTCGTCGGTGCCGATCACTGCCCGGCTGTCGGTCGGGTCGGTCACCCGGAGGCTGATGCGGAGGGGGCAGTTGGCGAGCAGACTCTCCCGCACGACTCCGGCCGGCCGCTGAGTGCCCAGCACGAGGTGCATGCCGAGCGCGCGTCCGCGGGCGGCGACATCGGTGAACACCGCGTGCAGTTCGGGATGCTCGCCCAGGAGGGCGGCGAATTCGTCCACGACGATCACGAGCCGCGGCACCTCCACGCGCGGATCCTGCACATCCCGCGCTCCGACGCGAGCGAGCTCCCCCTCGCGCCAGCGCACTTCAGCCCGCAGGCTCTCGATCGCCCGTCGCGCTCCCGTGCCGTCGAGATCGGTGATGACGCCCGTCACATGAGGAACGCCCGCGAGCGCGTCGAATGCCGTGCCGCCTTTGAAGTCGGCGAGGAGGAAGCTCACCTCCTGTGTGGAGTGCGCCGCGCACAGTGCCAGGATCCACGTCACGAGAAGTTCGGACTTGCCCGAGCCGGTGACCCCGGCCACCACGGCGTGCGGGCCGTCGGCGACCAGATCGATCACGCACGGCTCGCCGCCCTCGACGCCGATGACGGCCGGCAGGGTGCCGCGCGTCGCGGGCGGCGCATCGCTCAGCAGCGACCCCAGCGCGACCGGTCCGGACGCACCCGCGGAACCCTGCAGCTGCGCGGCCCGGGCGATCAGCCCGTCGGTGAGGGCGAGCGCCTGGGCGCTCCCCAGCGCCTCCACCGCGATCTCGCGCACCTCGCCGCCGGCATCCAGCTGCGCCCGGCCTGGCGAGCGCACCGTGAGGACCACTCCGCAGCCGGGTGGCCGAGGCGCGGAAGGGTCGACGCGCACGATCGCGAAGTCGGGCGCACCTGTGATCGGCTCACCCGGCGCCCCCAGCGCCAGCTGCAGACCGGAGCCGGACCGCCGATGCGGCAGACGCTCGGCCCAGGCGCTCTCGCCTCGCAGCGGGCCCACGATTCGCAGCTCGCCCGGGGGCAGCGCCATCGCCAGCTGCAGGACGAGCGCGCGCACGACGGCGCCGGCGACGACCGGGGTGCCGATGACGGCGATGCCGGATGCCGGTGGCACGAGGATCGGCGCGTCGTGGAGCGTCGCTGCCCGCGCGCGGATCGCCACCGACGCGGCATCGGCGCCGCCTCCGGTGACGCGCAGATCACTCGAATCCGCGCCGGAGCCGAGGACGAGCATCTCCCCCCTTCCCGCGACGGGACGCCAGATCTCACCGTCGTTCGCGGCGAACACGGCGACATCCGGATGCCGCGCCCACCGCCGCGCCCGCTCATCGGCGTGGCGCTGCCCGATCTGCCGATCCACGTGCTCACGCGCGGCGCGCGCCTTCTCCTGCGCACGGCGTCGATCGCGCCGCGCCCCGCGCGCACCGTCGGCGAGAGTCGCACCGGCGATCAGAGGACCGAGCGCGGCGAGCCAGAGCGAGAGCACCGAACCCGTGACGAGCCATAGGGCCACGGCGCCGAGTACCGGGACGACCGACGCGAGCAGCGGGACCGCCGGCCGCGAAGGCGGATTCCAGGGTGGCGGGAGCTCGAGCGGCTCGGTGTGCGCAGCGGCCGCCGGGCGGAGCGGGCCGGCGCTCGGGCGCGGAGTGGGGGCGAAGGTGTGCACTCGCCCAGGTAAGCAGCGCGCGCGGCGCCGCGGAGGCGGCGGATGTCACCGGTGGAAGGCGGTGCGGCGCGCTCAGGCTGGGGAGGAGTCGCTGACCACGACGGCCTCGTGCGCGGGATCCGCGGACGAGCGCACCGACACGTCGAGCACGATGATCGTGATGTTGTCGCGGCCGCCATTCTCGAGTGCGGCATCCATCATCGCGGCGATCGCGTCGGCAGGATCGGCGTTCGCGATGAGAAAATGCTGGATGCCGTAGTCGGTGAGCTCCTTCGTCAGACCATCCGAGCAGATCACGAAGCGATCGCCGTCGACGACGTCCAGACGCACGTAGTCGGGCGCGACGCTCTCGCTCGGCCCGACCGCGCGCGTGATGACATTGCCGTACGGGTGGTTCTCGGCTTCTTCGGGGCTGAGCCGACCGGCGGCGATGAGCTCCTGCACGACCGAATGATCGGTGGTGATCTGCTCGATCAGCCCATCGCGCATGAGGTAGACGCGGGAATCGCCGATGTTGAGGGTGACCCACTGCGGGGGGCCGTCGCTGAGGTCCAGATAGACGCCGGTGACGGTCGTCCCGGTGCCGTCATCGGTCGTCTCGGAGTGCGACGCGATGTCCTTGACGGCGCGGGAGAGCGCCTTCTCGATGGTCTTCGGTGTGACCGGGCCTGCCTCGACCACACCGCCGAGCCGGTCGACCGTGCTGGCGCTGGCGATCTCGCCGCCGATATGGCCGCCCATGCCGTCGGCGACGATGAAGAGCGGGTAGCTCGTCAGAAGCGCGTCCTGATTGATCTCGCGGCGGCGGCCCGTATGCGTGACCCCGGCCCAGGACAGTTCGATCGTCCCGTCCGCCACCGTCACCGATCGGGAGTGGGTGGATTCTTCGGGCACGCCCTATCCTCCCCGGTAAGCCGACAACAGCGGCGACGCGACCGGTGTGGTCCTGTCGACGTGCTGACATACTACTGGACTCCTCGAAGGCCGCCCGGGTCGCAGGGCCGACGAGCGCACCACCGACCTCAGGCCGGTTCGCTCCGAGCGAACGAGATCGACACCGCGATTCACACGCGTGCCGCAGGATCTTCGACGAGCGGGAACAGCACGTCGATGAGGGCGAGGTCTGCATCTGACGGCGCCCACGCTCCCGCTGCGGCCGCATTGGCGCGAACCTGATCGGCGCTGGTGGCTCCGGCGATGACACTCGAGAGCGCGGGCCGCGAGAGCAGCCATCCGAACGTGGCCTCGAGCATCGTGATGCCCCGCTCGTCGCAGAACTCCTGGAAGTGCTCGAGCGCGTCCCACGGGGCGTTCTGCCACACATGCCGGCGCTGCATCATGATGCGGCTGCGCTCGGGACCGCCGGCGCGCGAGAACTTGCCCGTCAGGAGTCCGTTGTGCAGGGGGAAGAACGGGAAGAAGCCGAGGCCGAAGCGCTCGACGGCGGGCAGGACCTCGCGCTCCGCGGCTCGGGCGAGCAGGCTGTAGTGGTTCTGCGCGGAGATGAAGCGACTGCCGCGGTGCGGAGCGACGAAGTCCGCTTCGGCGATCTGCCAGCCCGCGAGGTTGGAGTGCCCGTAGTAGCGGATCTTGCCCTCGCTCACCAGGTCGTCCAGCACCGAGATCGTCTCGTCGATCGGGGTTGCGGCATCCGGAACGTGAAGCTGGTAAAGGTCGATCCAGTCGGTGCTCAGACGCCGCAGCGACGCCTCGATCGCAACACGCACATACGACCGCGATGTCTTCGCAGCGGCCACCGCATACCCCATGTCACGACCCGGGTGACCGAACTTCGTCGCCAAGACGACCTGATCCCGCCGACCGCGCAGGGCCTGGCCCATCAGGGTCTCGCTGAGCCCGGGCTCGCCGCCATACATCTCGGCGGTGTCGAGGAACGTCACACCCGCGTCGATCGCGGCGTCGAGCACCTCGACGGTTCCGGCGAGCGTCTCGGTGTTCGTGCCCGGTCGGCCGAAGTTGTTGCAGCCGAGGCCGACAGCCGAGACGAGGAGGCCAGACGTGCCGACACGGCGCAGCGGGACGGTTCTTTCGGGCGAAGTCATTGCCCCACGCTAACGCCCTCGGGCGCGGCGCGCGGCGCGCCCGAGTGCAGCGGCGCGAGAGCTCGAACGAAAGCGACGAGCCCCCACCACTGCGGCGGGGGCTCGTCGACGGTACTCGTGCGCTACGGGGCCGGAGGTGCGGGCGGCGCGGTCGGCGGTTCGGGCGCGGCGGGCGGTGTCACCGGGGGCTGCGGTGCCGCAGCGGGCGGCGCTGCCGACGGAGCCGGCGGCGGGGTGTAACCCGCGGGCGGCTCGTAGCCGGCCGGGGGCGGGTAGGCGCCCGGAGCCGGCTGCGTCACCGGGTTGGCCGGGTATCCTCCCGCAGGTGCCTGGCTGGGGATGCCCGCCCAGACGGTGCGGTCGGAGAGGAACCCGTTGTTCGCCCATGGAGCTGCGGGGATCGCGGTGTTCCAGCGCGACTTGTCGAAGCCCAGGATGCCGAGCCACACGATGCTGAGGAAGAAGTACAGGATCAGCCAGACGGGTTCCTTCTGCAGCTTGAGACCGACCCGCCACGCCGCCAGCAGCGTCACGACGAAGGCCGCGATGCCGATGATCGAGCCGAGGACGGGGATCCAGCCGAGCAGGATCGATGCGCCGATCGCGATCAGGATCAGCCAGGGGCTCAGGTCGCCGAGCTTGCTGAAGACCATGAAATTGTAGATCGGCACCCACGCGCGCCACTTGCCCTGCACGCCGGCCTTTTCGAAGATCTTCATCATGAAGACGGAGGTCAGAACGTAAGCGGCGATTGCGAAGATGAACCAGAAGATGGCGAGTCCCGCGTACAGTGCGATTGCGGTCCCGTCAGGATAGTCGTACATGGGAGTCCTCCCCGGAGAACGAACCACGACGCAGGGTCACGTCGGCACGGCATCCGCCCTGCGATTCACATGCTAGCGATGCGCCGTGCCGTTCGACAGGCAATTCATCGATACTCGCCATACGTGTCGCCTGTCGCTGACCGTTCGGAACGCCCGTCAGAACAGGGATCGAATCCACACCGGACACACCGAACGCACCGAGTACACCGAACGCACCGAGTACGCCGAGCGCACCGCAGAGAACATCAGCGCAGGCCCCGGAACCCGCAGAGTCCGCTCAGGCGAACAGTTCGACTTCGCCGGGTGCACCGTCGCGCAGCCGCACATCCTGCGTGGCCGCCCAGGCGTGCAGTCCGCGCAGCGAGCCGAAACGCGGCCGCTGCTGAGCCAGCTTGCGCATGAGCGCGCCCTTGGCGTGCTTGTTGAAATGGTTCAGCGCCCGCACCGCGCCGTCGGGTGCCTCGCTCACCACCCGGACGTACACCGATGCGACCGATGCCGGCACCGGACCGAGCGCCGCATAGGCCTCCGAGCGGAGGTCGAGCACGAACCGCGGCGCGAGATCCGCGAGGGCATCGGTCACCGCCGCGGCCCATACCCGCCGCAATGTCGCCGAGCCGGGAAGCGCTACACCCGCCGCCAGCCGGTAGGCGGGAATCCTGTCGAGCGCACCGACGGGCCCGAGCGGCGCGGTGTGGATCAGGACGTTGGCGCCGAGCCAGCGCCGGGCAGGCCCGTCGAGGGATGCCGCGTCCAGCGAGTCGTACAGCACGCCGGTGTACCGATCGATCGCCGCCATCGTCGGCGCCGCTCGCACCCGCGCATTCACCCCGACCTCGTCGAGCTGGGCGGCGCTGAGCCCGAGCACCCGCACCGCCGTCGCGGCATCCGTCGACAGCGCCTCGAGCGAGCCGAGAACGTACTCGCGCTGAGAACGCAGCTGCGGGAGCGCGAGCGAGTCCAGATCGAGCGCAGGCCGACCCCCTCCGGACCGCTTGGTCTCGGAGGGGGGAAGCAGGACCAGCAAGCTAGCTGATCAGGGCAGCATTGCCTGCGACGATCGTGACGACGTCACCCTCGACCGACAGGAAGCCGTCCTGGGCGTTCGCCAAGATCTTGGTGCCGTCCTCGAGCGTGATGCGCACTTCGCCCGCCGCGAGCACTCCGAGGACGGGCTCGTGACCGGACATGATGCCGATCTCGCCGATGACCGTCTTCGCGACGACGAGGCTCGCCTCACCCGACCAGACTTCGTGGTCGGCCGCGACGAGGTTCACCGTGAGCGCCATGATCAGCCGTTCTCCTTCTGGATCCGCGCCCAGTTCGCTTCGACGTCGGAGATGCCGCCGACGTTGAAGAACGCCTGCTCGGCGACGTGGTCGAAGTCACCCTTCACGATCGCGTCGAAGGACTCGATCGTCTCGGCGATCGGGACCGTGGAGCCATCGACGCCGGTGAACTTCTTGGCCATGTATGTGTTCTGCGAGAGGAACTGCTGGATGCGGCGTGCTCGCGACACGACCACCTTGTCCTCTTCAGAGAGCTCGTCGACACCGAGGATCGCGATGATCTCCTGCAGTTCCTTGTTCTTCTGGAGGATCTGCTTCACGGCCGTTGCGACACGGTAGTGGTCGGCGCCGATGTAGCGCGGGTCGAGGATGCGGCTCGTTGAGGTCAGCGGATCCACGGCCGGGTAAAGGCCCTTGGACGCGATCTCACGCGAAAGCTCGGTGGTCGCGTCGAGGTGCGCGAACGTCGTGGCCGGCGCCGGGTCGGTGTAGTCGTCGGCCGGGACGTAGATGGCCTGCAGCGAGGTGATCGAGTGACCACGCGTGGAGGTGATGCGCTCCTGGAGCACACCCATCTCGTCGGCGAGGTTGGGCTGGTAACCCACCGCAGAAGGCATGCGACCAAGAAGCGTGGAGACCTCGGAGCCCGCCTGCGTGAAGCGGAAGATGTTGTCGATGAACAGGAGCACGTCCTGGCCCTGCACATCGCGGAAGTACTCCGCCATGGTCAGTGCCGACAGCGCGACGCGCAGACGCGTTCCGGGCGGCTCGTCCATCTGGCCGAAGACCAGGGCCGTCTTGTCGAAGACGCCGGCCTCCTCCATCTCGTGGATCAGGTCGTTGCCCTCACGGGTGCGCTCGCCGACACCGGCGAACACCGACACGCCACCGTGGTTCTGCGCGACGCGCTGGATCATCTCCTGGATGAGCACGGTCTTGCCGACACCGGCGCCGCCGAACAGGCCGATCTTGCCCCCGAGCACATACGGGGTCAGAAGGTCGATGACCTTGATGCCGGTCTCGAACATCTGGGTCTTGGACTCGAGCTGGTCGAAGCTCGGAGCCTTGCGGTGGATGCCCCAGCGCTCGGTGATCTCGATCTGCTCGCCCGGCGCGGCGTTGAGCACCTCGCCGATCACGTTGAAGACCCTGCCCTTGGTCACGTCGCCGACCGGCACCGTGATCGGGCCGCCCGTGTCGCGCACTTCCTGACCGCGGACGATGCCGTCGGTGGGCTTGAGGGCGATCGCACGCACGAGGTCATCACCGAGGTGCTGCGCGACCTCGAGGGTGATCTCGTTCGACTCGTCGCCGATCACGATGGTGGTCTTGAGCGCGTTGTAGATGTCGGGAAGCGAGTCGTGCGGGAACTCGATGTCGACGACCGGACCGGTGACGCGCGCGACGCGTCCGACGACCGAGGTCTGTACGGCGGTGGCGGTGGGGGTCATTGTCTTCTTCTCTTTCGGAGTGGTTGTCTACTTCGCCGAGGACAGGGCGTCGGCCCCGCCGACGATCTCGGCGATCTGCTGGGTGATCTCGGCCTGACGCGCGTTGTTGCGCAGCCGCGTGTAATTGGTGATGAGCTTGTCGGCGTTGTCACTGGCCGACTTCATCGCCTTCTGCGTCGCGGCGTGCTTTGCCGCCGAGGACTGCAGGAGGGCATTGAAGATGCGGCTCTGGATGTAGACCGGCAGGAGCGCGTCCAGCACGGTGGCGGGATCCGGTTCGAACTCATACAGCGGGAACGTGTGCGTCTCGGCCTGCGCCTCGGTGGCCTCGACGACCTCGAGAGGAAGGAGCCGCACCGTCTCGGGGGTCTGGGTCATCATGCTGACGAAGCGGTTGTACACGAGGTGGATCTCGTCGACGCCGCCCTGCTCGCTGCCGCGCTCGAAAGCCTCGAGCAGCGTGTCGGAGATCTGCTCCGCGAAGCGGAACTCCGGAGTTTCAGTGTCACCCGTCCACTCCGCGGCGCTCTTGATGCGACGGAACTGGAAGAAGGCCACAGCCTTGCGTCCGACCAGGTAGTACGTGACTTCCTTGCCCTGCGATTCCAGCAGGGTCGCCAGCTCGAGCCCTTCGCGCATGATCTGCGAGTTGAACGCGCCGGCAAGACCGCGGTCGGACGCGAAGATCACGATCGCGGAGGTCTTGACGTCCCGCGCGGAGGTGAGCGGGTGATCGATGTTGGAATGCGTCGCCACAGCCGACACGGCGCGGGTGACCGCACGCGCGAACGGCGCGGACGCGCGCACGCGCGACATCGCCTTCTGAATGCGCGAAGCCGCGATGAGCTCCATCGCCTTGGTGATCTTCTTGGTCGTCTGAGCAGTGCTGATCTTCTGCTTGTAGACCCTCAGTTGTGCGCCCATAGTCCGTGTCCGCCGCCGCGCTACTTGCGGCGGCCCTTGACGATCTGCTCCTGGTTGACGTCCTCGACATCGGCCGCCTTGAACTCCTCGTGGCCCGGCTCGTCGATGTGCTGACCGCCGCCGCCCTGGAACTCGAGGATGAACTCGTCAACGACCTTGTCGAGCTCAGTGACGGTGTCGTCATCGAGCACGTTCGTCTCGCGCAGGCGATCGAGGATCGTCGTGTGGCGTCGAACGTGGTCGAGAAGGTCCCGCTCGAACCGCAGCACGTCCTCGACCTCGATGGTGTCCAGCTTGCCGTTGGTGCCCGTCCAGATCGAGACGACCTGCTCCTCGACCGGGTACGGCGAGTACTGCGGCTGCTTCAGCAGCTCGGTCAGGCGGGCACCGCGCGAAAGCTGACGACGGGATGCGGCATCCAGGTCGCTCGCGAACATCGCGAACGCCTCGAGCGAGCGGTACTGAGCCAGCTCGAGCTTGAGCGTTCCGGACACCTTCTTGATCGACTTGACCTGCGCGTCGCCACCGACGCGCGACACCGAGATGCCCACGTCGACCGCGGGACGCTGGTTGGCGTTGAACAGGTCGGACTGCAGGAAGATCTGGCCGTCGGTGATCGAGATCACGTTGGTCGGGATGTAGGCCGACACGTCGTTCGCCTTCGTCTCGATGATCGGCAGACCGGTCATCGAGCCCGCGCCCAGCTCGTCCGAGAGCTTCGCGCAGCGCTCGAGCAGACGGGAGTGCAGGTAGAAGACGTCGCCGGGGTAGGCTTCCCGGCCCGGTGGGCGGCGCAGGAGGAGTGAGACGGCACGGTAGGCCTCGGCCTGCTTGGTGAGATCATCGAAGATGATCAGGACGTGCTTGCCGTCATACATCCAGTGCTGGCCGATGGCCGAGCCTGTGTACGGAGCCAGGTATTTGAAGCCGGCCGGGTCGGAGGCCGGAGCTGCGACGATCGTCGTGTACTCCATCGCACCGGCATCCTCGAGCGCACCTCTGACGGAGGCGATCGTGGAGCCCTTCTGGCCGATGGCGACGTAGATGCAGCGCACCTGCTTGTCGACGTCGCCGGACTCCCAGTTGCTCTTCTGGTTGATGATCGTGTCGATCGCGATCGCGGTCTTGCCGGTCTGGCGGTCGCCGATGATCAGCTGTCGCTGGCCGCGACCGACCGGGATCATGGCGTCGATCGCCTTGATACCCGTCTGCATGGGCTCGTGCACGCTCTTTCGCTGCATGACGCCGGGTGCCTGGAGCTCGAGGGCGCGGCGACCGTCGGTGGCGACCGGCCCGAGGCCGTCGATCGGATTGCCGAGCGGGTCGACGACGCGCCCGAGGTAGCCGTCGCCGACGGCGACCGAGAGGACCTCGCCCGTGCGGCGGACCTCCTGGCCCGCCTCGATGCCCGAGAACTCGCCGAGGACGACGACACCGACTTCGTGCTCGTCGAGGTTCAGCGCGAGGCCTGAGGTGCCGTCGGCGAAGGTCACGAGCTCGTTGGCCATGACGCCCGGGAGGCCCTCGAGGTGAGCGATGCCGTCACCCGCGTCGACGACGGTGCCGACCTCGGTCGCTGCGGCGCCCGCGGGCTCGTACGCGGCGGCGAAGTCCTTCAGCGCGTCACGGATGACATCGGGGCTGATCGTTAGTTCTGCCATTGTGTTCCTTCGTTTCGAGGGGCCATGGCCCCAAAGCTTCCGCCCGTGCGGGAAATCTCGTGTCTAGCCGGCAAGCCGCTGGCGCAGATCGGTGAGCCGAGCTGCGACGCTCGCGTCGATGACGTCGTCGGCGATCTGCACGCGCAGACCGCCCAGGATGGAAGGGTCGATCACCGCGTTGAGTCCGACCTTCTTGCCGTAGCGCTGTGTCAGCACCGCACTCAGCCGCTGCGACTGCGCCGTATCGAGCGGCGTCGCCGTGACGACCGTGGCGACGATGCTGCCGCGCTGGTCGGCGACGAGGTCCATCGCGTGCGCGAGCAGCTGACGCACACGGCGCTCGCGCGGCTCCTGCACCAGCGACGAGACGATGAGGATCGTCGCATCGCTCGCGCGTCCGCGAAGCAGTGCCTCGATCAGCGCGCCCTTCGCGGTGTCGTCGCCGAGTCTGCTGCCGAGGGCGAGCTCGATCTCGGGGTTGTCCGCGACCAGGCGCGACGCGCTGAACAGTTCTCCGTCCACGTCCACGCTGGGCGCGGAGATGGCGGCGGCGCGCACGGCCAGCTCTTCGATGCCGTCGACGAGCTGGGACGCACTCGACCAGCGCTGCTCGACGGCCATCGTCAGGAGGGAGAGCGTCGTCTTGCCGAAGGCCGCACCGAACACGTCGGTCACGACGCGCGAACGGGCGGCGCGCGAGGCTGCGGGGTCGGCCAGCGCACCGCTCAGCTGCGGCGAGCCGCCCACGATCCGCGCCGCGGCGAAGAGCTCGCTGGCGGTGTCGAGGTCGACCGACGACGCGGCGTTCAACGCCGCCGTCGCCGCCGCAAGGGCCTGAGTGGTTGCGCTGCCCACTAGCTCGTCGCCTTCTCGGACGCTTCGAGCTCGGCCAGGAAGCGATCCACCACGGCCTGAGCCTTGGCGTCCTCGGACAGTGTCTCGCCGATCACGCCGCCGGCCAGATCGAGCGCGAGGTTGCCCACGTCCGACTTGAGCGACGCGAGCGCCGCGAGGCGTTCCATTTCGATCTGCGCCTGCGCGTTCGAGGTGATGCGCGCCGCCTCGGATGAGGCCTGGTCGCGAAGTTCGGCGATGATCGCCGACCCGTCGGCGCGTGCCTGCTCGCGGATGCGTCCCGCTTCGGCGCGGGCTTCGGCGAGCTGAGCCGTGTATTTCTCCAGCGCGGCCTGAGCCTCTGCCTGTGCCACCTCGGCGGAATTGATGCTGCCCTCGATCGCCGCGCTGCGGGCGTCGAGCATGGCGTTCAGGCTCGGCAGGATCTTCCAGATGAACAGCGCGAGGATGACGACGAATGCCAGCGTGCCCCAGACGAGGTCCGGGAGCGTGGGGAGAAGTGGATTGATCTCCCCCGCGTGGCCTTCGGCGAATGCGTCTAGCATTCGGACTCCTTCGGTCGGCAACGAGTGGTTACGGCGCGGGGAACGGGATGAAGGCGACCGCGATCGCGATGAACGCGAGCGCCTCGGTCAGGGCGATACCGAGGAACATGAGGCCGCTGAGGCGACCCTGCAACTCGGGCTGGCGCGCCACCGATTCGATGGTCTTGCCGACGATGACGCCGACGCCGATACCGGAGCCGATAGCGGCGAGTCCGAAGGCGAGGGGTGCGAGCTGTCCGACGACGTTCACAGGGATTTCCTTTCGAAGGGGTTGTTGGTCTAGCAGCCGGGGACGGGTCAGTGTCCGTCGGCCAGCGCCATCTGGATGTAGATGGCGGTGAGGATGGTGAAGACGTATGCCTGGAGCACCGCGACGAACAGCTCCAGAAGGGTGAATGCGATGCCGAAGGCGAAGGTGCCGACTCCGAGCAGGCCCAGCGGGTTGCCCGAGGCGAGCACGGTGAAGAAGAAGAAGTGCGTCGCGGTGAAGCAGAGCACCAGCAGCATGTGCCCGGCGACCATGTTCATCAGAAGTCGGAGGGCCAGCGTGATCGGCCGCAGGATGAAGGTCGAGAGGAACTCGAGCGGGATCAGCAGGACGTGCAGCGGCCACGGCACGCCGGGGATGATGAGCGAGTTCTTGAGGTAGCCGAGACCGTGCTTGCGGAACCCGGCATAGACGAACATCACGTAGGCGATGACGGCGAGGATCAGCGGCAGGCCGATGACGGAGGTACCGGCGATCTGCAGGCCGGGGATGATGCCGGTGAGGTTCATGCCGATGATCAGGAAGAAGAACGTCATCAGCACCGGCAGGAACCGCTTGCCGTCCTTCTCGCCGAGCGTGTCGAACACGATAGAGGTGCGCACGAAGTCGAGCATGTACTCGAGTGCGGCCTGACCGCGGGACGGGATGAGCTGCATCCGCCGTGTGCCGAGCCAGAGCCACAGCACGAGCGCGAACACCACCAGCAGGCGGATCAGCATGACCCGGTTGAGCTCGAAGGGGGTTCCGACGAACAGGAGCCCGGGCGGAACGAATTCGCCGATCGAGGGTCCGACGAATCCACCATCTGATTCGTCGGCCATGACGAGCGACAGTGCGGGGATGAGCATTGCGGTAATCAGAAGATTCTCCGGCGTCGGGCGTCCGAGACGGTGGGTGATCAGGGGGAGCGTGTGCGTTCAGCCTAGCAAAACTCTTGGGCCTCACAGGACACGCTCGAGGCCTCAGCGTCGTGGTCCGCGAGGCGTTGCGGGTGTGTTCAGCGGACCCCGTCCGGCGCGTCATCGTCGAAGCTCTGCGGCAGCGGCACATCGCCGACATACGGCACCCGCGCGCGCTGGAAGGCGATGACGTCGAACACGAGCGAGCCGACGACCGCGATGATCACCGTGACGAAGAAGATCGTGGGATCGAGCCAGGGCTGCGCCCGCAGCCAGATCGAGAGCACCACGAACAGCACGAGCTTCAGGAGCCACGAGCCCAGCACGATCCCGAAGAAGATGGGCGAACCCGGGTCGTCCTTCGTGGCGCGGATGGCGAGATGGATGCTGATCGAGGTGAGCGCGAGGAAGACGAGCCACATCGCCGCTCCGAGCAGTCCGCTCACAAGTCCGGAAAGGCCCGCGACGAGGAATCCGACCACCGCTCCCCCGATGGCGAGGATCCCGATCGCGATCGCCGGCCATTTCAGGCTGGACAGCACGCTGAAACTGCGTGGAACGGGCTGAGCACTCATCGGGTGGCCTCCAAGGTGGGGGGCTCGTCGTGCGCGGCAGCGACGACGGCGGGCTTGCGCCGCCACGAGGGCAGCAGGGTGACGACGAGGCACGCGCCGGCGCCGAAGACGCCGAAGACGACGCCGATCCAGTACTGGCCGGGCCAGTTCTCGCGCGTGCCGATGTACATGAGCAGGACGGCGAGGCTGAACACGGCCGTCCACGCGTAGAAGATCAGAACCGCGTCGCGGTCCGTGTGGCCCATGTCCAGCATCCGGTGATGAAGGTGCTTTCGGTCGGGTGAGAATGGCGACATGCCCGCGCTCATGCGCCGCACCACCGCGAGACCGAAGTCCAGCAGCGGCAGCAGCACGACCACGACCGGCAGCAGGATCGGGATGAATGCGCCGAGCAGCTGCGAGCGGCCGAAGCCCTCGGGGTCGAGGACCGTCGGTTCCAGCTGACCGGTGATCGCGATGGCCGAGGTCGCCATCAGCAGCCCGAGCATGAGCGCGCCGGAGTCGCCCATGAACAGCTTCGCGGGACTCCAGTTGAGGGGCAGGAACCCGATGCACACGCCGATCAGCACGGCGGCGATGAACGAGGCGAGGTTGAAGTACGTGCTGGAGCCGGTGTCGCGCACCAGGATGTACGAGTACGCGAAGAAGACTGCGTTCGCGATGAGGCACACGCCCGCGACCAGGCCATCCAGTCCGTCGATGAAGTTGACCGCGTTCATCACCACCACGATCGAGAACACCGTGAGCGTGAAGCTCAACCAGCTCGATCCGATGATCAGGCCGCCGATCGGCAGCGAGAAGATCTGCAGCTGCCCGAACCACGCGATGATCCCCGCCGCCAGGAACTGGGCGCCGAGCTTGATCATCCAGTCGAGGTCCCACAGGTCATCGGCCACTCCCACCACGACGATCAGGAGCGTCGCGGCGAGGATCGCGTACACCGGCGCCGGGTCCTTCCAGAAGATCGCGAAGTACGGATGCTGCGACGACACCGCGAACGCGGCCAAGACGCCCAGGAACATCGCCACGCCACCCAGTCGCGGGGTGGGCGTCTTGTGGACGTCTCGCTCGCGGATGCCGGGGTAGAGCTTGTACTTGAGGCTCACCCTCCAGACCGCCCACGACAGCGACAGGGTGATGGCGGCGGTCAACAGGATCGTGAAGACGTACTGCTTCACGCGCCGCCCGAATCGCCGTCGCGCATCGGATCGGGCTCGAGGAGGTCGCCGAGCACCTCGCGCAGCGCAGCCCGGTCCACCGCGCCCTCGCGCAGGACGCGGACCAGCGGCACCGAGCCGGTGACCAGGCTGGTCGCATCGATGATCGTGGAGGCGATCCCGGTCGCAGAGGGACCGCCGTCGAGGTAGACCGCCACCTTGTCGCCGAGCATGTGCTTTGCATCGAACGCGGTGATGGCAGCGGACTGGCCGGTCAGGTTCGCGCTCGAGACCGCGAGCGGACCGGTCTCCTCCAGCAGTTCCAGCGCCATGTTGTTGGCCGGCATCCGCACCGCGACGGTGCCGTGCGTGTCGCCGAGGTCCCAGGAGAGGGACGGCTGCGAAGGGAGCACGATCGTCAGACCGCCCGGCCAGAACGCCGCGACGAGCCGCTCCACGGCTTCGGGCACCTCGGCCACGAGTGCGCGGAGTGTCGCGTTGCCGGCCACGAGCACGGGCGGCGGCGACTGGCGCCCGCGGCCCTTGGCGTCGAGCAGCCCCTGGACGGCGCGTGCGCTGAACGCATCGGCCGCGATGCCGTAGACGGTGTCGGTCGGCAGCACGACGAGTTCGCCGCGCCCGATCGCCTGACGCGCCTGGCGCATTCCGGCAAGCAGCTGCGCCTCGTCACTGCAGTCGAATACAGGGGACATATCCGGATCAGTCTATCCGGCGGGGTCTGCGTGACCGGGGCGATCTGCTCTGGGCTCCGCCCCAGACCCCCGGCTCGCTGACGCACACCTAGGGACGGATCGCGGT
>NZ_WOYP01000005.1:29491-41624 GCF_011620715.1 Microbacterium sp. | reverse complement strand
TTCCTGCCGCCGACCTGTCCGAGCAGATCTCGCTCGCCGGCAAGGAGGCCTCCGGAACCGGCAACATGAAGTTCGCCCTCAACGGCGCGCTCACGATCGGCACCGACGACGGCGCGAACGTCGAGATCCGCGAGCTCGTCGGCGACGACAACTTCTTCCTCTTCGGCATGAGCGAGCCCGAGGTCGAGGCGCTGTGGGCCAAGGGCTACAAGCCGAGCGAGTTCTACCAGGCCGACGACAACCTGCGCCGGGCGCTGGATCTCATCGCGTCGGGCGCATTCTCGGCCGGAAACCGCTCGACGTTCGAGCCGATCGTGTCGAATCTGCTCTACGACGACCGCTTCATGGTGCTCGCCGACTACTCGTCGTACATCGCCGCCCAGGCGAAGGTGGATGCCGCCTACGCCGACCCGGAGGAGTGGACGCGGTCCGCGATCCTCAACGTCGCCCGCAGCGGCTTCTTCTCCTCGGACCGGTCGATGCGTGACTACATCGACCGCATCTGGCACACCCCGCCCTCGTTCTGAGCCGGGCGCCGGCCGGGCGGTCAGCGGTCGGGCTCAGCGGGCGTAGCGCTCGGCGAACGTGCGCAGGATGCGGCTCGGATGCGACACCGGCGCCCGGCGCACCGCGGTGAGGGTGACGTGCAGCTCGTGCGGCGCGAAATACCCGTGATCGGCATAGGCATGGATACGGGTGGTGATGCCGTCCACGTCGAGCTCGGGGTGGAACTGCGTCGCGTACACGTTCCGGCCGACCCGGAACATCTGCACGGGACACAGCGGCGATGACGCGAGCAGGACAGCGGATGCCGGAAGCGAGCTGATCGCCTCCTTGTGGCCGACGAACGCCTCGAAGGTGCGCGGCAGCCCGTGCAGGAGCGGGTCTGCGGCACCGGCATCCGTCATCGTCACCGGAACGACACTGACCGGCTCAGCGTGCGTACGGTCGATCGTCGCGCCGAGGAACGCGCCGACCGTGCCGACGCCATAGCAGGCGCCGAGGTACGGAAAGTCCCGCGCGACGACCTCATCGAGCAGCGCGGCGAACTCGGACTCGACGCGGTGCTGCACGGGTGACTTCTTCTCCGCCGCATCCGATGCATTGAACGGCCCGCCGCCGACGAAGATCCCCGACAGCTCATCGAGGTCGAAGGTGGGCATCGGCCCCGCTTCGAGACGCACCCGCACGAGCTCGCTCTCGGACAGTCCGGTGTACCGGCGGAACTGCGCGTACTCCTGATCGGCGGGCAGGTCTTCGGCCCGGGTGGCGAGCAGCACGAACGGTTTCACCACGCCAACCTACCTTCCTGTGGGCGGGGCATCCGTCACGAGGGACGCACCGCGTGAAGGTGGCGACTTCCGCCGCTTCCTCCGCGCAGCTGCGACGATTGCCGCCACCTGATCGCGGTGGCTGTCCGCCCCCGCCTCCGCAGCGTTTGCCGACCGCGGGACTAGGGTGAATCCATGGCTATCGCACGTCTTCACGGCGGACCCCTCGACGGGCAACTTCTTCCCCTCGACGACCCGGAACTCGACAAGCTCATCGTTCCCTACAGCGAGACTCAGGTCGTCTATGAGCGCAAGGGCGGCCTGGAGAACACCGGGACCAGTGACGGCCCCACCGAGGCCGAGTTCTGGTTCGTGGAGTCTGAAGGCGAAATCGACCCGTACAGCGATACGGCACGTGACCGCCGCTGACCCGTCAGCACCATCCTCCGAGCCGTCTCGTTCCGTCGAGATAGAGCTCAAGTTCGATGCGGACGACACCACACCGCTGCCTGAGTGGACCGGGCTGCCCGGCGTGGCGTCCGTCGGCGCGGCAGAGCTTCGCAAGCTCGACGCGCGGTATTTCGACACCGCCGAGTTCGCGCTCGCGTCAGCGGGCTACGCGCTGCGCCGTCGCAGCGGCGGACCTGACGCAGGCTGGCACATCAAGGGCCCGCGCATCGGCGGGGGGCGCACCGAACTGCACTGGCCGCTCGGAGACCAGGCAGACGAGGATGTGCCGGATGCCGTCCGCTCGGCGCTCGCGCCGGTCACGGATGCCGAGCTTCACCCGATCGCCCGCATCCTCAACACCCGCACCGCCTACGCCCTGAGCGCGGCCGACGGGGGACTGGTCGCCGAGTTCGTCGACGACCGCGTCACGGCGACCGATGTGCGCACCGGCGTGTCGCGCACCTGGCGCGAATGGGAGATCGAGCTCGGGCCCGCCGCCGAAGCCGACCCGCGCGGGTTCTTCGCCGCCGTGAAGGCGGCCGTGCTGGCCGCCGGCGGCCGGGCTGCGGCGTCCGCCTCCAAGCTCGCCCGCGCCCTCGGCTACTGACGGTACCGCGACTCAGAGGTTGATCATGTGGCCGGCGAGGCCGTGGAACGCCTCTTGCACGGACTCCGACAGCGTCGGGTGCGTGTGCACGTTGCGGGCCGCCTCCAGCGCCGTGAGATCCCACTTCTGCGCGAGCGTGAGCTCGGCGAGCAGCTCCGACACATCCGGGCCGATCAGGTGGCCGCCCAGAAGCTCGAGGTGCTCGCCGTCGGCGACGAGCTTCACGAAGCCGATCGGCTCGCCCAGACCGTTCGCCTTGCCGTTCGCCGAGAACGGGAACTTCGCGACCTTGACGTCGTAGCCGGCATCCCGCGCCTGCTGCTCGGTCAGGCCGAACGAGGCCACCTGGGGCGAGCAGAAGGTGGCGCGCGGCATCATGCGGTAGTCGCCGAGAGTCATGGTCTCGGCCTTGCCGATGGTCTCGGCGGCCACGACGCCCTGCGCCTCGGCCACGTGAGCGAGCTGGAGCTTGGCGGTGACATCGCCGATGGCATAGATGTGCGGCACGTTCGTGCGCATGTAGTCGTCGATATCGATCGCGCCGCGGTCGGTGAGCTTCACTCCGGTGCGCTCGAGGCCGAAGTTCTCGACGTTCGGCGCGAAGCCGATCGACATGAGCACCTTGTCGGCATCGATCGACTGGGTCTCGCCGCCCGCGTTCGGCGTGTAGGTCACCGTGACGTGGTCGCCGTGATCGGTGACGCTCTCGACCTTGGTCGAGGTGAGGATGTCGACGCCGTATTTCTTGTACTGGCGGGCGATCTCCTTCGAGACATCGGCGTCCTCGTTCGGCAGTGCGCGGTCGAGGAACTCGATGATCGTGACCTTGACGCCGTAGTGGGTCAGCACGAATCCGAACTCCATGCCGATCGCGCCCGCGCCCACGATGACGATCGATTCGGGCAGTTCGCGTGTCATTATCTGCTCTTCGTACGTCACCACGTTCCGGCTGAGCTGCACGCCCGGAAGCAGGCGCACCCGGGAGCCGGTCGCGATGATCGCGTTGTCGAAGGTGACCTCTTCGGTCGATCCGTCTGACTTGGCCACCGTCAGAGCGTTCGGACCGGTGAAGGTGCCGCGTCCTTCGTACTCGGTCACCTTGTTCTTCTTCATCAGGAAGTGGATGCCCTTGACATGCGTGTCGGACACCTTCCGGCTGCGATCCCACGCGACGCCGAAGTCGAAGTGCACATCACCCGAGATGCCGAACAGCTCGGCCTTGTCGTGGAACGTGTGTGCAAGGTCGGCGTTGCGCAGCAGCGCCTTGGAGGGAATGCATCCCACATTCAGGCAGACACCGCCCCAGTATTTCTCCTCGATGATCGCAACGGAAAGACCGAGCTGGGCTGCTCGGACGGCCGCGACGTAACCGCCGGGACCGGCGCCGAGAATGGCGACGTCGTAGTGAGGCATGCATCAAGCCTATCGGTCGGCAGGAGGCGCAGAACCGGGTGTCGTGCCCTCTCCGAGGGTGCCTCCGGGCGTCCGCTCGAGCGCCTTCCGCCGCCGCGCGCGGGACACCAAGAGGTAGGCGATCGCACCGAGCACGGCCACGCCCATCACCGCGAGCAGAACCCAAGGAATGGATGCCGCACCGCTGTCGACCGGGACCGCGGACTCGACGGGCGTGGGCGTCGCTGTGTCGGTGGGGGTTTCGGTCGGCGTCCCGGTGACGGTGGGACTCGCCGTCGGAGTCGGGGTCGGCGCCGTCGCCACGGAGAACTGGAACTGTCCCGAGATCGGGTCCCCGTCGCTGGAGACGACCTTCCAGAGCACGGTCACGATTCCGGATGCCGCGCCGCTGAGCTGCTCTGTCAGCGGCTGCGTCACGATCGTGCCCTCCACCAGAGGGACGCCCTCGGCGAGCGAGGCGCCCGAAGCATCCGTCACCTGCAGCTCGGTAGCGCCCGGGTCCGTCGCCAGCACGCCGCTGAAGGTGAGCGTGAGCTGTTCGGGCAGCGTATCGAGGGCGGAGCCGGCGGGCGGATCTGTGGAGACGAGCGCGTCGTGCGCGCTCGCGGGGGAGGCGACCAGCAGGCCGGCTGCGGCCAGGAGCAGTGCGGCCACGGCTGCGACGATGTTGTGACGGCGTCGGAAGGAGTGCGGGGGAGCGGTGTTCGCAGGCATCCTGTTCAGGCTACGCCGCGTCCGCCAGCCCCGAAGCATGTGACGGGCGGGTGAACCGACGCTGAGCCCCCGGCGACCCGGTGACGCGGGAGGCGGCGAGGAGTACCGTTCGAAGCAGGCGGCGGATGTCGTCGCGTGGTGAAACGGAAGGAGCGTGAGGTGGACTCGATGATGATGGACATGATGGCCAAGGACATGTCGATGGCCGGCATGAGCGCCGCGATGGACATGCAGCTCATGCAGGCCTGTATGGACGCCTGCTCAGCCTGCGAGCAGGCGTCTGCGGTGTGCTCGACGCAGATGATGGATTGCGCGCCCGCGTGCATGAACTGCGCCGACATGTGCAACACGATGATGCGCACGATGCTGCGCATGCAGGGCGCGACACCGGCGGTCATGATGTCGATGCTCGACGCCTGCATGGCGATGTGCCAGCTGAGCATGGACATGTGCATGCCGCACGCCGACACGAGCGAGGTCTGCAAGATGTCCGCCCAGTCGTGCAAGGCATGCATGGACGCCTGCATGGCGCTCAAGGACAGCATGATGAAGATGGCCTGACGGTCACCGCACGAAATGCTGCGGGCTGACTAGCCCCGCAGCACGTCGAAGCGCAGCATGTTGAAGCGCAGCGACCCCACGGCGAGCACGTCGTAACGGCCGTGGAGTGCGACCGGCGCGCCGGTCACCGCGTGGCGCGCTGCCCCGGATCCGCTCCACAGTTCGATGCGCTCGCCCTCGGCGACCGTTCGCACCACGACGACACCCCGGTCGGCGTCCGCCTCTTCGACGATCGCGTCGACCCACTCCGACGGCGTCGCTGACGACAGCCGCGCCTGGATCAGGTGGAGGGCGTGACCCGGTGCGAACGAGGAGCACGACTGGCCGCGGGCACACATGCACGCAGCACGCTCACGCACCTGAAGGGGCGGAAGGGGGCGGTGCGGGCTGGACACGACGGACTCCTCGGAAGTAGGTTCGGTTGCTCGTCAGGCTAGGCGGCCCGCCCCCCGGCGGTCGCCTCAGGTGACACACGGCGAAACATGCGGAGCATCGTGAACGAGCCTGGATCCGACCCTCTCGGAGGCTGGTCGATCCGTTACGCTGGGACCCCAGAAGGAGGAACACCGTGGAGGAGAACCGCCAACCCGAGCCGGACGAGATCCGCAGGGCTTCCGGAGCGGGCGCCGCGGGGGAATCGCAGGGCACCACCGATACGACGCAGACTTTCGGACACGACTCCGACCTGTCGTTCGTGCCGTTCGGGAGTGATCTGAGCGACGCCGAACTCGACGCGATCGAGGCGCTGCCCACCGGTGCGGCCCTGTTCATCGTGCGCTCCGGACCGACCATGGGGGCCCGCTACCTGCTCGACACCGATGTGACGACCGTGGGCCGGCATCCCGAAGCCGACATCTTTTTCGACGACGTCACCGTCTCTCGCCGTCACGCCGAGATCACCCGGACCGAATCGGCGTTCGAACTCGTCGACCAGCGCTCGCTCAACGGCACGTACGTCAACGGCGAGCGCGTCGATCGCGCTGTGCTGGCGAACGGCGCCGAAGTGCGCGTCGGCAAGTTCCGGCTGAACTTCTTCGTCTCGCCTGCCGACCTGCCGCAGGTGGCGGACGGCTGATGCCGGCATCGTCAGCCCGCGAACGTTCATCGTCCGCGGGGCTTCTCAGCATTGGCCAGGTCCTGGCGCGGCTCTCGCCCGAGTTCCCCAATCTGACATCCAGCAAGCTGCGATTCCTCGAGGTCCAGGGCATCGTCACGCCCACCCGCACCGACTCCGGCTACCGCAAGTTCTCGCAGGACGACCTCGAGCGACTGCGCCTGGCCCTCACCCTGCAGCGCGATCACTACATGCCGCTCGTGGTCATCCGCGAGTACCTCGCCGACGTCGACGCCGGCCGTGATCCGGCTCCGCCGACGGCGATGCCGCCGTCGATCGTGGCGGCGCCGCGCCGGTACCGCCGCGAGGAGCTGCTCGTCGCCTCCGGCGCCGCGCCGCAGCTGCTCAACGACGCGATCAGCACCGGTGTGCTCATCGCCGCGGACGGCTACAACGATCAGGCGGTCGCGATTCTGCGGGCCCTCGTCGCGCTGGATCGGCACGGGATCGAGCCGCGGCATGTGCGCACGCTCCGCCAGAGCGCCGAGCGCGACGTCGCACTCGTCGAATCGGCGCTTTCTCCTCTGCTGCGCCGGACGGATGCCGCATCCCGCGCCCGTGCCAGCGAGCTGGCCCCGGAGCTGGCCAAGCGCCTCGACGAGGTGCGCGCGATCTTCGCCCGCGCGGCCCTCGACCGTATGCTGTCCTGACACGCGGGTCGCGACCGCTCCGCGACACGCCGGGCCGCGAATGCGGATGTCGTTGCCCGGCGGCTGGGCCCCATCTAACGTTGACATGTCCGATCATCAAGGAGGAAGCGTATGAACGCTCACGACGCGGACGAACCAAAGTTCGTCGCCGACCTCCTGTTCACCGACGGACTCCCCGAGATGGACGACGAAGTCGGCTACCGTGGCGCCGTCGCGGCTCGCGTCGCCGGTATCACCTACCGCCAATTGGACTACTGGGCCCGCACCGAGCTGGTCGAGCCCACGGTCCGCGGCGCGTCGGGCTCCGGGTCCCAGCGGTTGTACGGCTTCCGCGACATCCTCGTGCTCAAGCTCGTGAAGCGACTTCTCGACACCGGCATCTCGCTCCACCAGATCCGCACGGCGGTCGAGCAGCTGCGCGCATCCGGCATCCGCGATCTGGCCGGCACCACGCTGATGAGCGACGGCGCTTCGGTGTACCTCTGCACATCGAACGACGAGGTCATCGACCTGGTCAGCCGCGGTCAGGGCGTCTTCGGCATCGCCGTCGGCAAGGTTCTGCACGAGGTCGAGTCCACGCTCGTGGACTTCGACGCGCAGGCTCCGGACGCGATGGACGAGCTTTCGGCTCGCCGCGCCGCGCGCTCGGCCTGACGACGACGCTTCGACCAGCTCAGCGACCGGTCAGTGACTGCGGCGACCGGTGGTGCGGCGCGGACCTGACTCAGACCGTGGTGCTGCCGGCGGTCGGGATGCGACCGGTGCGCATGACGCGGTCCAGCAGCGCGTCGAAGTCGGCCGCGAGCTCCTGAGCGGAGTCCCCGGGCCAGATGTGCAGGGGCTTGGCCGCACCCTGCGCCTGCTGCAGCGACGTGCGCTCGGGCAGCTGGGGCGAGAGCACGAGCGGGCCGAACATGTCGCGCAGCTCCTTGATGCGGAACTGGTGCTCGATCGACTGCGGGCGCACGCGGTTGACGACGATGCCGAGCGGCTGCAGGCGGGGGGAGAGGCCGCGGCGGATCTCCTCGATCGCACGCAGCGCGCGGTCGGCGGCGGCGACGGAGAACAGTCCCGGCTCAGTGACGACGATCACTCGATCGGATGCCGCCCACGCGGTTCTGGTGAGGGCGTTCAGCGACGGCGCGCAGTCGATCAGAACGAGGTCGTAGTCGGCCTCGATGGTCGCGAGGGCCTCTTCCATCTTCCAGACGTCGCGCACCGAGGGGTGCGGGCCGTCGAAGTTGATCGCCGACGGGCTGCCGATCATGACGTCGATCGTGCCGGGGTGCACCTTCGCCCAGCCGCTCGTCGTGATCGCCTGGCGGACGACCTTCTCCTTGGGGTTTGCGAGGACGTCGGCGACATTGAGTCGGCCCGCGACCTGGATATCCATGCCGGTGGACACATCGGACTGCGGGTCGAGATCCACCACGAGAGTCCGAACTCCCCGCGCGAATGCCGCGGAGGCGAGTCCCAGAGTCACGGTTGTCTTGCCGACCCCGCCCTTGAGCGAGCTGACGGAGAGTACGTGCACAATCCACCACGTTACCGTCCCCTAGGCTGACAGCACACTCAGCCCGATCCCAAGGTCACTCAGCGAGGTGTGAATGTTCCGCAAGATCCTGGTCGCCAACCGCGGTGAGATCGCGATTCGAGCCTTCCGAGCCGCCTACGAGCTGGGCGCCCGCACCGTCGCGGTGTACCCCTACGAGGACCGCGGCTCGATTCACCGCCAGAAGGCGGACGAGTCCTATGTCATCGGCGAACCGGGTCATCCGGTGCGCGCATATCTCGATGTCGACGAGATCATCCGCGTGGCGCTGGCGTGCGGAGCGGATGCCATTTACCCGGGCTACGGATTCCTCTCCGAGAATCCGAAGCTCGCCGCACGCGCC
Source organism: Microbacterium sp. (assembly GCF_011620715.1). GTDB lineage: Bacteria > Actinomycetota > Actinomycetes > Actinomycetales > Microbacteriaceae > Microbacterium. The sequence goes on along the minus strand of NZ_WOYP01000005.1, from coordinate 32,949 downwards.
GCAGAGAACGGCATCACCTTCATCGGACCGCCGGCGAAGGCGCTCGAGATGGCCGGCAACAAGGTCACCGCGAAGCACTACGCGATCGCTGCGGGTGTTCCGGTGCTCCGCTCGACCGAGGCGTCGGAGGATGTCGACGAGCTCGTCGCCCAGGCCGCCGGCATCGGTTTCCCGATCTTCGTGAAGGCGGTGGCCGGCGGCGGCGGCCGCGGCATGCGCCGCGTCGAGAGCGCCGCGGCGCTCCCGCCCGCGATCGCCGAGGCCATGCGCGAGGCCGGTGCTGCCTTCGGCGATGCGCGCGTCTTCCTCGAGCAGGCCGTCGTGCGTCCGCGTCACATCGAGGTGCAGATCCTCGCGGACGCGACAGGCCATACGGTCCACCTGTTCGAGCGGGACTGCTCCGTGCAGCGTCGGCATCAGAAGGTCATCGAGATCGCGCCCGCGCCGAACATCTCCGACCAGTTGCGGGCGGCTCTTCACCGCGACGCGGTGGCCTTCGCCGAGTCGATCGGCTATGTGAACGCGGGCACGGTGGAATTCCTGGTGGACACGGCGGGTGAACGCGCGGGCGAACACGTCTTCATCGAGATGAACCCCCGCATCCAGGTCGAGCACACGGTGACCGAAGAGGTCACGGACGTCGACCTCGTTCAGTCGCAGATCCGCATCGCCGCCGGTGAGACCCTCGACGACCTGGGCCTGAACCAGGACAACATCGTGCTGCGCGGCGCCGCCCTGCAGTGCCGCATCACCACGGAGGACCCCGCCGAGGGCTTCCGCCCCGACACCGGGCGCATCACGACCTACCGTTCGCCCGGTGGGGCCGGCATCCGCCTCGACGGGGGCACCACCGCGGCCGGTTCGCAGATCAGCCCGCACTTCGACTCGATGCTCTCGAAGCTGACGTGTCGCGCCCGGGACTTCCCCTCGGCGGTCGCGCGCGCCAAGCGCGCCCTCGCCGAGTTCCGCATCCGCGGCGTCGCCACCAACATCCCGTTCCTTCGTGCGGTGCTGGATGATCCCGCGTTCGTCGCTGGCGATCTCAGCACGGCGTTCATCGAAGAGCGCCCGGATCTGCTGAACGTCCACCACTCGCGCGACCGCGCCACCAAGCTGCTGAGCTGGCTGGGCGACGTGACCGTGAACCGCCCGTATGGCGACAAGCCGGTCTCCGTCTCGCCCGGCAGCAAGCTTCCGGAGATCGACATCTCGGCCGCGCCGCCGTCGGGGACGCTCGATCGGCTCCGCGAGCTGGGCCCGACAGGGTTCGCGCAGGCGCTTCGCGCGCAGGTGCCGCTCGCAGTGACCGAGACGACGTTTCGCGACGCCCACCAGTCGCTGCTGGCGACCCGGGTCCGCACCCGCGATCTCGTCCGCGTCGGACCGCACGCAGCGCGGATGACGCCGGGCCTGCTCTCGGTCGAGGCTTGGGGCGGCGCGACCTACGACGTCGCTCTGCGCTTCCTCGCCGAAGACCCGTGGGAGCGACTGGCGGCGGTGCGGGAGGCGATCCCGAACATCCCGATCCAGATGCTGCTGCGCGGTCGCAACACCGTCGGCTACACACCCCGGCCGGACGAGGTCGCCCACGCGTTCGTCCGGGAGGCTACGGCCACGGGCGTCGACATCTTCCGCATCTTCGACGCCCTCAACGACGTCAGCCAGATGCGTCCGGCGATCGATGCAGTGCTGGAGACGGGCACTGCCGTCGCGGAGGTCGCGGTCTGCTACACGGCCGATCTGCTCGATCCCGCCGAGTCCCTCTACACGCTCGACTACTACCTTCGCCTCGCGGAGAGGATCGTGGAATCCGGCGCCCACATCCTGGCGATCAAGGACATGGCGGGACTGCTGCGGCCCGCGGCCGCGGCGAAGCTCGTCACGGCGCTGCGCGAGCGCTTCGGCCTTCCGGTTCACCTGCACACCCACGACACCGCCGGCGGCCAGCTCGCGACACTGCTCGCCGCGAGTGCCGCGGGAGTGGACGCGGTGGATGCCGCGGCCGCACCGCTGGCCGGCACGACCAGTCAGCCGTCACTGTCGGCGCTGGTCGCCTCGCTGGCTCACACCGAGCGCGACACCGGACTGGACCTCTCGGCTGTGAGCGATCTCGAGCCGTACTGGGAAGGTGTCCGTACCCTGTACAGCCCGTTCGAGTCGGGCCTTCCGGGGCCCACCGGCCGGGTGTACCACCACGAGATCCCGGGAGGGCAGCTCTCCAACCTCCGCCAACAGGCGATCGCGTTGGGCATGGCCGATGACTTCGAGCGCATCGAGGACATGTACGCCGCCGCCGATCGCATCCTCGGGCGCATCCCCAAGGTGACGCCGTCGTCGAAGGTCGTCGGCGACCTCGCTCTGGCCCTCGTCGCAGCGAACGCCGACCCGGCCGATTTCGCGGAGAATCCCCAGAACTACGACATTCCGGATTCCGTGGTCGGCTTCATGGCGGGGGAACTGGGCGACCTGCCCGGAGGCTGGCCGGAGCCCTTCCGCACGAAGGTGCTCGCCGGACGACAGATCTCCATCGACGTCCCGCCGCTCACGGACGCGGAGCGCGACGGACTGGCGGGCGACACCGCCGCGCGACGTCGCACGCTGAACCGGCTGCTCTTCCCCGGTCCTGCGAAGGACTTCGAGGCCAATCGCGAGGCCTACGGCGATCTGTCGGCTCTCGGCACGCCCGACTACCTCTATGGGCTGAAGCCGGGCGAGGAGCACATCGCGGAGATCGACCCGGGCGTGCAGCTGTATGTCGGGCTGGAAGCGATCGGCGAGGCTGATGCCCGGGGCATCCGGACGGTCATGACGACCTTGAACGGGCAGCTGCGTCCGGTGTACGTGCGCGACCGCAGCATCGCCGTGGAGTCGCGCCAGGCCGAGAAAGCCGATACGTCCAGGTCCGGTCAGGTCGCCGCGCCGTTCTCGGGTGTTGTCACGCTCAAGGCCTCCGTCGGCGACGCCGTCCTGGCGGGTCAGCCGGTAGCCTCCATCGAGGCCATGAAGATGGAGGCGGCCATCACGGCGCCCGTCGACGGGGTCGTGGAGCGGATCGCGATCGGGGAGACTCAGCAGGTGGAGGCCGGCGACCTTTTGGTCGTCATCCGCCCTGGACAGTAGCCTGGAGGGTGCGGCATCCCCCCGCGCAACGATTTTCTGTCTTTGGAGATACCGCAGTGACGCCCGATCGCACCGACCAGACGCACGCAGATGATGCAGAGAACGAGCAGAACGGCGTCCTTTCCGACACCGGAACACTCGAGACCTCCGGCCTCGGATTTCTCGGCGGCCAGACCGAGCAGGTCAGTGTCGCGTTCCCGTCGGACTCCGATGACGACCTGGTCGACGACGACGTGATCGACGACGAGGTCGCGCTGGATTCACTGGGGTTCTCCGACGAGAACGCTGTCGAAAGCGGCGCAGCGACGGTCGACGAGTTCGTCGGCACGGCCGAGATC
>NZ_WOYP01000005.1:0-29391 GCF_011620715.1 Microbacterium sp. | reverse complement strand
CGCTGTCGAAAGCGGCGCAGCGACGGTCGACGAGTTCGTCGGCACGGCCGAGATCGAGGTCGACGAGTGGACCGGGGCCGAGAGCGTCTACGACTCCTCGTCGGCCTTCGAGGACGCGTCTGTCGTCGAGGACACCGTCGCGGATGCCGACCGCCAGGAGGATGCTCCGCTGTTCGCGAACACCCCCGTCGAGACCGCTCCGGCCAGTGCACCGCCGGCCCCGAGCACGGGCTCGACACCGACGACGGGCTCCATCCCGAGCACCCGTTGGGAGGCGCAGCATCCCGATGTCGAAGAGCGCCCCGACCACCCGCACGCGGTCGAGCGCGTGATCCCGCGGGCCGACGTCACGATGACCTCCAAGCGCCTCGGCGAGTTCGAAGCCGGCCGCGAGACCGCTGACCTGCTCACCGCCGACCGCCTGCTCGATCCGCACCAGATCGTGCGACCCGAGCCCGAGGGCACTTGGCAGCACTTCGTCTATTCGATCTCAGGTCACCGCATCAACCTCGGTGACGGCAAGCGCGCCCGTGCCCGCAAGGAGCTCGACCGCCGCATCGCGGCATCCCTGAACGGCGGCGCGCGGTTCGTGCCCGTGCTCTCGCGCAAGGGTGGCGTCGGAAAGACCACCGTGACCACCCTGCTCGGCATGGCGCTGGCCGATGCTCGCGACGACCGCATCATCGCCGTCGACGCCAATCCCGACCGGGGAACCCTCGCCGAGCGCATTTCGCGCTCGAGCGGCAAGACCGTCCGCGACCTGGTGAAGGCGCGCTCTGAGGTCACCGGCTACAACGACATCTCGAACATCGTCGCCCGCGACGAGACCCGACTGGACGTACTGGCCTCCGGCACGGACCCGCGCGTGTCCGAAGCGCTGAACGACCGCGACTACCACGACATCGCGAGCATCGCGGCGCACTACTACTCGATCGTGCTCACCGACACGGGCACCGGCATCGTCCACTCGGTGATGGGCGCCACGCTCGACCTGGCCGACCAGCTCGTCGTCGTCGCCGGCCTGAGCGTCGACGAAGCGCGTCTCGCCTCCGAGACGCTCACCTGGCTCGAGACCAACGGCTACGCCGAGCAGGTGCGCAACACGATCGTGGTGCTCAACAGCTCCCGACCCGGAACGCCGCTCGTGCGTCAGGATGAGCTCGAAGGGCATTTCCGAACGCGCGTGCGCAGCGTGGTCCGCGTTCCCTACGATCCGCACATCGCGGCGGGCAGCGCCATCTCGTTCCGCGACCTGCAGCCGGCGACCCGGCTCGCGGCGCGCGACCTGGCCGCCTCGGTCGTCGAGGGCCTGCGAGCCCTCGCACCCGCAGCGTAGGCGCAGATGTCTGTCCGGCCCATCCGCCTCTTCGGCGACCCGGTGCTGCGCGCCCCGAGTGCCCCGATCGGCGAGATCGACGACGGCATCAGGGCGCTCGTGCGCGACCTCATCGACACCGTCGAGCTGCCCGGCCGTGCCGGGGTCGCCGCACCCCAGATAGGGGTCGGACTCCGCGCGTTCAGCTACAACATCGACGGCGAGATCGGCTATATCCTCAACCCGGTGCTCGTCGAGGTCTCGGGTGAACCGGAACTCGTCGGCGAGGGATGCCTTTCGGTGCCCGGGCTCTGGCACGAGGCCCTGCGCCACCCGCACGCCAGCGTCACGGGCATCGACCTGGACGGCAACGAGGTCGTGCTCGAAGGCGACGGCCTGCTCGCGCAGGCCCTGCAGCACGAGACCGACCATCTCGACGGAAAGCTCTACCTCGACCGGCTGCCGGCCGAGACCCGGCGCATCGCGATGAGGGAGATCCGCGAGAGCACCTGGTTCTGACCGATTCTCGGTCGCTGAGCGAGGGAGCGAACGTGCCTCGGCCCCGCCCCGGCTCGCTGATGCGGGCCACTAGACTGCAACACGTCGTCGCGGCTGCGCCGGCCGGAGAGGGAACGCGGTGCTCAAAGTCGGTATCGACATCGGTGGCGCGAAGGTCGCCGGCTTCATCGACCGCGAGCGGGCCTAGGCGATGTTCTACTGGCTGATGAAGTACATCGTGCTCGGACCGCTCCTCAGGGCGATCTTCCGGCCGTGGATCGTGGGCCGCACGAACGTTCCCGTCGAAGGTGCCGCGGTTCTCGCGAGCAATCATCTGTCGTTCATCGACTCCGTGTTCCTGCCGCTGATGATCGACCGGCCGATGTCGTTCCTCGCGAAGAGCGACTACTTCACTGGCAAGGGTCTCAAGGGCTGGGCCACTCGGATGTTCATGAAGGGGACGGGTCAGATCCCCATCGAGCGCAACGTCGGCAGGGCCTCCGAAGCGTCGCTGAACACCGGACTGCAGGTGCTCGGGCGCGGCGAGCTGCTCGGCATCTACCCCGAGGGCACGCGCAGCCCCGACGGTCGCCTCTACCGGGGCCGCACCGGACTCGCTCGCATGGTGCTGGAAGCGCGCGTGCCCGTCATCCCGGTCGTGATGGTCGACACGGACACCGTCATGCCGATCGGCCGCCGCCTGCCGCGCGTCGGGCGCGTGGGCATCGTGATCGGCGAGCCGCTTGACTTCTCGCGGTTCGCAGGCATGGAGGGCGACCGGTACATCCTCCGCTCGGTCACCGACGAGATCATGGTCGCGCTGCAGCGGCTGGGAGAGCAGACCTATCACGACGTCTACGCCTCGACGGTCAAGAGCGGGCTGGCCGCGCCTGCAGTCGACTGAGCCGCCGCCGTACAGCAGCCGTCACGGAATCCCGGAGCGACCGCGCGCCGATAGACTGGGCAGATGCTGCAGCAGCTTGACGCACTCGACCACTGGCGGACCCTGCCCATAAAGCAACAGCCCACCTGGTATGACGCGGAGGCTGTTGCGGCCGTCTCGGCCGAGATCGCGACCCTGCCGCCTCTCGTGTTCGCCGGTGAGGTCGACAACCTGCGCGACCAGCTCGCCCGCGCCGCATCCGGTCGCGCGTTCGTGCTGCAGGGAGGCGACTGCGCCGAGACCTTCGCCGGAGCGACGGCCGAGCAGATCCGCAACCGCATAAAGACGGTGCTGCAGATGGCGGTCGTGCTGACGTACGGCGCCGCGATGCCGATCGTGAAGATGGGGCGCATGGCCGGCCAGTTCGCCAAGCCGCGCTCGAGCGACACCGAGACGCGCGGCGACGTCACACTGCCGGCGTACCGCGGCGACATCGTCAACGGCTTCGACTTCACCGAGGGCTCGCGCCGCGCCGACCCCGTCCGGCTGCTCAAGGGGTACCACACCGCTGCATCGACCATCAATCTGATCCGCGCGTTCACCCAGGGTGGCTTCGCCGACCTGCGCGAAGTGCACAGCTGGAACAAGGGCTTCGCCGAGAACCCGGCCAACCAGGCGTACGAGCGGCTCGCGCATGACATCGACCGGGCCATCAAGTTCATGGAGGCGGCCGGCGCCGACTTCGACGAACTGCGCCGCGTCGACTTCTACACCGGCCACGAGGGTCTGCTGATGGACTATGAGCGCCCGATGACGCGGATCGACTCGCGCACCGGCACGCCCTACAACACCTCGGCGCACTTCCTTTGGATCGGCGAGCGCACGCGCGACCTCGACGGCGCCCACGTGGACTACTTCTCGAAGATCCGCAACCCGATCGGCGTGAAGCTCGGACCCTCGACGACTCCGGATACCGCGCTCGCGCTCATCGACAAGCTCGACCCCCAGCGCGAGCCCGGTCGGCTGACTTTCATCACGCGCATGGGAGCGGGAAAGATCCGCGATGCGCTGCCGCCGCTGCTGGAGGCCGTGCGCGACGCGGGTGCGACGCCGCTGTGGGTGACCGACCCGATGCACGGCAACGGCATCACGACCCCCACCGGCTACAAGACCCGCCGCTTCGACGATGTCGTGGACGAGGTCCGCGGCTTCTTCGACGCGCACCGCTCCGTCGGAACGCATCCGGGCGGCATCCACGTCGAACTCACCGGTGACGACGTCACCGAGTGCCTCGGCGGCTCCGAGATGATCGACGAGGCCACTCTTGCGACCCGCTACGAGAGCCTCTGCGACCCGCGCCTGAACCACATGCAGAGTCTCGAGCTCGCGTTCCTGGTGGCCGAGGAGCTCGACAAGCGCTGATGCGCCCGCGTGTCAAGGTCGTGGCTCGATACGCCGCTGCGCGGCTACTCGACAAACCGGGCCGCGAAACGTATCGAGGCCGCAAGCATCTCGCGCTCAGAAGGCGCCGTTGATCCGGAAGCTGACGACTGTGCCCTTGGGGTGTTGCGTGCCCGCAGCCGGGACCTGTGACTCGACCTCGGTGATCTCGTCGAGTACGGCGTCCCACAGGGTCGCGTACTCGTATTCGAATCCGGCGTCGGTGAGAGCGGCCTTGGCCTGATCCCGGGTCAGCCCGACGATGTTCGGCACGGGGAACAGCGCAGGCCCCTTCGAGACGGCCAGTGTGACACTTTCGCCGGGGCGCCAGTCGCCGCCGCCATCGCGGCCGGCGATGTAGATGACGAGGCCGGTGTCGAGGTCGTCGTTGAACTCCTCGAACGTTCCGCTGACCGAAAGATTCTTCTCGGCGAGCATCGAGGTCGCCGAATCCACGCTCTCGCCGAACACATCGGGGATGGGTCCGACCGACACCGAGAGCGTCGCGGTGTCGCCCTCGAGGGCGGTGCAGCCCTGTGTGCAGTCCACCGGGTCGCCGCCCGCGCGCGGTGTCACCGACACCGCGATGACCGTGCCCTCGGCGGCGTCCGTGAAGTACTCCTGATCCGGCTCGGCGACCGTCAGATTGATCGCCTGCAGGATGCCGCGGGCATCGGTCGCCGCCACCCCGCCGAGCGCCTGCACGGTCTGCGGCCGCGGGCCCAGCGAGACGAGCACGTTCACGGTCCCATCCTTGTCGAGGCGCGAACCAGCGGACGGATCGGTTCCGACGACGATGCCGGGCGCGACATCAAGGTCGTAGACGTCTTTCTGCACGGCCTGCAGCGACTGCTCGGCGAGGATCTGCTGCGCCTCCGCGAAGCTGCGATCGGCCACATCGGGAACGGCGACCTGCGAACCGGGACCCGATCCGAGCCACCACCCGGCCCCCGCAGCGAGCGCCGAGAGCAGCAGGACCAGCGCCATGAGCCAGCCGCCCTTGACCGAGCGGCGCTTGGTCGCGGCGCGCAGGCGTGTGGCGTTGTCGGTCTCGTCGACCGCAGTGGTCTGCCCGGTCATCGTCGCAGGCAGCACCTGCGTGAGATCGCCCGAATCGCCGGCGACCTCCTCGCGGATGATGCCGGCCGACAGGGTGCGGGCCACCTGGGGGGCGATCCCGAGTTCGCGCTCGATCTCGCGCAGCCGATCGAGCATGACCGAAGCGTCCGTGGGCCTGTCGTCGGGCGACTTCTCGGTCGCCCACAGCACGAGCTCGTCGAGCTGTTCGGGCACCCCGGGGTTCTTCACGCTCGGCCGCGGCACCGAATCCGTCGCGTGCTGGAAGGCGATCTGCATGGGCTGCTCGCCCTTGTACGGCTGCTCGCCGACGAGCATCTCGTAGAGCATGATGCCGAGCGAGTAGATGTCGCTGCGCGCGTCGGCCAACCCGCGCGTGACCAGCTCAGGAGCGAGGTAGGCGATCGTGCCGAGCAGCTGGGCGCCGGTGGCGGTGTTCGCCGTCGTCGCGCGCGCGAGACCGAAGTCGCCGATCTTGATCCTGCCGTCTTCGGCCAGCAGTACGTTCTCGGGCTTGACATCGCGGTGCACGATGCCGGCGCGGTGCGCGGCGGCGAGACCGGAGAGCATCGCGTCCATGATCGTCACCGTCTGCGGCACCGTGAGGCGCTTCTGCTCGCGCAGCAGCTCGCGCAGCGTGATGCCGGGGAGGTATTCCATGACCAGGTACGCCATATCGCCGTCCTGGCCCTGGTCGAAGACGTTGACGACGTGCGGGTCGGCCAGTCGCGCGGCGGCCCGCGCCTCCTGGATGAACCGGCTCTGGAACACCGTGTCGTCGCTGAGGTGCCCGTGCATGACCTTGAGGGCGACCCGCCGCTCCAGGCGCAGGTCGGTGGCGACGTACACGGTCGCCATGCCGCCGCGCGCGATGCGCGCGCGCACCCGGTATCGGCCGTCGACCAGACGTCCGATCAGCGGGTCGGCCTGCTGACTCGTGCTCACGATCCGAGTCTACGGACGGGTTCCTGCGAGCCCGCGGAGCGGCTCACCCCCTGCTGGGGCGACGGCTGCGGCGTTCGGTCGCGGGTGCGGTCGCTCACCCGAGGGCGGCGAGCCATGCCGAGGCGGGCTGCTCCCACTGTGCGTACCGGTCGGGATAGGCGGAGATCTGCACCGACTGCGCGGCATTCGCGAACGACAACTCCTGCCAGCCCTGCACGTCGAGCAGTCCGCGCGTCAGATACCCGTTCGGGTCGGATGGCCCTCCGTAGAAGGTGCGCGCGGCGTGCACCGCATCGCGGACCTGCTCCGGCGTTCCCCACCCGGTGCTCGGGCGCTGCTGAAACAGGCCGAGCGAATCGCGGTCGCCCCAGTCCAGGTTTCGCAGCCACGACTCCTGCATCGCCGTGCCCAGTGCGATCGCGATCCCCCGGTCGGGTACACCGAGTTCTCGGCCCACGCCGATGATGATCCTCGCGTTCGCGATCTGCTCGGCATCGAGCATCGTCGTGGACGCATCCGTGGTCGTGTTCGCGACGAGGGTCAGGGATGGCGTCGGCGGGACGGCGATGCTCTGGCCCGGGTAGATGATCGAGGACGCGTTCAGACCGTTCGCGTCCAGGAGCTCCTGCGTGCTCACACCGTGCAGCCGGGCGATCGCGCTGATCGTGTCGCCGCCGGCGACGACGTATGCGCGGGCGGCCGGTGGCGCCGGCGCGGCGGGTGCCGGGGGAGCGGCTTCGGGTGCCGTCACGGCGGCGAGCCGCAGGACCTGCCCCGGGTAGATGGTCGACGACCAGGACAGTCCGTTGATCGCGAGCACGTCGGTCGTGCGCAGCCCATGCCGGGCGGCGATCGTGGAGACGCTGTCGCCGGCCTGCACCTCGTAGGTCTCGGGGGTCGCGGCGGTCGGCACTCGCACCGACGAGGGCTTCGGCATTGGGGCTGCCGAGCCATGCGGTTCTGCGAGCAGGCGAGGCGCAGAGGAGTCGCCCGAGCGTGCGGGTCCGGCTGCATGCGCGGGGGCGGCGCTCATCAGAACGGCAAGCGACCCGGCGAGGGCCACGGGTATGCCTGCGGCGGCGGCGCGTCGAATGCTCGCGGGACGTTGCCGGGTGTCGGGTTGCAAGAGATCCCCCTCCGTGGACTCAGGAAACGGTGTCACGGAAGCGAATTCGTGTCAACTGATGTTATGTATGCGACAGACGAGGCCTATGTGATAGGTGTGGTTGGAGTTCTCGAGACTGGGGTGCCGAGGACCCCGGCAGGAATGAGATAGTGGCTTCGTGACCGATGACGCCACGCCGCAGATCGAAACCGATTGGCTGACCCTCGCTGACCTGACGCAGGTGCTCGGCGAACCGCTGGGCCGGGTTCGACGGCTCCTCGACGAGCTGCAGCTCGTCGGCTCGCGCCGGGACGGCGTGTTCAAGGTCCCCGCCGTTTTCATCCTCGACGGCGAGCCGATCGGGTCGCTGCGCGGCACGCTCTTCGTGTTGCACGATGCCGGCTTCACCGACGACGAGGCCATCGACTGGCTGCTGACCTCGGACGCTTCGATCGGCATCCCGCCTATCGAGGCGCTCCGCGCCGGACGCAAGAGCGAGGTTCGCCGCGTCGCGCAGGCGCTGGGCTGAGTCGAGGCGTCCCGACGTCAGGTCGTGCGAACGGTCGCGGCGCGGGCAAGTTCGCGCAGTTCGCCGACGGCGGCGTTTCCGAGTCGCGCGCCGGAGAGCGCACGCTCGGCCTCTCGCGAGTATTCCGCGATCAGCTGCTCGACCCGCTCGAGCGCGCCGGTGTCGAGGATGGTCTGCTGCAGCGATGCGATCTGCGCAGCATCCAATCCCGGGTCGCCGACCAGCTCGTCCACGATGCGCCGCGCCGGGACGGAGAGGCGCTCGCGTGCGTATGCGATCAGGACAGTGCGCTTGCCCTCGCGCAGGTCGTCGCCCGAGGGCTTGCCGGTCGCCGCTTCGTCGCCGAAGACGCCGAGCACGTCGTCCCGAAGCTGGAAGGCCATCCCGACCGGATGCCCGAATGCAGCCAGCGCGGCGAGCTGGGCATGATCCGCACCGGCCAGCGCTGCGCCGACAGCCAGAGGCTGCTGGATGCTGTACCTCGCGGACTTGAGCGAAGCCACCCGCAGCGCGCGCTCGGCGTGTCTGTGGTCGGGCTCGCTCACGTACGCGGATTCTTCGGCGACGTCGAGGAACTGGCCGATGGTCACCTCGCGGCGCATCGTCGCGTACTCGGCGCGCGCCGCCGCAGCGCGTACGCCGGATGCCGCGGCCAATCCCTCTTCGAGCAGATCGTCGCTCCAGGCCACCAGCAGATCGCCCAGCAGAATCGCACCCGACCGGCCGAACGCCGCCGGGTTCCCGGCCCACCGGTGCGAGCGATGCGCGGCCGCAAGCGCCCGGTGCGCGGAGGGGCGCCCGCGGCGCGTGTCGGAGTTGTCGATGAGGTCGTCGTGGACGAGGGCGGCGGCATGGAAGATCTCCAGCGAAGCCGCGGCCGCGATGACCTCAGCGGGCGGGGCCGACGGTACGCGTCCGGCGCCCTCCACTGCCCTCCACCCGGCGATGCAGAACCGTCCGCGAAGTCTTTTTCCGCCGTCAAGAGCGGTCGCTCCGGCCTCGACGAGAAGACCCGCTTCGGGGCCGAGATCGGCGGTTGCGGCTCTCTGCGCCGAGAGGAAGTTGTTCAGACGCTGGGAAACCGCTTCAACGGCATCCGGGGAGGGTGACACGGGCCTAGCCTAGTGATTGAGGGCGCGGGTAGAATCATCGGGTCCGAGCAAGCAGAGGGGGATGCATGCCACTCTCCGAACAGGAGCAGCGTCTGCTCGATGAGATGGAACGCCATCTCATGCGCAATGATGCCGACGTGGTCAGCGCGGCCACCGACGGTCGCACGCTGAGCTATCGAAACATCGTGTACGGCACGGTCCTCGTGCTCGTGGGCCTCGGTGCGCTCATCGTCGGAGTGTCGACCCAGCTCATCGTCGTGGGCGTCATCGGCTTCGTCGTGATGCTCGGTGGCGTCGTCCTCGCCGTCACCCCGACCCGCGGCCTGCCGAGCGGGCCGGTCGCAGCAGCACCGGCACCACCGAAGGCCAAGGCGAGCTCCTCTTTCATGGATCGCATGAACGACCGCTGGGACCGGCGGCGCGAGGGGCAGTGACCCGCCGCACACGCTGATCGCAGCACCGAAGCACCGACCTCCGGGTCGGTGCTTTTCTTTTGCCAGCCGTCGGCCGGGATGGGTGGCGCGGGGGAGCAAGGGGGATCCGTCGTGTCACGAATGGGTGACAAAGTGGAGTGAAGTGGAGTAAAGTGGTGGAAATCCCGCGGGGGCCGGATGAAGGGGGTGGTGGCAATGCTCTTGGGCACCCACACTCCCAAGCTCGACGACAAGGGGAGGGTCATCCTGCCGTCGAAGTTCCGCAGCGACCTGGGTGACGGCATCGTCATCACCCGCGGTCAGGAACGCTGCCTCTACGTGTTCAGCTCCGACGAGTTCGAGCGCATCCACGAGCGCATCCGCGAGACGCCGCTCTCGAACAAGCAGGCGCGGGACTTCCTGCGGATGTTCCTCTCCGGCGCCAGCGCCGAGAAGCCCGACAGCCAGAACCGCATCACGATCCCGTCGTCCCTCCGCACCTACGCCGGGCTCGAGAAGGATCTCGTCGTCACGGGTGTCGGCGCCCACGCCGAGATCTGGAACGCCGACTCCTGGAACGCCTACGCCGAAGGCAACGAATCCAGCTATGCCGAACTCGAGCAGGAGGTGATCCCGGGCCTGTTCTGAGCCCCCGACCCTGACTCCCAGCCGCTCACGCCCTGACACACTTCCCCGGTGCCAGGTCAGAGCGGATGGGGATCAGGATCTGGGGAACAGGGGCCTCGAGCACCATGAGCCTGCGCGACGTCCACACCCCCGTGCTCCTCGACCGCTGTGTCGAGTTGCTCGCGCCCGCCCTGCAGAAGGACGGCGCGGTGCTCGTGGACGCCACCCTCGGCATGGGCGGGCACGCCGAGGCGTTCCTGGAGCGATTCCCCGGCATCCGCGTCATCGGCCTGGACCGAGACCAGGACGCGCTGCGGATCGCCGGGGAGCGGCTCGCGCCGTTCGCCGATCGCATCACTCTGGTCCACACCGTGTACGACGGCATCGCCGCCGCCCTCAAAACGGCCGGCGTCGCCGCGGCGGACGGCATTCTGTTCGACCTCGGCGTCTCGTCCCTGCAGCTGGACGTCGCCGACCGCGGCTTCGCGTATTCGCAGGACGCTCCGCTGGACATGCGGATGGATCAGACCACGGGGCGGATGGCCTCGCACGTCGTGGCAACGTACAGCGAAGGCGAGCTTCGCCGCATCTTCGAACGCTACGGCGAGGAGAAGCTGTCGGGTCGCTATGCCCGCGCCATCATCAGGGCGCGTGAGACCGCACCGATCGAGCGGTCCGGGCAGCTGGTCGAGATTCTGATCGCGGCGACGCCCTACGCGGCGCAGCGCGCCGGACACCCCGCCAAGCGGGTGTTCCAGGCGCTGCGCATCGAGGTGAACGGCGAGCTCGCCGTGCTCGAGCGCGCGATCCCGGCCGCGCTCGATGCGCTTTCGGTCGGTGGCCGCATCGTCGTGCTGGCCTATCAGTCGCTCGAGGACCGGATCGTCAAGCGCGCGCTCGCGGCGGCGTCGGCGTCCACGTCGCCGGCGGGTCTCCCGGTCGAGCTTCCCGAGCACGCTCCCCGGTTCCGGCTGCTGGTGAGGGGCGCCGAACTCGCCTCCGACGAAGAGAAGGCGCGCAACCCCCGCGCCGCACCCGTGCGACTTCGGGCAGCCGAGCGAGTGAGGGATGCCGCGTGAGCGCCGCCGATGCGGTCGCCGCGCTCGCGACTCCGACCCGCGAGCGCGGGTCGGACCGCCCGCTCCGCGTCGTCGAGGAGCCCTCCCGCCGTCGGCGGCCCAAGCTCATCTACGGTGTCGTCGCGCTGGCCGGAGCCCTGACGATCGGCACGGCCCAGATGGCGCTGTCGATCCTCACGACCCAGAGCTCGTACGAGCTGTCCACTCTCACGCAAGAAGCGCGACAGCTCATCTGGCAGAAGCAGATCTTGCACGACGACGTCGCCGGACTCAGCTCCCCCCAGTACCTCGCGGCCAACGCCTCCGCGCTCGGCATGGTGATCGAGGAGTCGCCCAGCTACCTGCGTCTGAGCGACGGCGCTCTGCTCGGTGCGGGGCAGGCGGCGCTGGGTGCGTCCACGGTGGACGCGATCGGCCGGGCGACCGTTCCGAACGCTCTCATCACCGACACCCCTCTCGTCACGGCGCCGGACGCCACGATCGAAGGGGCACCGGTCGAGACGGCCGTCGTCGGTGCGGACGGCGGAGTGACGAACACACCGCCTCCTATCACCGACGGACTGCCCACCCCGAGCACACACTGAGCACATGACCACCAGAAGCACGCGAAGCCCTCGCCGTCGCACGGTCATCGCGCTCGCCGTCGTGCTGGCAGTTCTGGCCGGCTTCATCGTCCGCCTCGTGGACATCCAGATCGTCAACGCCGACGATCACATCGCCGACTCCATGCAGGTCGCACTCGGCGCTTCACGCACGCTGTACGGCACACGGGGGGAGATCGTCGATGAGTCCGGACAGACGCTGGCGGGCAGCATCCTGCTCTACGACGGCGTCCTGGACCCGAAGAACGTCGGACCCCTCACCCGCGAGGCGGCGGACGGCAGGCGCGTCGCGGTGCCGTGGAAGGACGTCGCGGCCGAGATCGCCGCCATCACGGGCCAGACCTCCGAAGAGGTGCAGAAGATCGTCGCCGACGCGCTTCAGGACGATCCCGACTCGCAGTTCGCCTATCTGAAGCGCGGCCTCACGACCGAGCAGTACCGCGCGCTCGTCGACATCGGCGCCCCGTTCCTGACCTTCGACCAGCACCCCGCGCGCACGTATCCCGACGGAGCGGTCGGAGGCAACCTGGTCGGATTCATGAGCATCGACGGCGACCCGCTCGCCGGCATCGAACAGAGCCAGAATGACTGCCTTCTCGCGACAGACGGAACGCTCTCGTTCCAGAAGGGCAAGGACGGCGTCATAATCCCCGGCACCGAGGTGCACCAGCCGGCCGTGAACGGCGGCACCCTGCAGCTCACGATCAACCGCGACCTGCAGTGGTATCTGCAGCAGCTGATCGGCGAGCAGGTGCAGGACATGGGCGCCAAGCGTGGCACGATCACAGTCGTCGAGGTCAAGACCGGCAAGATCCGGGCCGCGGCTGAGTTCCCGTCGGTCGACCCGAACGACGTCAGCGCGGCCGAGGTCGAGAACCGCTACAGCCACATCTTCACCGACACGTTCGAGCCCGGCTCGACCTTCAAGGCACTGACCGGATCGATGGTGCTCGACGCCGGCGGTCAGGACCTGTCCTCCACCGTGGTCGCCTCCAGCACCGAGACCTTCGCGAACGGCGCCCGGGTGCGCGACGCGTTCGAACACGAGGCATATGACTACACACTGGCGGGCGTGCTCATCGACTCGTCGAATGCCGGCATCTCGAAGTTCAGCGAGCGGATCAGCCCGCAGACCCGCTTCGACTACCTGCAGATGTTCGGCATCGGCAGCGGCAGCGCTGTCGGATTCGAGGGCGAGTCGAAGGGTCTGCTGTATCCGGTCGCGCAGTGGGACAACCAGCAGCTCTACAACACGTCGTTCGGCCAAGGTGTGACCACAACGGTGCCCGAGCTGGTGGGCGCATACGATGCGATCGCCAACGGAGGCCTGCGGATGCCGCTGTCGATCGTGGAGTCGTGCACGAAGGCGGACGGCACCGTGATCACCCCCCAACTTCCCGACCCGACCCAGGTCATCAGCGGCGGAACGTCGGCGAAGATGCGCGAGATCCTCGAGAACGTCGCGATGCAGGCCGGCTACGCGCAGCAGGTCGAAGTTCCGGGCTATCGCATCGCCACCAAGACCGGTACGGGCGAGAAGTCGAACGGCAGCGGCGGCTACAAGGCCGGTGTCTACTTCACCACGATGATCGGCTTCGCCCCGGCCGACGACCCGCAGTACCTCGTCGCCGTGACCCTCGACGAGCCCACTGCGGTAACCTCGTCTTCGGCCAATGCGCCGGCGTTTCAGAAGGCCATGACCCAGGTTCTCAAGACCTATCGCGTCATGCCGGCGACGACGGCGCCGACGCTGCTTGCGAAGTTCGGCTAGCCCTGCCGGCATTCCCGCAGCGCCCGATCCGGCCGGAGAACCGATGATTTCCCTCACGCTCGCTCAGCTCGCCCACGTCCTCGACGCAGAACTCCACCTCGCCGCCGGAGCGACCGCTGACGACGTGGTGAGCGGCGGAGTGGACACCGACTCCCGGCTGATCGAGCCCGGCGGGATCTTCGTGGCCAAGCCCGGCGAGGTCACCGACGGGCACCTGTTCGTCGATGCAGCGGTCGCCAACGGCGCCGCCGTGGCGATCGTCGAGCGCGTGGTGGCGGGGACGGTCACCCAGGTCGTCGTCGCCGACGCGATCGCCGCTCTGGCCGACCTCGCCCGTCACGTCGTGGCGACCGTGAGAGATGCCGGTGACCTGCGCGTCGTGGGGATCACCGGGTCGAACGGCAAGACCACGACCAAGAACATGCTCGCCCGCATCCTCGAGGATGAGGGCGAGACGGTCGCGCCGCGCGCCTCGTTCAACAACGAGGTCGGTGCACCGCTGACGATGCTTCGGGTCGCCGAAAGCACACGGTTCCTGATCAACGAGTTCGGTGCGAGCGGCGCCGGCGAGATCGCTCACCTGGCGGGGCTGGTCGAGCCCGACATCGGCGTGGTCCTCATGGTGGGCATGGCCCACGCGGGTGGCTTCGGCGGGATCGAAGCGACTTTCGAGGCCAAGTCGGAACTCGTGCGGGCGATCCGCCCGGGGGGCGTGGCGGTGCTCAACGCCGATGATCCCCGGGTCGCCGCGATGGCGCCGATCGCCGCGGAGCGGGGAGTCTCGGTCCGATGGTTCGGCCGCGGCGCGACCGCGGATGTGCGCGCGGAGCATGTCGAGGTGACCGCCGACGGCACGCGCTGCACCGTGTCTGTGACGGACCCAGGGAGCGCCGACGGCCTGACGGCCTCGCTGCACCTGCGCGTGCTCGGTGAGCACCACGTCATGAATGCACTCGCCGCGATCGCCGCCGCGACGGCGCTCGGCGTGTCGCTCGAGGACTGCGTCGCCCGGCTGCAGACCGTCGAGCTGGCCGAGCGATGGCGCATGCAGCCTCTCGGCTCGGACCGCGTGCGGATCATCAACGACGCCTACAACGCCAGCCCCGACTCGATGGCGGCGGCACTTCGCACCCTGGCCCAGATCACCGGCCCGGAGCAGCGCACCGTCGCCGTCCTCGGGGCGATGAGCGAACTGGGCGAGTACGCGGACGAAGAGCACGACCGTGTCGGCTTGCTGGCCGTTCGGCTCGGCATCCAGCGCATCGTCGTCGTCGGCCCGGCCGCGCGCCGCATGTACCTCGAGGCGATCGCGCAAGGCTCTTGGGACGCTGAGGCGATCTTCTTCGCCACCGCCGACGAGACGTACGACTACCTGATGGGCGAGCTTCGGGACGGCGACCGCGTGCTGGTGAAGTCCTCCAACTCGGCGGGTCTGCGGTTCCTGGGCGATCGTCTGGGAGAATCCTTCTCGTGAGATCACTTCTGACTGCAGCGGCGATCTCGCTGGCATTCACCCTGTTCCTGACGCCGGTGTTCCTGCGGCTGTTCCGCAAGTGGGGCTGGGGTCAGGTGATCCGCACGCCCGACAACGTGCACAACCCCAGTCATGGCGAGAAGCGCGGCACTCCGACGATGGGCGGCACGATCTTCATCGTCGGCACGATCGTGGGCTATCTCGCCGGCGCGTTCACCGGCAACAACCCTCCGACGATCTCGGGCTGGCTCGTGGTCTGGATGATGGTGGGCTTCGGCGCGGTCGGATTCATCGACGACTACATGAAAGTGCGCCGTCAGCGCAGCCTCGGGCTGAGCGGCTGGCGCAAGATCGTCGGGCAGATCCTCGTCGCGGTGCCGTTCGCCGTCGTGGCGCTCAACTTCCCGAACGCGTGGAACCAGACTCCGGCGTCGGCCTCCATCTCGGTCTTCCGAGACCTGCCGATGCTGTCGTTCATGGCGCTCGGACCAATCATCGGCTGGCTGCTTTACCTCGCGTGGATCTCGTTCATCGGCGTCGCGTACTCCAACAGCGTCAACGTTTCGGACGGGCTGGACGGGCTCGCCGCCGGCGCCGGCATCTTCGTCGTCGGCGCCTACAGCCTGATCGCATTCTGGCAGTTCAACCAGTCATGCAGCGGGGGAGCGACCCTCTCCGACGGTGTCGCCTCCGGGTGCTATGCGACACGAGACCCGTTCGATCTCGCCATCGTGTCGGCCGCCTTCATCGGGGCACTGGTGGGGTTCCTCTGGTGGAATGCGCCCAAGGCGCAGGTGTTCATGGGCGACGTCGGCTCGATGGCGATCGGCGGCGTCATCGCTGCCATGGCCATCCTGACCCGCACCGAGCTGCTCTCCATCCTCATCGCCGGCGTCTTCGTGATCGGGCCGGGCTCGGTCATCCTGCAGCGTGTCTACTTCAAGCTGACGCGTGGGAAGCGCCTGTTCCTGATGAGCCCCTTCCACCACCACCTCGAGATGCGCGGCTGGCCGGAGATCACCATCGTGGTGCGCATGTGGATCATCGCGGGCCTGCTCGCCGTCTCGGGCATCGGCTTCTTCTACGTCGAGTGGCTCTCCCACACATGAGCGACTCGCGGCTGGACGCCCTGACCAGCTGGCGCGCCGAATGGAAGGGTCTGCGCGTCGCGGTGCTCGGCCTGTCGGTGACCGGCTTCTCGGTGGCCGACACGCTCGCCGAGCTCGGCGCCGATGTCGCGGTCTACTCCGAGTCCGCCGATCCCGAGTACGAGCGACTGCTCCCGGTCATCGGCGTGCGGTCGTGGGTGGGTGCGCTCTCCCCGGTTCCGGGTGACCTGCAAGCCTTCACGCCCGACGTGGTGATCGCCTCGCCCGGCTTCTCGCCGGCGCACGCGGTGATCATGTGGGCGCGGGATGCCGGGATCCCCGTGTGGGGCGACATCGAGCTCGCCTGGCGGGTGCGCGACAAGGTCGTACGCTCCGACGGCACGCCCGCAGATTGGGTGCTCATCACCGGGACGAACGGCAAGACCACCACCACCCGACTGACCGCGGCAATGCTGGTGGAGGGTGGACTCCGCGCTGCGCCGGTGGGCAACATCGGCACGCCGGTGCTCGACGCGGTGCGTGACCCGGCCGGCTTCGACGTGCTCGTGGTCGAACTCTCCAGCCACCAGCTCTGGTACCTCGGCCTGCAGACCGGTCGCGACCCGCTCTCCCCGCACGCGAGCGTGTGCCTCAATCTCGCGGATGACCACCTCGAATGGCATGGATCGTCCGCCGCATACCGGGACGCGAAGGCGCACGTCTACGACAACACGCGCGTGGCGTGCGTGTACAACAAGTCGGATGCGGCGACCCGCGAGATGGTCGAAGACGCCGAGGTGGTCGAGGGCGCCCGTGCGATCGGGTTCGACCTGGGCGTGCCCGGTCCGAGCGATCTGGGCGTGGTGGACGGCATCCTGGTCGACCGTGCGTTCCTGGAGGATCGCCGCACCAGCGCCCTCGAGCTCACGACGGTGGCAGACCTCGCCGGGCAGGGGCTGGCCGCCCCGCACATCGTCGCGAACATCCTCGCGGCCAGCGCGCTCGCCCGGTCGCTGGATGTCACGCCGGCCGCGATCCGCGACGCACTGCGCGGCTTCCGGCTCGATCCTCATCGCATCGAAGTCATCGAGGTCATCGACGGCGTGACGTGGGTGGACGATTCGAAAGCTACGAATCCGCACGCGGCGGCATCGTCGCTGGCGGCGTACCCCGGCGCGGTGTGGGTCGTCGGCGGCGTCCTCAAGGGCGTCGACATCTCGGACCTGGTCGCCGCCGGCGGCGGTACGGCCAAGGCGGCGATCGTGATCGGCCTCGACCGCGCCCCGGTCGTCTCGGCGTTCTCGCGACACGCGCCCGCAGTCCCGGTGTTCGAGGTGGACGCCGATGAGACTGAGGAGGTCATGGCACGGGTCGTCGAGCTGGCGGCCGGGATCGCGCGTGATGGGGACGTCGTACTTCTCGCCCCCGCCGCGGCATCCTTCGACCAGTTCACCTCCTACGCCGACCGCGGCCGGCGATTCGCCGCCGCGGTGCGAGAGCAGATGGGGAGGGGGGCCGGTGACGAGCACGACGCAGACCCCGCCGACGGCCCGTCTCACGCAGACCCCGGCTGATCCCGCTTCCCGTCGCGGACTCGCCGCCCGGGTATCGCTCGGTCGGGTGTTCGCACCGGTCCCGAGCGAGTTCCTGCTCATCGCCTCGACCGCGCTGCTGCTGACCGGCTTCGGCCTGGTCATGGTCCTGTCGGCCACGTCGGCGACCGCCACGGCAGCCGGCGAACCGCCCTATGAGGCGGTCATCAAGCAGGCCGTGTTCGCGGTGATCGGCATCCCGCTGATGTTCGTCGCGAGCCGCCTGCCCGTCGGGTTCTGGAAGCGCGCGGCTTGGCCGGCGCTGATCGGAGCGGTGCTCTTCCAGCTGCTCGTGTTCGTTCCGGGTCTCGGCGTAGAGGCGAACGGAAACCGCAACTGGATCATGATCGCAGGCTTCCAGTTCCAGCCTGCCGAGTTCCTCAAGCTCGGCCTCGCGCTGTGGATGGGCTACGTGCTGTTTCGCAAGCAGACCCTGCTGGGGCTGTGGCGCCACGTCTTCATTCCGGTCGTGCCGGTCGGCGCGCTCGTGATCGCGACCGTGCTGGCGGGTCAGGATCTCGGCACGGCGATGATCCTCGTGCTGATCCTCCTCGGCGCGCTGTTCTTCTCCGGGGTGAAGCTGCGCATCTTCATCCTGCCGCTGCTCGCCTCGGTCGCAGTCGTCGCCGCACTGGCGGTGACGAGCCCCGACCGCATGCGGCGCATCATGAGCTTCATGGACCCGGACTGCCTCGCCGACTACTACAACAGCTGCTACCAGCCGCTGCACGGCATCTGGGGACTCGCCGGCGGCGGCATCTTCGGGCTGGGGCTGGGCAACTCCAAGGAGAAGTACGACTGGCTGCCGGCGGCGGCCAACGACTACATCTTCGCCATCGTCGGCGAAGAGCTCGGGCTGATCGGCTGCGTCGTCGTGCTCGCACTGTTCGCCTTGTTCGCGGTCGGGGCGTTCCACGTCATCCGCAAGACCGACGACCCGTTCGTGCGCATCGTGTCGGGTGCCATCACGGTGTGGATCGTCGGGCAGGCGCTCATCAACATCGGCGTCGTTCTGCGCGTGTTCCCGGTGCTCGGCGTCCCGCTGCCGTTCATGTCACAGGGCGGCACGTCGCTGCTGTCGGTGCTCGTGGCCACGGGCGTGCTGCTGTCGTTCGCGCGCACGCTTCCCGAAGCGGAGGCCAAGCGTCGCGCCGCGATCCAGCGCGCGGCGGTACGTCGGCAGCGGGCCGCGGCGTCGGCGAAGACCCGTTAGGCAGAGCACGCGCCCGCCTCGGGCTAGGGTCGTGGAGTGACGACGTACCTGCTCGCCGGCGGCGGCACCGCCGGGCACGTGAACCCGCTGCTGGCCGTCGCGGATGCGCTGCGAGCCCGCGACCCCGAGGCTCGGATCCTGGTGCTCGGCACGCGTGAGGGCCTCGAGGCGCGGTTGGTTCCCGAGCGCGGCTACGAGCTGCTGTTCGTCGACAAGGTGCCGTTCCCGCGCCGGCCCGACAAGGCGGCCGCGGCATTTCCGGCACGCTTCCGACGCGCGATCGCCCAGGTTCGCACCCATCTCCGCGAGCGCCGCGTCGACGTGGTGGTCGGATTCGGCGGGTACGCGGCCGCGCCGGCGTATGTCGCGGCCCGCGGCGCCCGCGTGCCGGTTGTGGTGCACGAGGCCAACGCCAAGCCCGGCATGGCCAACGCCCTCGGCGCGCGCCGCGCGGCCGCGGTGGGCGTCGCCTTCGAGGGCACGCCGATCCGTGGCGGCCGTGTCGTCGGGATGCCGCTGCGCCGCGAGGTCGTCGACCTGGACCGCGCCGCCGTCCGCGACGAGGCGGCGCAGCACTTCGGGCTGGATCCCGCCCAGCCCACCTTGCTCGTATTCGGTGGCTCGCTCGGTGCCCAGCGACTGAACGAGGCGTTCGGAGGCGCCTGGCAGGACGTGCTCGGCGCCGGGTGGCAGCTCGTGCACGTGACGGGCGAGCGCTCGGAGCTGCCCGACCCGGGTGTGCCGGGTTACACGGTGCGCCGCTACGTCGACCGCATGGACCTGGCGTTCGCGGTGTGCGATCTGATCGTCTCCCGAGCGGGAGCGGCGACCGTGAGCGAGATCAGCGCGCTCGGCATCCCCGCTGTGTACGTCCCGTACGCGGTCGGCAACGGGGAGCAGGCGCTCAACGCGGGCTCCGCCGTGCGGGCCGGCGCGGCGATCCTGATTCCGGATGCCGAGTTCACCGCCGACCGCGTGCGCTCGCAGATCGTGCCGCTGCTGGCCGACGAGAACCGGCGGGCGGCGATGACGGAGGCGGCCGCATCCGTCGGCACCCGAAACGGCACCGAGAACGTCGTCGCCATGATCGACGAGGCGCTGGGCAGACGATCGCCGCACGCCCCGATCACGCAAGCGTGAACAGCAGCGGCGCCCACGTCGCACCCAGCGCGCCGGGACCTGCTCCCAGGTGGCCCAACTTAGGATTGACGGGTCATGATCAGACCCGACCTCAGCCTTCCCATCCCCGAGAACATCGGCGCTGCGCACTTCATCGGCATCGGCGGCTCGGGCATGTCGGGCCTCGCGCGCATGTTCCTCGATCGCGGCATCCGCGTATCGGGCTCGGACCGCGCGGACAGCACGGCACTGCAGGATCTCGCTGCGCACGGCGCCACCGTGTTCATCGGCCACGACGCGGCCAACCTGGGCGACGCCGACACGGTGATCCACACCGGAGCGATCTGGCCGGAGAACCCCGAATTCGTCGTCGCCAAGGAACGGGGGATGCCGGTCATCCACCGCTCGCAGGCGCTGAATTGGCTGATCGGCGGTCATCGTCTGGTCTCGGTCGCCGGCGCCCATGGCAAGACGACCTCCACCGGAATGATCGTGACTGCGCTGCGGGCACTGGGTGAAGATCCGACGTTCGTCAACGGCGGAGTGATCGCACAACTCGGTGTCTCGAGCGCGACAGGCTCCGATGACCTGTTCGTGATCGAGGCCGATGAGTCCGACGGCACGTTCCTGCTCTATGACACCTCGGTCGCCCTGATCACGAACGTCGATCCGGATCACCTCGATCACTACGGCTCCGACGAAGCGTTCGTGGACGCGTTCGCGACTTTCGCGAATCGGGCTCGCGAGGCGGTCGTCATCTCGGCCGACGACGCCGGTGCGCGCACGGTGGCCGAGCGGCTGACGCATCCGCACATCCTCACGTTCGGCGAGTCGGATGCCGCCGACGTGCGGGTGACCGGCATCCGCACCGAGGGCCCGGTCTCGTTCACGATCAGCCACGGCGACGTGGCGGTCCAGGCGCAGCTGGCTGTTCCGGGCGCGCACAACGCCGTCAACGCGACGGGCGCGGTCGCAGTGCTGCTCACCCTCGGTCACGAGCTCGAGCCTGCGGTGCGCGCGGTCGAGGGCTTCGAGGGCACGGTGCGCCGGTTCGAGCTGCACGGCATCGAACGGGGGGTCAGCGTCTTCGACGACTATGCACATCACCCGACCGAGGTCGCCGCCGCGCTCGAAGCGGCACGCACCGTCGTCGGGGATGGGAGGATCATCGCGATCCAGCAGCCGCACACGTACTCGCGGACTCAGCAGATGTACCGCGAGTTCGCCGAGGTCCTCGAGAGCCATGCGGACCACACCGTCATGCTCGACGTGTACGGCGCCCGAGAGGATCCGGTGCCCGGCGTGACCGGCGAGCTGGTCTCCGACGCCTTCGCGGACCCCGGCCACGTGCACTACGTCGCCGATTGGCAGCAGGCTGCGGACTACACCGCGACCGTCGCCCGCGACGGCGACTACGTCATCACGCTCGGCTGCGGCAACGTCTACCAGATCATTCCTCAGGTGCTCGACGCGCTTTCGCGCACTCCGGCCGCGGCTTCGGCGGCGGACGAAGCGGCGGAGTAGCGCCGGATGCGCCGGCCGACGCCGCTTCCGCCGCCTGCGGAGTCCGCCGCGGATGCCGCGGTGCCTCCGTCGACGCGGGGCGTCGTGGACGTCGACCCCGGCTCCGGGTCCGGCCCCGGCCCCGAGACCGAGACGGAGGCCGCTCGTCCCAGCGCTGACGTCGATGAGGCGACGGATGCCGAACCCAGCGGCACCGTCGCTCCGGTCATCCCGCTGATCGGCGCCACGCCGATGCAGCGGCCCGCTGAGCTTGCGGGTGTCGCTGTGCCGCCGGATGCCGCGTCGGCGGACGCGGATGCGGACGAGGATCACGTCCGTCTGCGCCAGGTGTGGGCGGCGGCTCGGGCCCGCCGCAAGGCGCTGCGAGCCGAGGTGCGTCGCTTCACCGGCCGCCAGCGGCGCCGTCGGCTGCTGTGGCTCGGGGGAGCGGCATCCGTCGTCCTGCTCGTCCTGTCGACACTGGGCGCCGCCTACAGTCCGCTGTTCGCCGTGGAGCAGATCCGCATCGTCGGCGCGCAGACCCTGGACCCGCTCGATGTGGGGGCCGCTCTGCAGGGTCAGATCGGCACTCCGCTGCCGCTGGTGGACGAGAGCGCAGTGAAGGCGGCTCTGGTGACCTTCCCGATCGTGGAGTCCTATTCGCTCGAGGCGCGACCCCCTCACGAACTGGTCGTGCGCATCGTCGAACGCACGCCGATCGGCCTGATCCAGACGCGCGCGGGGTACACGCTCGTGGACGCGGCCGGCGTCGCGCTGTCCACGAGCGAGATTCCCGCTCCCGGCCGGCCACTGGTCACCGTCGAGGGCGGGACCGGGTCGACGGCGTTTGCCGCGATCGGTCAGGTCATACGGTCCCTGCCGGATTCGATCATGGCGCAGGTCACAGCGGTGTCGGCCACGACGCCGGATGATGTGACCCTCACGCTCGGCGGGGCGAACGCACAGGTCGTGTGGGGCAGCGCCGAGGACTCCGCGATGAAGGCGCTCGTGCTCGAGAAGGCCATGATCGCGCGTCCGCCCGCCTCGGTCAGTGTCTACGACGTGTCGTCGCCGAGCGCGATCGTCGTGGGCTGAGCACAGTCCCGCCGCTGTCGGGACCCGGTTCTGCGCGGGATGTCGCGACACGCCCGCGACGCTCCCGGTGGTGTGCCGGCATCCGCATACTTTCGTGACCAAGGGAATTGCATACCGGGCAATTCTTTACACCTCTACTAGAGGTTGAAGGTTTTTTCGCGGTGATACAGACCAGGGTGCAGCACAGACGGAGGCCGGCATGAGCCAGAACCAGAACTACCTCGCGGTGATCAAGGTCGTCGGCGTCGGCGGTGGCGGCGTGAACGCCGTCAACCGCATGATCGATCTCGGACTGCGGGGCGTCGAGTTCATCGCGATCAACACCGACGCGCAGGCGCTGCTGATGAGCGACGCCGACGTCAAGCTCGACGTCGGTCGCGAGCTCACGCGCGGCCTCGGCGCCGGTGCCGACCCCGAGGTGGGGCGCCGCGCGGCAGAGGACCACGCCGAAGAGATCGAGGAAGCGCTGCGAGGCGCCGACATGGTCTTCGTCACCGCAGGTGAGGGTGGCGGCACCGGTACCGGTGGCGCCCCGGTGGTCGCGAAGATCGCGAAGTCGATCGGCGCCCTCACGATCGGTGTCGTGACCAAGCCGTTCTCGTTCGAGGGCCGCCGTCGCCAGAGCCAGGCCGAGACCGGCGTGGCCAAGCTGAAGGAAGAGGTCGACACCCTCATCGTGGTTCCGAACGACCGCCTGCTGGAGATCAGCGACCGAGGCATCAGCATGATCGAGGCGTTCGCCACGGCCGACCAGGTGCTTCTGGCCGGCGTGCAGGGAATCACCGACCTCATCACGACCCCGGGCCTGATCAACCTCGACTTCGCCGACGTCAAGTCGGTCATGCAGGGCGCCGGCTCGGCACTCATGGGCATCGGCTCGGCGCGCGGCGCCGATCGCGCCATCAAAGCCGCCGAGCTCGCGGTCGAGTCCCCTCTGCTCGAGGCGAGCATCGAGGGCGCCCACGGCGTGCTGCTGTCGATCCAGGGCGGGTCGAACCTCGGCATCTTCGAGATCAACGACGCCGCGCAGCTGGTCAAGGAGGCCGCCCACCCCGAGGCGAACATCATCTTCGGAACCGTCATCGACGACACCCTCGGCGACGAGGTCCGGGTCACGGTGATCGCCGCCGGCTTCGACAGCGGCGAGCCGACACTGCGCTTGGATCCCGTCACGTCGTCGCGGGTGGTCTCGGCGCCCGTCGTGCCCGCCACCCCGGCCGCGGATGCGGCCAAAGAGCCGGTCCTCCAGAGCGAGACCGTCTCAGTCGGCGCGGCCGTGCCGGACTCGAGCTACGACTCGGCCTTCGGCGACGACGACCTCGACATCCCCGACTTCCTGAAGTAGAGGTGGACCTCGCCGCCCGCCTCACCCAGGTCGACGCCGGGATCGAGGCCGCCGCACGGGCGGTGGGTCGCGATCCGGACAGGATCACGCGCATCGTGGTGACGAAGTTCCATCCCGTGTCTCTCGTCGAGGAGCTCTACGCGCTCGGCGTGCGCGACGTGGGTGAGAATCGCCAGCAGGAGCTCAGCGAGAAGACAGCGGCCGTCGGCAGCCTGGAGGGCCTGCGCTGGCACTTCATCGGGCAGGCGCAGACCAACAAGGCGAAGGCGATCAGGGCTGCGGCATCCGTCGTGCACTCCGTCGACCGCATCAAGATCGCCGATGCGCTGGATGCGGCAGCCGCGCCCGATTCGCCGGCCC
Organism: Microbacterium sp.; assembly: GCF_011620715.1. GTDB lineage: Bacteria > Actinomycetota > Actinomycetes > Actinomycetales > Microbacteriaceae > Microbacterium. Next base: position 5,206 of record NZ_WOYP01000005.1, on the reverse strand, counting down.
TCGACGTGCTGCTCCAGGTGAACCTCACGCACGACCCGGGCCGCGGGGGAGTCGTGCCGGACGAGCTCGAGCGCCTCGCCGAGCACGTGAGCGGATGCCGCACCCTGCGGCTTCGCGGGGTGATGGCGGTGGCTCCTCTCGACGAGGCGCCGGCTGCGGCATTCGCTCGCTTGGCGGATTGCTCCGATCGCGTGCGCGCGGTCGCTCCCGAGGCCTCATGGATCTCCGCCGGAATGACGGCGGACTACCCCGACGCGATCGCCGCGGGCGCGACACACCTGCGGATCGGGTCGGCAATCACGGGCCCGAGACCCGCGCACCGTTAACCTCGAAACACGAGCACGCACAGCAGTGAGAAATGCAGGAGGATGCGATGTCGAACCCGCTCAAGAAGACCATGGTGTACCTCGGACTCGCCGATGAGGAAGAGGTCTATGACGAACCCGCTCCGCAGCCGGCCGGCCGCAAGCCGACCTCGATCGAGAAGTCTGCGACGGTGACCCCGCTGCACCGTCCGACCGTCGTGCGCCAGGTGGCGCCCGCGGCGATCAGCGAGATCCTCACCGTGCACCCCAAGCAGTACCGCGACGCCCAGGTCATCGCCGAGAACTTCCGCGAGGGCATCCCGGTCATCATCAATCTCTCGCAGATGAGTGACGCCGATGCGCGCCGCCTGATCGACTTCGCGAGCGGACTCTCGCTCGGCCTGTACGGCCGGATCGAGCGTGTGACCAGCAAGGTCTTCCTGCTCTCGCCCGAGAACGTCGCCGTTTCGGGCGACGGTGCGGTGGCTCAGGCCGACCCGGAGTCGGTCCCATTCGCGCAGGGGTAGCTCGCCGCGCTGATACGATCGAGTTGTGAACATCGTCGGCGCTATTGCCACGATCCTCAATAGCCTCCTCCTGCTTTTCCTGATCGTGCTGCTGGTGCGGCTCATGCTCGACTGGATCCCGTTCTTCAACCGGGAATGGCGTCCCAAGGGTGCCGGTCTGGTGGCTGCAGAGATCGTCTATACGGTCACCGACCCGCCGATCAAGATGTTCCGGCGCTTCATCCCGCCGCTGCGTGTCGGCGGCATCGGTATCGACTTCGGCTTCACCTTGACGATGTTGCTGTGCTTCGTGCTGCTCTCCGTCACGCGCGCCTTCATGCGCTGACCCCACACTCGCGCGCGGCCTTCGACACGCTCGTGAGCCGCGACTATGCTTGCCTGGTACGACCGCCGGACATCGGCGGAGCGGCCCCCGACATCGGCCAGCGACCAGAGCGCTCGAAAGAGGAACCATCATGGCATTGACCCCCGATGACGTCGTCACCAAGCAGTTCCAGCACGTCCGGTTCAAGGAAGGCTTCGACCCGGACGAGGTCGATGACTTCCTCGACGAGATCGTCGTGGAGTGGCGCAAGACGATCGCCGAGAATGATGAGCTGAAGGCCAAGCTCGCCGCGTACGAGTCCGGTTCGGCGGCGCCCGCCGAGGCCCGCGCCGAGGTCGTCGAAGAAGCTCCGAGTGCCGCTCCGGTCGCGGCGTCCGCCACCGACGCAGGTCAGGGCGCTGTCGCCCCGGCCGCTGCCAGCGCGGGCATCATCGAGCTGGCTCAGCGCCTGCACGACGAACACGTCGCCGAGGGCATCGCCCAGCGTGACCGGCTCATCGCCGACGCGCAGGCCCAGGCGGCATCCATCGTCTCCGAGGCCGAGACGAAGGGGCGCGAAGAGATCGCCCGTCTCGAGAAGGAGCGCGGAAGCCTCGAGAACCGAATCACCGAGCTGCGCAACTTCGAGCGCGACTATCGCGCCCAGCTGCGCGGCTACATCGAGGGCAAGCTGCGCGACCTCGAGACCACGGGCACGGCGTCGGGTTCGACCCCGGTGTCGGCCATCGGCCTCTAGGCCGGCCTTTGACAGGCCGAGCCCCCCTGCACAAGGCGGCGGCCGGCACCATCGTCGCGATTCTCGCGGCGCTGGTGCTGGCCGCCGACCAGTTCACGAAGTACCTCGCCATTCAGAACCTGCCGCCCGAGCAGGCCGTCAAGGTTCTTGGCGACTTCCTGATCTTCTATCTGATCCGAAACCCCGGAGCCGCGTTCTCGCTCGGCGAGGGTGTCACGTGGATCTTCACGATCGCCCTCGCTGTGGTCGCGGTCGTGATCGTCTGGCTCGCCGCCACCCGCCTTCGCTCGCGCGTGTGGGCGGTGGTGCTCGGGCTGCTCCTGGGCGGCGTGCTCGGAAACCTCACCGACCGCGCGCTGCGCGAACCCGGCTTCCCGGTCGGGCATGTCGTCGATTTCATCAACACGCCGTGGATGATGCCGGCGATTTACAACGTCGCCGACATCTTCATCGTGACGATGATGATCTCGGTCGCGGCTCTGGTGCTCATCGGCCTTCATGTGGACGGCACCCGTGAGGTGCGCGTGCGCAAGGACGACGGCACCCTGCTCGGTGAGGGCGACGAGTTTCCTCCGGACGGCGGCGTGACCGGCTTCCAAGGCAGTGAATTCCCCGTCGCCGAACCGGATGCCGGTGCCCCGCGCGATCGCGAACCCCGGCGCGACGCGGACGGCTGACGTGGACTCGCGCAGTCTCCCGGTGCCCGACGGGCTCGACGGGACGCGGGTGGATGCCGCCCTCGCCAAGATGCTGGGGTTCTCGCGGACGTTCGCGGCCGATGTCGCCGATGCCGGCGGCGTCGAGATGGACGGTCGGGTGCTGACCAAGTCGGATCGCCTGCGCGGCGGATCCTGGCTCGAGGTGTCGTGGCAGCCGAAGGAGGAGCCGCGCGTCGTGCCGCTGGCCGTGCCCGATCTCGGGATCGTCTACGACGATGACGAGATCGTCGTGGTCGACAAGCCCTCGGGCGTGGCCGCCCATCCGTCGATCGGCTGGGCGGGACCGACCGTGCTCGGCGCGCTCGTCGCCGGAGGCATCCGTGTCGCGACGACCGGCGCGGCGGAGCGGCAGGGCATCGTCCATCGCCTCGACGTCGGCACGAGCGGTCTGATGGTCGTGGCCAAGACCGAGCGCGCCTACACGGCGCTCAAACGCGCGTTCAAGGAGCGCGAGGTCGAGAAGATCTACCACGCGGTCGTGCAGGGCCACCCCGACCCGCTCGCCGGCACGATCGACGCCCCGATCGGGCGGCATCCGTCGCATTCGTGGAAATTCGCCGTCACGCCCGACGGCAAGGACTCCCTCACCCACTACGAGACCCTCGAGGCGTTTCCTGGCGCGGCGCTGCTGGAGATCCACCTCGAGACCGGGCGCACGCACCAGATCCGCGTGCACATGGCCGCCCATCGGCATCCGTGCGTCGGCGATCCGCTCTATGGGAGCGACCCGATGCTGTCGGCACGATTGGGGCTGACACGCCAGTGGCTTCACGCTCGGCAGCTGTCGTTCGCGCATCCCGGAACGGGGGACTGGGTCACCTTCACGTCGGAGTACCCCGCCGACCTCGCCCACGCTCTCGAGGTGCTGCGCGGCGACTAGCGCTTCCCGGCGACGCCGTCATGCGCGGCGTTGCCGCCGCAGTCGGTCGGAGGGCGCGGGTAGTCTCGATCCGTGACAGCCGACTCCTTTGTTCACCTTCATGTTCACAGTGAGTATTCGATGCTGGACGGGGCCGCGCGCATCAAACCCCTCATCGAAGAGGCGTCCCATCAGGGGATGCCGGCGATCGCGGTCACCGATCACGGCAACACGTTCGGTGCCTTCGAGTTCTACAAGACGGCGATCGAGATCGGCGTGAAGCCGATCATCGGCATGGAGGCGTACGTCACGCCCGGCACGCACCGCGCCGACAAGGCGCGGGTGCGTTGGGGACGTCCCGACCAGAACGACGACGATGTCTCGGGCTCGGGCGCGTACACGCACATGACGCTGCTGGCCGAGAGCGACGAAGGCCTGCACAACCTCTTCCGGATGTCGTCCTATGCGTCACTGGAGGGCTACTACTTCAAACCCCGCATCGACCGCGAGCTCCTGCAGACCTACTCGAAGGGCGTCATCGCCACCACCGGCTGTGTCGGCGGCGAGGTGCAGACGCGCCTGCGCCTCGGACAGTACGACGCAGCGAAGGCGGCGGCCGCCGAGTTCCGCGACATCTTCGGCAAGGAGAACTTCTATGCCGAGATCATGGACCACGGCATAGACATCGAGCGCCGCACGATGAACGACCTGCTGCGCCTTGCGAGGGAACTCGACCTCCCGCTCGTCGCGACCAACGACCTGCACTACACGCATCAGCACGACGCCACCAGCCACGCCGCGCTGCTGTGCGTGCAGTCCGGCTCCACCCTCGACGACCCCAGGCGCTTCAAGTTCGAAGGCGAGGAGTTCTACCTCAAGTCGCCGGCGCAGATGCGGCACATCTTCCGCGACAACCCGGAGGCCTGCGACAACACGCTGGCGATCGCCGAACGCGCCGGCATCCACTTCGACACGAGCGCCAACTACATGCCGCGCTACCCGGTGCCGGCGGGCGAGACGGAGCAGAGCTGGTTCGTGAAGGAGGTCGAGCGCGGACTGCACGTGCGGTATCCGTCCGGAATCCCGGCCGAGGTGCGTGCGCGGGCCGACTTCGAGGCGGGTGTCATCGTGCAGATGGGATTCCCCGGTTACTTCCTGGTCGTCGCCGACTTCATCAACTGGGCCAAGGAGAACGGCATCCGGGTGGGTCCCGGGCGCGGCTCCGGCGCCGGTTCGATGGCCGCCTACGCGATGCGGATCACCGACCTGGATCCCCTCCGGCACGGCCTCCTGTTCGAGCGGTTCCTCAACCCCGATCGTGTGTCGATGCCCGACTTCGACATCGACTTCGACGACCGTCGCCGCGGCGAGGTGATCCAGTACGTCACCCAGAAGTACGGCGACGAGCGCGTCGCCCAGATCGTCACGTACGGCACGATCAAGGCCAAGCAGGCGCTCAAGGACGCGGGCCGGGTGCTCGGCTTCCCGTTCAGCATGGGGGAGAAGCTCACCAAAGCGATGCCCCCCGCCGTGATGGGCAAGGACATGCCGCTGGAGGGCATGTTCGACAAAGATCACCCGCGGTTCAAGGAGGCATCCGAATTCCGCGCGCTGATCGACACGGATCCCGACGCGAAGACGGTCTTCGACACCGCCGTGGGGCTGGAGAACCTCAAGCGACAGTGGGGCGTGCACGCCGCCGGCGTGATCATGTCGAGCGAACCGCTGATCGACA
>NZ_WOYP01000116.1 GCF_011620715.1 Microbacterium sp. | reverse complement strand
CCTCAGCCTGGTGAGGCCCCACGGGCTAGATGAGGGAGAGCTCGCGGAGCTTCGCCTCGACATCGTCGTTGGAGGGCTCGACGTGGTGGGAGGAATCCGGATACACCACGACGGGGATGTTCGTGCGGCCCGAGATCTCGCGCGCGACGTCGGCGGCGTCCGGGTCGGCCACGAGGTCCACGTAGTCGTAACTCACGCCGAGGGAGTCGAGCTGATTCTTGGTGCGCACGCAGTCGCGGCACCAGTCAGCACCGAACACCGTGATGGTCGAGGAGGAGAGAGTCATGCGTCCATTCTCCGGCATGCAGCCTGAATGACGGCCAAATGCCGCACACTCCTGCGCTGCGGCATCCGCATGCGTGCAGTTCGGGCGCGGATCCTCCTGGATGCGTCACCGCTTCTGCTCGTCCGCAGGCATGCGACGATAGAGCGCAATGCAGTTGTCGATCATCGTCCCGACCTACAATGAAGCTCCCAACGTCGCGGAGCTCGTTCGTCGTGTCACGGACGAGACGCGGGGGCTCGACGCCGAGATCATCTTCGTCGACGACAGCACGGATGCCACTCCCGACGTGGTTCGCGAGGTTGCGGCATCCGCGGCTCTGCCGGTGCGCCTCATCCACCGCGACGTGCGCACCGGCGGTCTGGGCGGCGCGGTCCTCGAAGGCTTCGCCGTCGCCGAGGCCGATGCCTGTCTGGTCATGGACGGAGATCTGCAGCATCCGCCGGAGGAGATCCGCGACATCTACGCGCGATTCGCACGCGGTGACGTCGACGTCGTGGTGGCGTCGCGGTATACGGGAGGCGGCACCTCGGACGGCCTGGCGGGCCGCACCCGGGTCTTCGTATCGAAGGTGTCGACCGCGCTCACCCGGGCCATGTTCCCGGTCCGGCTCAAGGACGTGTCCGATCCGATGACGGGCTTCTTCCTCATCGATCGCCGGGTGGTGGATGCCGCCGCCCTCAAGCCCCGAGGCTTCAAGATCCTGCTCGAGATCCTCGCGCGCAAGAACCTGCGCATCGCCGAGGTGCCGTTCGACTTCGCCGGTCGTCATGCGGGAGAGTCCAAGGCGTCGATGCGACAGGGGATGCACTTCCTCACCCAGCTCACGGCGCTGAGGTTCGGCAAGATGTCGCTGTTCGCCGTGATCGGCGGACTGGGCGCGCTCGCGAACATCGCCATCGTGTGGGGGCTCACCCACCTCGGCGTGAACTACCTCGTCGCGGCGATCATCGCCTCGGAGGTGACGATCATCGCGAACTTCCTGCTGCAGGAGCACTTCGTCTTCCAGGACATGAAGGGCGAGGCATCGGGGGTGTGGGCGCGGTTCGCGAAGTCGTTCACGTTCAACAACGCCGAGCTGCTCATCCGCATCCCGATCGTCGCGCTCATGGTGAGCGGCGGGCACATCTCCGTTGTGATCGCGACCGGGATCACGCTCATCGTCGCCTTCGTGGTGCGGTTCGTCTTCCACTCGCTCGTCGTCTACGCACCGCGCAAGCGGGCGGCGCAGGTCAGCAAGGCGCGTCACATAGTGGAGGAGCTCGACGCTCAGGCGATTTCTCCGGGCGAGCTGTAGGGCCGCGCAGCCCCATATAGGGCCGCGGATCAGCCGATCAGGCTCGTGATCGCGTCGACGTTCATGCCGTAGTTGACGCGGATCACGGGCAGCGCGAGCTTGTCGGTCCCGATCGAGACGTAGCCCGGCTCGATCGTGCGGGCCAGCTCGAACCCCGCCTGCGAGACGCCCTGTTTGGCGGTGTCGTTGTAGTGGCCGTATGGGTAGGCGATCACTTCCTTCACGCCGAGGACCGCTGCGGAGGCCTCGAGGTCGGCGGCGATCTCGTCGGCGGTCCAGTTCACCATCCGGCCTTGTCCGTTCGCTCCGGCCTGGTGCATGTCGTTCGTGTGCGAGCGCCGCAGCACGTACGGGTTCGGCGCGGCGTCCTGCCGATACGCGGTGATCATGAACGACGTGGCCAGCAGCTTGTACTTGTCGACCACCGGCGCGGCGAGGTCGAACCAAGTCTGGTCGGCGTCATCGTCAGTGATGATCACCGAGTGAGTCGGCAGCCACAGGCGGCCGTCGATGAATGCGCTCAGCTCATCCCACGTCGGCAGGTAGAAGCCCCCGGTCGCGATGTGGTTCATGTGCGCGTCGAAATCGCCGATGTAGGCGTAGTTGCCGCGCAGCCAGCCGTCTTCGCCTTCGGGGCGCGTCGTGAACTGGTGGTACATCATGATCGGGATCTGCGCGTTCTCGGCGGCATTCTCGTCGGGCGTCTTCCATGAGCCGTGCAGGGTGATCTGCTGGTCTGTGCACGCGACGAGCTCCGAGCCGTTGAGGCGGCTCGGGATGGCGAAGGCGGCGGCATCCGCCGGGGTGGCGTACCAGCCTGCGAACACGAGGCCGTCCCGCTGCGGGATCGGCAGGCCGGAGTAGAGCACGCCCTGCGTCTGCAGCATGGGCTCGTCGGCGACCCCTTCTCCGGCGAAGCTGACCGCGCAGGCCTGGGGGTCGTCGGTGGTCTCCAGGAGCTGCTGCGACGCCGTGAGCGGCGTCGCGCTCGGAATCGGGGCGGCGCTCGACGACGCCGCTGCGGAGGGCGCGGCCGCGGCATCCGATCCGCCCCGTGTCGCGGCGATCACCGACACAGTCGTCACAACCGCGGCGACCAGCACGACCGCCGAGACGAACACAGCCAGTCGTCGGCGGCGACGCACGCGGGCGGACACGCGGTGCGTCCGCGCACCGCTGCGAGTGGAGTCGGTCACAGTTCTGAATCCCCGAAGACAGATGGCGGTCCGGTTCTCGGACGAGAGCCTCACCGCACATGGTACGGCCCGTTACCGCAGAAGCCGTGGATCCACAGCGCCTGATCGGTACGCTGAGGGTCATGACAACGCTTGTGCTCACGGTGGTCGGCGCCGACCGGGCCGGACTCGTCGCGGCGGTCGCCGATGTCGTCGACGCGCACGGCGGCAACTGGGAGACCAGCGAGCTCGCCGAGCTCGCGGGGGCATTCGCGGGCATCATCGAGGTGTCCGTCGCAGACGACCGAGTGGACGACCTGCGTGCCGCGCTCACCGGGCTCGACGGACTGCTGACCGTCGCGGTCCATGCGAGCGAGACATCGCCGACGGATGACGTGGACATGCGCCGGCTCGCGTTCACGGTGCTCGGCAACGACCGTCCGGGCATCGTCCGCGAGATCTCCGCGACGCTGAGCGCGCACGACCTCAGCATCGAGCGGATGTCGAGCGAAACCTACGATGCGGCGATGTCGGGTGGGCGGCTCTTCGAAGCGAAGATCGTGGCGCGGGCCGCTGCATCCGTCGACATCGACGCCGTGCAGTCCGCGCTCGAAGAGCTGGCCGCCGAGATCCAGGTGGATGTGACCCTCGGATCATGAGATCGCCGCGCGCGGCTCGATCGCGGGCGTTCAGCGTGACTCAGTCGACGATGTCGACCACGAGCCGATCGCTGACCGACCGTGAGACACACGGGTACATGACGCCCGCGGCATCCTTGTCGGCATCCGCGTGCACCGAGTCCAGATGCAGCGGGGTGCCGTCGAGCACCCGCAGCTGGCACGCACCGCACACGCCCTCGCGGCACGACCCGGCGATGGGCGCACCCGCTTCTTCGAGGACGTCGAGGATGCTGCGATCCGCCGCCACCCGGAACGTGCCGACCCCGGCGAGATCGACCTGCACCGGCTTCGGGTCCAGGCCTGACGCACGGTCGAGGGCGACGAAGCGCTCGATGTGCAGGCGGTCGGCCGGCACCGCCTCGACCATTTCGTCGAGCAGAGCGTTCGGGCCGCAGGCGTAGACCTGCGCGGTGCTGAGCGCCGCGATGTGGGCTGCCGGCATCCGGTCGGGGTGCTCGTCTCTGGCGTGGATGGTGACCCGGCCCGGGTAGCGCTCTTCGAGCATCGCGGCGAACGCCATGGTGCGGCGCGAGCGGCCGAGATAGAGCAGCTCCCAGTTGCGCGAGGGCGGCAGCGAGCCGATCATCGCCAGGATCGGGGTGATGCCGATGCCGCCCGCGATGAACAGGTAGTCGGGCGCGGGCTCGAGCGGCAGGTTGTTGCGCGGCGGATCCACCGGCAGCACCTGCCCGATGCGCAGCGTCTCGTGGATGTACCGGCTGCCTCCTGCGGAGTCGGGCTCGAGCTGCACCGCGATCTCGTACCCGTGCCGATCAGCGGGGTCGCCGCACAGCGAGTAGCGGCGTTCGAGGTCGTTCGGCAGGTGCAGGGTGATGTGCGAGCCGGGCGTCCACGGCGGCAGCGGGCCCGGTTCCAGCGACACCAGGCGGATGCCGCGCACGTCGTCGGTGAGGGCGCGGAGCTCCGAGACCCGCATCGGCGTGGGCGTGCGCAGGGTGACGCGGCGGGCCTTGGCGGCGGCGCGGCGCCGCTGCGCGGCCACCGAGCCGACGATGCGGCGCACGATCGCAGCGATCGCGGCGGCGACGATCAGTGCTGTCGACAACGAGACGTACCACGTGCTGCCGCGGTCCGTGCCGGCCATGCCGGCATGCACGGCGACGAGTGCCACGACGAGGTAGCTCGCGTAGTGCAGCCCCTTCCAGAGCCTCCGCGGCAGGAATCGCATCGCGCTCGCCGACAGGGCGACGGCGATCATCAGGTAGAGCGCGACGATGCCGAGGGTCAGCGCGAGCGGTTTGAACGTGGACGCGTAGGGGACCAGGGCGGCCGGGATGCCGAATCCCTGCGACCTCATGTACGGGTCCAGCAGCAGCGACCCGACGTGGATGAGCGTCATCACCAGCGCGATCGTGCTGAGGTGGGCGTGCACGATCCGCAGCCACGCCGGGTTGTCGGCGACCCGCAGGACGCGGGTGGCGAGCAGGATGCCCCAGAGGGTCGTCAGAGTCAGCAGCGACCAGGCGACGATGGCACTCGCCCGGGACGCGTACCACCACAGGTGTGGGTCGGTCATCGGAAATCGCTCCAGTTCGCAGTCGTGTGCATCGTGCCGTCGGCGGTGATCACGAGGGCTGCGGCATCCTGTGTCGGCAGCCACGCAAGGTACTCGGCGACAGGGCGCAGGAATCCGGGCTTGGTGAGCGATTCGGCGCGCGCGCCTGTGCCTGCGATAACGGTGACGGTCTGCACATCGGTGCGGATGCTGCCGCCTGCCCTCGGGTCGAGCAGGTGGTGCACCTCCCCGCCGTCGGTTCCGTTCCACCGCAGCCTGCGGGTGCTCGAGGTTGCCACGGCACCGTGCAGCACCCGCAGGACGTCGCAGTGCTCGCCCGGCCGGAACGGATCTTCCACCCCGATGCGCCACGCATCGCCGTCGGGGGGCGCGCCGGTGGCGAGGATGTCGCCGCCGAACTGCGCCAGCGCGCCGGTCGCGCCGTGTTCGAGCGCATACGCCACCGCGAGGTCGGCGGCGAGGCCCTTGCCGATGCCGCCCGGGTCGAGGGTCGTACCGCGGGGGAGGGTGACGACATCCCCGTCGATGCGGATGCCGTCGAGGTCGCCGCCGGCCTGCGCGGTGAGGGGCAGCCAGGTGGTCAGTCCCGGTTCGACGCGGGATGCCGCATACCCCTCTGCGACGAGGGTCGGAAGCAGCGTGGGGTCGAAGTCGCCGTCGGTGCGCCGGTGCGCTTCGCGCATCTCGCCGATCAGCAGGCAGGTGAGCGGGTCGACGCGCCGCGGCTCACCCTCGGCGAGGTTGAGGGCGGTGATGTCGCTGTCGTGGCGGAACCGGCTCCACAGCGCATCGAGGCGACGGGTGAGGGCGAGGGCGCCCTCGGCAACTGCGAGGTCGGCGTCGACGACGGTGAGCGCGCAGCCGTTGCCCATGACCATGGCCTCGGCCACGGCCCAGGCCGCTGCGGTCGCCGGGGTGGCCGCGACCGGTGGGGTCGCGGCATCCGTCGCAGTCATGTCAGCCGCCCGAACCGGACGTGGTTGCGTTGACAGGCGCCGGGGCGGGCGCCGGTGCCGCCGGTACCGGCTCTGGTGCGGGAGCCGCGGGTGCGGGTGCCGGCGCGGCGGGTGCCGGCGCGGCGGGTGCCGGCGAGGGCGCCGTCACCGGCCCCCCTGATGCCGGTGGCGCCTCCTGCGGCACCGTCACGAATCCCGTGAGAATGCCGCCGAAGGCCGCCACCGACGCCAGGTCAACGAGCACGCGGGTGACGCGTGCCGTGTGGGCGGGATCAGTCGTCGGCTTCGCCATCGTCGCCTGCTTCGCCATCGTCGTGGCTTTCGACCTCGACGTGGGTCGAGTCGTCGGAGTATTCCGTGGTCTCGCGGCTGTCGTCGGTCTCGCCCGTGGTGCTCGCGGATCCGGATCCGCCGGTCGTGGCGTGCACCGGCTGCTTGGCCGGCTGCGGTGCGGGGACGACGGCCGCCTGGCTGTGCTCCGAGTCGGGCGTGCGGGTGGTCGTCGGGTTCGGCGAGCCGAGGCCCGCCGGGTCGCCGGCGACGGCGACGTGGGAAGTCCGGTCGACCGTGTCGAGGACCCCGAGCGTGTTGGCGTTCGCGGCCATGGCGACGGCTGCGGCGCCTACGACGCCGAGGACCGACAGTGTGGTGATCGCTGCGTTCTTCATGAACCTCACGGTACGGAAAGGCCGGTCAAGGGTGGCCCCGCGAATATCCAAGATTCGGCAAATTCGCTGAGAGGTCAGCCCGGCCGGCGGCGAAGGCCGGGCGATGCCGACAGAATGGCGATGTGCGAGTGCTCCTGGTTGAGGATGACGACGCGATCGCCGACGGCATCCTGGATGCACTGAGGCACGCGGGGTTCGAGGGCGTCCGCGTCAACACGGGTGCCGCCGGGCTCGCTGTGGTGGCCGAAGGCGGTGCCGATCTCGTGCTGCTCGACCTCGGGCTGCCCGACCTCGACGGGGTGGAGGTGTGCCGCCGCATCCGTGCCGACTCGTCGGTGCCGGTGATCGTGGTGAGTGCCCGCAACGAGGAGTTCCACCGGGTGCTGGCGCTCGAGGTGGGTGCCGACGACTTCCTCGTGAAGCCGTTCGGCTTCCGTGAGCTCACGGCGCGAGTGCGTGCGGTTGCGCGGCGCTCGTCTCAGCCGGATGCCGCGGCCGCCGCGGCCACTGCGCGCACGTTCGGTCCGCTCACGGTGGATGTGCGGGCGCGGCGAGTGATGCTTGCCGACGTCGAGGTGCACCTGACCGCGAAGGAGTTCGAGCTGCTCGACTACCTCACGGCCGACCCCGGGGCGGTGCTGCGGCGGCCCGACATCTTGCGTGACGTGTGGGGCGTGGCCTGGTACGGAACCACGAAGACTCTTGACGCCCACGTTGCTGCGATCCGCAAGAAGCTCGGCGACCCATCGTGGATCGAAGCCGTGCGCGGGGTGGGCTTTCGGTTCGAGGTGCCCGAGGTGTCGCGCGGCGATGCAGAGTCCCCGCTCCGCGGGGAGGGGCCGGGGTGAGAGCGCGGCTGATGCTCGCGATCATGGGCTTCACCGTGCTCGTGCTCGTGGTGCAGAACGTGCCGTTCGCGTTCTATCTCACCGGCGTCGAGCGCGAGCGCATGGTCACGACGCTCGAGCGCGACGCGTTCGTGCTGGCCGGGCGGCTCGAGGAATCCCTCGAGTCCGGCACTGCGGCGACCAACAAGGTCGTCACCCAGGCCGTGGACGCCTACAGCGCCGCGACCGGTGCGCGGGTCGTGGTGGTCGACGCCGGCGGGACGGCTGTGGCCACGAGCGACACCGACCAGTCCCGCGTCGGCGCCGCATACGGGTCGCGACCTGAGATCGCGAGCGCCCTGGCAGGCCGGATCGCGACGGGCGAACGTTACTCGGAGACGCTCGGCATGAGTCTGCTCTATGTCGCGGTGCCGGTGCTGGCCGGCGACACGATCCGCGGGGCGGTGCGGTTCAGCTACCCGGCACAGCAGTTCTCGGATTCCGCCGCCCGCCAGGTGTGGGGCCTGGTGGCGGTCGCGGGGGTGACGGTGCTGCTCGCCGGGCTGGTGGCGGCCGTGTTCGCAACAGGCATCACTCGGCGGATGCGGCGGCTGCAGGCCACGACCGAGCAGCTGGCCACCGGAGACCTCAGCGCCCGCGCTGACGACGGCGCTGGTGTGCCCGAGGTGCGCGCGCTGGCGCGGTCGTTCAACACCATGGCGGGGCGATTGTCCGGGTTGATGGATGTGCAGCGCTCGTTCGCGTCGGACGCGTCGCATCAGCTGCGCACGCCGCTCACGGCGCTGCGTCTGCGATTGGATGCCGCGCGCAGCCTCGTCGACACCGACCCCGATGCCGCCGCGGAGCGCCTTGCCGCGGCCGACGTCGAACTCGACCGCTTGGGTGCGGTGATCGACGGGCTGCTCACCCTCAGCCGTGCGGAGGCCGATTCCGTGGCGGTCGGCGTGCACGACGCGGCGGCGATCGCCCGCGAGCGGGTGGCGCATTGGCTGCCGCTCGCGCAGGAGGCGGGTGTAGACATCCGTTACGAGGGACCGGCTGCCGCCCCCGCCCTCGCCGTCGAGACCGCTGTGGAGCAGGTGCTCGACAACCTCATCGACAACGCGATGAGTGTGAGTCCCGACGGTACGACGATCACCGTGCGGGTGGATGCGGCCGACCCGGTCGTGATGCACGTGCTCGATGAGGGGCCAGGACTCACCGAAGAAGAGTGCGTGCACGCGTTCGAACGTTTCTGGCGCGGGTCGTCTGACACCGGAGGCAGCGGATTGGGACTGGCGATCGTCGCGCGTCTGGCCCGCGCGAGCGGAGGAAGCGCCCGGCTGAAGCCCCGGGCAGGCGGCGGGCTCGACGCATCCGTCTCGCTCCCTGCGCCGTTGCGGTGAGACGGATCTGCCATCGGGCGGCGGGGGCCCCACTGCCCCGGCGACGATCGGCTCCGGCGCGGGATGGCCGCGTGCCTCGACGAGTGCCTGCACGCCCGCGGCGTCAAGGCGATGCTCGTCGACGTGCGCAGCGAACCAGCCATCGCCGCCCGCATCCGTGACCACAGCGCGCAGTAG
>NZ_WOYP01000082.1:2252-9010 GCF_011620715.1 Microbacterium sp. | reverse complement strand
AAGACCCGATGCGACACCAGGAAGACGCCGTGTCATGGCGGATCCAGCGTGTGTTGCGTTACCAGCCGGCATCCCGCAGACGCCCCATCGCCCAAGCCCAGTCGATGCGCTCCTGCTCCAGACGTACCGCAGAACCGAAGCGATCGGTGACGAGGTCGGTGTACAGGGCAGTCTCAGCAGGATCCAGCCCGGTCATCGCCGTCGTGGTCGGCACGGACTCACTCCCCCACCGGCCCTCGTGCGCGAGGAGCGTCTCGCGATCCATCAGGATCGAGCGCGCGTGCGGCAGGTGGGCGCGAACGCGGTGCAGGATGCCGAACCCATGCGTGTCTATGTCACCCCAGTACAGCACCGGCACATCGGCCAGCCACGGGAGGGATGCTGCGCGATCGGCGTCGTACCCCTTCCCCCACAGCACCACCGATCCGTCGGGGACCGGCACGCTCAGATACGTCACCTCGTTCTCGACGATGAGTGCACGATCGGGACGCGCCCGCAGCCTGTCCAGCTCATCGACACGCAGCGTGGCCTCGGTCACCCCTGATGGAAGTCCGACAACGGCTGGGTCGCACCGCAGCCGCACGGTCGCAGGCTTGACGGCGAAGCCGAGCGCCTCGGCGAACCGCGTCGCGTCAGATGGCACGCCGAGCATCGCGGCGAGCACTGACCGGTGTCGCTCGATGAACTTCGTGTCCACGCCCGGCGCGCTCACCTCCCGCAGATATCGTCCCGAGTCGCGGTGATCGGCGAGCCACCGGTGCGCGCTGAGCAGCGTCGCCCATTCCCCGGCCAGCGCGACCGCACGCTGAGGCGAGGTCAGCGCCCACGCGCGCGCGGTGGGAACGTCGAGGGATGCTGCCACCACGGCTCGGAACGCATCGGCATCCCGTGCTGTGCCCAACAACTGCCACGCCTGCGCGTACGACTCCACAACGGCGCGCGTCGGCAGCTCGGTCACGCCGGCGAGCCGGCCCCCGATCCTCCCCCGCAGCACGTGGTACGCCCGTCCGTCGCGGGAGCCGCGGTTGACGGCATCCGCCCACGCGCGCGCGGCATCGAAATACTCGCCGAGGTCGGCCGCCGAAGGGCCCCGTAGCGGCACCTCGACGCGCGGAAACGGCTCGTCGAGCGCGAACGCGCGCGGCAGCATCCCGTCGTCCCATCGGCGACGGACGACTGCGGCGACGCCCGCAGGCGTGGTCCAGCGCGCCGGATCGGTCACACCAAGCGCCCCCGCTGACGTTCACGGAACTCCTCGATTGTCAGCGTGTGCACGCGCGACGCGGCACCGCTGGGATTGTCGACGAAACCAATCGCACTGACGTAGGGCTCGATGACGTGCACCTTCTGCAGCGGCGTCACGATCAGCAGCTGCAGTCCGAGCTTGGCGAACAGCTCCAGCGCGTAGCGGGTCGACGCATCCGACCCGCGACCGAACGCCTCATCGATCACCGCGAAGCGGAAGTCGCGCGACTTCTCCACTCCCCACTCCAACCCGAACTGATAAGCGAGGGATGCCGCCAGGATCGTGTATGCGAGCTTCTCCTTCTGACCACCGGACTTGCCGTCGGAGTCGGTGTAGTGCTCGAACTCCTGGCCGGTCTGGCGGTCCTGCTCGCTCGCCGCGAAGCTGAACCAGTTGCGCACGTCGGTGACCCGCCGCGTCCACGCGCGGTCGCTGTCGGCATGGCCGACGCGTCCCTTGAACTTCTCGATGAGAACCCGGATCTGCTCGAAGCGCCGGGTCATGTCGGCGTCGTGGCCGGCGAGCACATCGGCGGTGGCGTCGCGCAGGTCGCCGCGGAACTGCCGCACGTCCTGGTTCACAGTCGGCTCGGCGATCAGCACGATGATGCGCCCCGGGTTGTAATCGATCGCGGCGAGCGCCTCGTTGATCACCGCGACGCGCTCGCTGATCTCGTCGGCCTGCCGGCGCAGCCACGCGTTGAACTGGGCAAGCTCACGCACCGCGTTGGTGTTGAGCTGATGACGGAACTCGGCCTCGAACCGCGGCAGATCGTCGCGCAGTACCCGCTCGTGCAGACCGCGGAAATCTCCGATCGATCCCACGCTGGCATCCATCTCCTGCTGCAGCTCTGGCCAGCGTCGCAGCACCTCACCCATCTGCTGCTGGATGCTCGTGGTGTAGCCGTTCGTCTCGCGCTGGGTCGACTCGATCGCCGAGGTGATCGCGCCGGTGAGCGACTCGCGCAGCCGATCGCAGTCGTCGACCGTGCGCACATCGGCTCGGGTCGTGCGTTCACCCAGCGCTGGGTAGAACCCCCGCGCCCGCGTGAGGACCTCGGCACCCAGCGTCGCGAGCAGATCCTCTTCGCGGCGCTGTCTCGCCTCGAGACTCGACAGCGCGGAGCGGATGCCGCCGATGTCGGCGACCACGCCGTCGGTGTCATCGCGCAGGCGCCGGTCCTCGGCATCCACCGCCTCGAGCTGCGCGTCGATCGCCGCCAGCTGCGACGACCCGGCGACCAGCGACGCGCGCTCGGTCTTGAGAGCGGCGAGCACGGCCACGGCACTGTCGACGTCGAGGTCGGTCCACGACGGATACTGGGCAAGGCCCGCCAGCGACTGTGCACGCACGGCGAGCGCCGAACCCTCGTCATCGAGTTCGGCGAGCGACCCCTCGATCTCGGCCAGCGCCGCCTCGTGCTCGCCGAGCTCCGCCTCGAGCGCGGCGATCTTCTGCTCGCTGCCGCGCCCCAGCACCCAGGATCGCGGGTCGGCGGCGCTGCGACGGTCGTCTTTCTCGTGCCGGTCGCGATCGCGCATGAGCCCCTCGCGGGTGACGGCTCGGTCCTCCCGCTGCAGCTGGGAGACGGATGCGGCGAGCACATGGTCGGCCCGCTGCGCGAGTTCGCCCTCGAGGTAGTCGGCGAATGGGCCCGGCTCGATCTCGATCGCGTCGACGAGTTGCTTGCCGCGTCGCGCCGCGGGCACGGTGCGCACGCGCCGCTCGGCGACGCGCAGGAACACCAGGCGGGCGTGCAGTCGGTTCTCATTCACCCACGCCGACACATCCGCATACCGGTGCTGGGGTACGAGCATCGACAGGGCGAAACCGCGCAGAACCCGCTCAGCAGCTCCCCGCCACTCGGCGTACCCGTCGCGCACGTCGAGCAGCTCCCCCGCGAACGGCACACCGTCCTCGGCGAGCCCGAGGTCGGCGCACAGACGCCGGCGCACCCGGTCGAGGTCCTCGGGAAGGCTGTTGCGACGCACCCGGAGCCCCTCGATCTCAGCAGCGACGGCCGCGCGCGTCCGGCGGGTGTCGGCGCGGCGATCGAACAGGGGATCCTGCCTGGCGTTGATGTCACCGCGCTGCTCGTCGAGCCGCGCCCGCTGCAGCTGTGCGACCTCGGTGCGGGCGAGAAAGTCCTCCGAACTTTCCACGGTATCGAGCCCGGCGGCCTCGAGCAGCGTGCTGTACGCCCGTCGCCGCTCGACGCGCGCGTCGCGCACCTCACTCGCCCGGGGGATCTCGTGGTCGAGGTCGCGCAACCGATCGCCGCCGACGCCGGCGCGCTCGAGCATGAGCCGATCGCGCTCGGGCACCAGCGCGTCGCGCACGGCGACGAGACCGGCCTTGCGCGCATCCAGCGCCGCGATGCGTTCGCGGGAGGCGGCAGTCTCGTTCACGAGCAGCTCGCGCACCCGCTCAGCGACGTACGGCACGACGGCGCTGCGCTCGTCGGTCAGGGTCGCGTGCCGGGCGATCGCCGCGTCGTAC
This sequence comes from Microbacterium sp., assembly GCF_011620715.1. GTDB lineage: Bacteria > Actinomycetota > Actinomycetes > Actinomycetales > Microbacteriaceae > Microbacterium. The sequence goes on along the minus strand of NZ_WOYP01000082.1, from coordinate 5,265 downwards.
TTGTCGGCGGCTGCCACCAGTGGCGTCAGCAGCGCCAGCTGGTCAGTCGCGGTGCGCACCGCCTCGTGCGCCTTGACGAGGTTGTCGAAATGGTCGACGATCGCGCGCACCTTCGCCTCGGCCGATGCCGGCTCGAGCATGTGATTGCGGACGAAGTCGTTGAGGTTCCCGACCGACTTCATCGACACCGTCTGCAGGAACAGGTCCATCGCCTGCTCCGACCTGATGCCGAGCAGCCGCCGCACGCGACGGTGGTAGTCGGGGAAAGTGTTGTCGATCTCGGCTCCGTGCGAGCGCAGCCGCGCACGGAGCGCCTTGAGGTCGGAGCCGAAGTCGCTGAAATCCGGGTCGACCTCGAGCGCCGCACTCGCGGTCACGAAGAACCGGTCGGGCTGCCCGGTGCGATCGCGCTGGTGGAACACCTGCGCGATCGTGACCTGCTCGTCGTACCCAGCGTTGGCGAAGACGCCGAGGATCACCGAGTACGAGCGATGGTCTCGCAGCCCGACCGGCCTCGACGCCCCGGTCGCCTCGTTGCGCTCGGAGCGGTAGTGCCCCTCGACATAGCTGCGCAGAGTCCGCTCGCGCACGTCGGCGCCGGCGGCCTTGTTGTATGAGATGCGGTTGGCAGGTAGCAGGAGCGTCGTGATCGCGTCCACCAGCGTGGACTTGCCACTGCCGATGTCTCCGGTCAGCAGCGACGTCTGCCCGTCGGGGCGGATGGACCACACGCTCTTGTCGAAAGTCCCCCAGTTGAAGACCTCGATGCGCTGGAGCCGGTACCCGGTGCGGTGGTGCTCAGGCGCGGGCGCCTCGAGAGCGGAGAAGAGGGTGTCAGTCATCCGAACTCCTCGTGCCGACGGCATCCGTCTGTCCGGCGTACAGCGCCAAGCGCGTCGCGAAGTCCGACAGAGTCTGCGCGTCGATGTAGGCCTTGAGGATGCGGCGCACCTCCCACGCGCCCGGCTGACCGCGAAGCTCTCGCAGGAACCCGAGATCTGCGACCTGTGCGATCGTGCGGTCGGCCTGGTCGACGATGCGCGCCTCGTTGCTCGAGCTCGCCTGGAACACACGCAGCATCTCGATCAGCTGGTCGCGCGTGAGCACGAGCTTGCCGTCGCCGGCGGTCGCCTCGAACTCGACCATGCGCTTGCGCAGCAGCACGAGCATGAGGCTGACGTTGTAGGTGAGGCTGCGGCGGCGCACCAGGCGCGGCAACGGCGTCTCGCCTGCTTCGGGCTCCCGGGTGCGCAGGAACGCGTACCCCTCGGCCTCGTCGACGATCACGTCGATGCCGATCGCGGCGAAGTGGTCGGCCACGGGCGCACGGTGCCGCTGAAGGGTCTCCCAAACGGGTTCGTGGGCGGACACCTCGCGGTACACGACCTCGCGCATGAGCATGATGGTGGCCGTTGCGACCGCCTGTTCGTCTGGGCTTCTCACCGTCGTGTCACCATCACCCTCGGCATCCGCACGCGTCGAGGCTCACCCTCGACATCGTCGTACGCGATCGTCATCTCACCGTCGCTGACCTCGACCGCGATGTCGTCGTCGGCAAGCGACAGATAGCCGAGGATCTCGGCGATGCCCTCCTCGACCGGGTACAGCCCCACGATGTCGTCGAGCGCGGCGACACTGCGCGGCGGCACGACCGCGCGGATGTTGCCGGCCAGCCGCACGGTGTCGACGAACCTCTGCGCGAACAGGCCGTCGAGCCCGGTCTCGTCGACCGTGTGCGGGGCGGGCAGGCTGTCGACGACGACGTCGGGCTGCGGGTCGTACAGCGGCCGCTCGAACGGGAGCGCGATCGTCACACCGGACTCATCGATCTCGAGCCCCAGTTCGTCGCCGCGCGGCACGGTGTCGCGCACCAAGAGCGCGGATGCTTCGACCGCACGCGCGAGCTCCATGACGCGCCGGTTCTCTATCCAGACCTGGTCCTCGAGGAAACGCCGTAGCTGCTCCGACAGGTTCCGCACCGTCTGCTGCGCACGCTCGGCGGCGTCCGCCCAGTCATGGTGGACGCTGCGCAGGCGCCGCTCGGCGCCGATCTGCGGCATCCCCAGCACCGCGCCGAGAAGGTCGGCGAGCTCGTCCTGCCGGCCCTCCGACAGGAGGAAGTCGTGGAACGCCTGAAAGCTCCTCCCCTGATCGGATGCCGCGATGTCGGTGCGGCTGGTGACGAGCTCGGCGAGCAGATCGCCCTTGCCGCCCTCCCAGCCAGCGATCTTCTCGCGCGCCGTGCGGTCCAGCGTCCGGAAGTTCTCCTCCACCTCTCGGAAGTCGCTCAGCAGCTCGCGCGCCGTGGAAGAGAACTGCTGGTAACGCTCTCGCAGCGCGGTGTCGTCGAGCACCGCGAACCGGCCCTCGCGCGCGGCGGCAAGCTCCGCATTGATCGCATCGCGGCGCCGCTCGAGCTCGGCGATGCGGGTCTCGGGGTCGGTCTCGGATCCGTGCACGATCTGCCGCAGCAGGTCGACGAGCGTCTGCAGGCGCGACTCGGTGCCGACGAACGCACGGGCGCGCAGACTCTCAACCCACTGGTACGCCTTCTCGAGGGACGGGGTCGCCTCGACGTGCACCTCTTCGGATCCCGCCGGGTAGAACCGCCGCAGCCACCCGGACTCGGGCGAGGACCAGTCGTCGATGTAGTCGCTCGCGTCCTGCGTGTACCGCTCGGGTTCGATCCGGTGAACGGCATACAGGTGGTCGTCGAGCGCCGACACGAGCTGGCCGGCAGCGACCGCGCCCCGGTTCTCGTCGATGAAGTGGCGGCCGAGGAACGACAGCACGAGCGGAGCGTTCCGCGCACGCAACAGGCGCCACGCGGGATGCCGCTCCCACAGCCGATCGAGTTCGTCGAGATCCATCGCGATAAGCGTAGGGGTGCGTGCCGACAACACCGAACGTCAGCCGGACATCATCGCGATCCACGACCACATTCGACCAAGGCATCACCGGTCACGAGGTCGACGTACACCGTGCTGGACTCTGCCACCGTGCTGGACTCTGC
>NZ_WOYP01000082.1:0-2152 GCF_011620715.1 Microbacterium sp. | reverse complement strand
CACCGTGCTGGACTCTGCCACCGTGCTGGACTCTGCGTAGCCGCCTTCGAGGAGCGAACTGAGCTCGTCGAGGTTGACCGGGCCGGTTCGTGCTGCCGGTGGTTCGCGGCGCAGCAGCGCCAGGAGCTTCCACCGTCACCGACAGCGACGTGCGCGCCATATAGCGAGCATGACGCGCCGGGCCAAGCGGCTATGCGAACCCGGACCTCTTCAGGCTCGCGATGCCGGTAGGTCGGCGCCGGTCGCCGGTGGCGAGCGCGTGCTCGACGAGAAGATCGACGAGCTTCGGGGGTCTGCGCCACCGCAAGGAGAGACCGGTTCATGCGTACTCTCGTGCTTCCTCGTCGAGCCCCGCTTCGAGAAGGTCCTCGACGATGCGCTCCGCGAGTCTCGCGTTCAACGACTCCCTACCATGCGCGGCGACGATCGCGACGGGATCCCGGTCCAGCACGGCCAGCCGCTCCAACGGATACCGTCCATACCGGCCGAGGTACTGCTCGGCGATGCCCGCGCGGTACCGTTCGACGCCGACATCGCCCAAGCCGGGCGCCTACCGACGATGTCGGGATCGAAGAAGTCCTGCTTGCCCCCGTTCCGGTACTTCACCAGCCAGTCCGCGATCCGCCGGCGCTCCTTCGACGTCACCGCATCGCCCAGCCCGCACACCGCGCGCGCGTGCGCCTCGAGCAGGCGATCCACGAGGTCACCCAGCGAGCCCGACGAATCATCCGCCCGCAACACCGCGGCGCGCAACGAGGCTTTCGAACGGCTCGGCCGGTGGCGGCGGGCTTCCTCGCCGGGGAGTCGTCCGGACGGATGCCGGGCTCGCGCGCCGTGTCGCCCGGGCGCTGAGCCCGGGCGACACGTCACCGCGCCTGCACGGGTGGAAGGTCCCATTCCTCGTCGGGTGTGCGCAGCACGCGCCACGCGAGAAAGGCCATGCCGACCGTGGTCAGTCCCCACGCGACGAGATCCAGCCACCGCAGCGACGTGATGACCGCGAGCAGGTGCAGCGGCTGCGAGACGATGAGCAGGATGCCGACGGTCACCGGAACCGCGCGCGCCCGGAGCGCTGCCGCTCCCAGCAGCACCGTGCCCGCGATGTGCCCCACGACGAACACGACCATCAGCACCGTCATGGTGGGCAATGCCATCATCGCTGTGACGATGCGGTCGATGTCGGTCACATCCATTCCGAGGTCGTAGCTTGCCATGGCCAAGGCGTCGGAGGCGAACAGCCCCGTCATGCCGAGGTACCCCGGGATCAGGAGGGCTCCTGCCCACGCGGTCAGCCGGGGTGATCGGCGTCGTAGCAGATGCAGGGCCGAGTACGCGCCGGGCAGGAGCGTGAACACGGCGACGAGTCCGAGCCCGACCACGAGCCGTTGGGCATCGGGATTGGCTGTGATCGACTCACCGACGGGTTCACCCGGGATCACGAAGCGCAGCACCGCGACCGCGGCAGGTCCGATCGGCATCAGCAGCGCCCCCACGCGCCGATCGAGGCGCCTGAGGTCTGCGCGGGGCCGCGGCGGGCGGTCCACGACGGTGCGCGCCGTCCCGCTCATGACCGGCGCTCCGCGAAGCCGAGCGCGACGAGCACGGCGACCGCGACCGCAAGCAGGATGCCCGCTGCCGCCACCACGATCGCGGATGCGGGAGCGTCTGGGATGAAGAACGCCGGCAATCCGGTCGCGCTGGACAGCAGACGCAGAGCAACTGCTGTCCATGCGGGCCAGCGTCGGCCGCCTGCCCAGGAGAACGGCACGAGCACGAGCGTGCCGATCCCGAGCACGATCATCGCCGCGCCGACTTCCGGAGGGGCGAAGAAGCCGCCGAACACTGCCGCGACTCCGGCGACAACGTCGCCGAGCGCGAGAAGTGCGGCAAGAGAGAGCCCGGCACGCAGCACGCCGCGGTGCTCGCGAGTGCCGGTGGAGACGGAGAGCGTGGACATGACAGAGATTCCTTTCAACGGATGCCGGGCGCCTCCCGGCCTCTTCAGTCTCGGCAGCGGTGCCGCAAGGTTGCGCGGGGGCGAGGGCGCGCAGCCAGGACAGACTCGGGAGATCTTCCCGGTCGACCGGGGTCCCGCCCCTAGGTGCTCCGCCACGGCGACGCGACAATGGATGCATGCCACCCGAGCCCATCC
>NZ_WOYP01000007.1 GCF_011620715.1 Microbacterium sp. | reverse complement strand
CGAGAAGGTGCGCTGCGTGCCGAGAAGGTGCGCACCTTCTCGGCGGAGGATGCACCTTCTCGGCGGAACGGGGGCAGGATGAGAGCGTGGCAGAGTTTCCGGACGCCGAGTACCTCATCCTCTCGAGTCGGCTCATCCCCGACCGCGACGGGGGGTATGCGCTGGCGACCCTCGCCCGTGCGCGACAGATGGCGGGGGCGGGCGTGCACGGCGGGCTCGGACCGCTGCTGCTGACGCTCGACCCCGGAACCCCTGCCGAGCATGCCCAGCACCGCGCCGCGTTCGCGGGCCGCGATCTGGTGATCGACCCGGCGCGGATGCGCAACCTGTTCGATGAGTCCGCCGCGCCGCGCGGCGGAGCCGCGGATTGGCTGCGCGCCGCGGCGCACCCGGGCGAACCCGACCCGGCCCTCGAATACCGTGTGATCGCGGATGCCGAGGGGCGGTCCGTCGTCGGGCTGCCGGTGATCGCCGGGGATCCGGACTGGCATGTCACGGCCGCTCCGGTGGCGGTCTACGACGACCGCGGCTTCGTCACCGGGATTCTCGAGGGCTTCGGGGCGCTGTACCGCGCCTGGCTCGAGCACGTCGTCTCCGGCCTGCGCGGCGGCGATCCCAGCCGCCCGGTCGTCGTCGTGTGCGAGTCGCGGCAGCTCGGCGAGCTGCTTGCCGGATGGGACGACCCGGCCCTGCGTCTGGTGCATGCGATCCACACCATCCACCTCGAGCCGCCCTACACCCCCGATGCGCCGGTGAATCCGCTGTGGTCGCGGTGGTTCGGCCTCGCCGAGCGCTTCGACGCAGTGCTCTGGCCGACCAGATCGCAGCGCTCAGATGTCGAGGACCGGTTCGGGTCCTCGCCCGTGCACGTGGTCGTGCCGCACGCGGTCGGGGCTGCGGCATCCGTCGCCCCACTGGCCGAACGGGTACCCGGCCGCGTCGTGATGCTCAGCCGGCTCGCGCCGGGCAAGCGCATCGATCACGCGGTGCGCGCATTCGCTGTTGTTCGAGAGTCGGTGCCGACCTCGACGCTGGACATCTACGGCGAAGGGTCCGAGCACGATGCGCTTCAGCGGCTGATCGACGAGCTCGGACTCGACGCGCACGTCGTGCTGCGCGGGCTCACGAGCGATCCTGGTCACGAGTTGGATGCGGCATCCGTGTTTCTGTCGACGTCCGCGTTCGAGGGGCAGGGCCTCTCGATCGCCGAAGCGCTCGTGCACGGCTGCCCGGTGGTCGCGTACGACGTGCGGTACGGTCCGCGCGACCTGCTCGCCGACGGCGGCGGGATCCTCGTTCCGGATGCCGACCTCCATGCCCTCGCGGCGGCCCTCGTCGAGCTGCTCACCGACGTGGAGCTGCGAGCCCGGCTGAGCGCCGAGGCCGTCGCCGCGGCGCGCGCCGTGCATCCGGATCATGCGATGGCCGCGCTCGCCCAGGCTGTCGGCGACGTGCTCGCCCGGCCCTCCCGCCGCAGCGCCGGCTGAGTCTCGCCCGACCGCGCGGAGGGTTCAGCCGGAGGGCTCGCCAGGCCGAGTCCGGTCGGGCCAGGTCTTGCCCGCCGACGGGTCGTAGTCGGCGAGCAGCTCGCCCTGCGGGGGGCGCGCGGCCTCGGGCACATGCTGCAGGTTGATGCGCACCCGGTACCAGAGCGAACTCGCGCCGCGCATGCCGTCGACGAGCGTGTCGGCGGGGTGCAGCATCGCGGCCACGTCCGCGTGCGCAGCCTTCCACAGCTCGAGCACCTCCAGCGCCTCGGGCTTGGTTCTGGTGCGGGCGACCTCGATGAGCGGCATCGTCGATGCGCGTCGACCCGATCCGTCGGAGCCGCCGCGCGGCGGCTTCTCGGCCGGCCCCAGCTCCGCAGCCAGGGCGAGCAGCCCGTCGAGTCGGCCCACGGCGGCGTCGATGCCTTCATGCGGGTCGCCGATCCCGGCGAATCTCGCCGGCACGGTGAGCGCGGTGAACTCCTCGGGCCGCCTGACCTGGACCTCGGACCACTCCAGCGGGGTCGACACGCGGGCGTCGGGCAGGGGCCGGATCGAGTACGCCGAGGCGACCGTGCGGTCCTTCGCGTTCTGGTTGAAGTCGACGAACACGCTCTCGCCGCGCTCCTCCTTCCACCAGCGCGCCGTCGCGAGTCCCGGCGCACGGTTCCCGACTTCGCGGGCCAGGGTCTCGGCCGCCAGCCGCACCTGGCGGAAGTCCCATTCGGGCGCGATCCGCACCAAGATGTGCAGCCCGCGTGAACCGGAGGTCTTCGGCCATCCGACAAGGCCGACGTCGTCGAGCACCTCCCGGGCGACATACGCCACATCGACGATCTGCGACCAGTCCACGCCGGGCATCGGGTCGAGGTCGACGCGCAGTTCGTCGGGGTGCTCGAGGTCTTCGGCGCGCACCGGGTGCGGGTTGAGGTCGAGGCAGCCGAGGTTGACGATCCACGCCAGCCCGGCGGCATCCCGGATCACCGCTTCCTCGGCCGATGTGCCCCGCGCATAGCGCAGAGTCGCCGTGTCGATGAAGTCCGGGTGGTTCTCGGGCACGCGCTTCTGGAAGAACGCCTCCTGGTCGATGCCCTTCACGAAGCGCTTCAGCACCATCGGCCGTCCGGCGGCGCCGCGCAGGGCTCCGGGCGCGACGGTAAGGAAGTACTGCACGACGTCGAGCTTGGTCAGACCGGCCTGCGGGAACACCACCTTGTCGGGGCTCGAGATGCGCACCTCGCGCCCCTCGATCTCGATGGTGGTGTCTTTGCGCGCAGCGGGGCTCACTCTCGCCACGCTAGTGCGCGAGCGGATGCCGCAGCCAGGGCCCGGCGCGGAAAAGCGAAGGGGCCGCCCTTTCGGACGACCCCTCCGTTGCTGCCGAACGACTAGTTGGAACCGCGGAGAATCGCGAGGATGCGCAGGATCTCGACGTACAGCCAGACGACGGTGACCATGATGCCGAAGGCACCCAGCCAGCCGTACGCACGGGGGGCGCCGTTGCGGACGCCCTGCTGGATCTGGTCGAAGTCGAGCACGAGCGAGTACGCCGCCATGATCACCACGAAGACGCCGATGAGGACACCCCACGGGATGCCGAACAGGAAGCTGGGCTGGCTGTAGAGGCCGAATGCGCCACCGGCGATCGGGACGTTGAACAGCATGAGGCCGAGGTTGACCAGCGAGAAGACGAGGTAACCGATCATCGCGATCATGAAGACCTTGGTGGCCTTCTTCGACGCGCGGACCTTGCCGCTGGCGAACAGCGCGAGGGTCACCCCGACCACGGCAAGGGTGGCGATCGTCGCCTGAACGACGATGCCGGGCCACATGAACTCGAAGAACGCCGAGATGCCACCGATGAAGAGGCCCTCGAACGCCGCGTAGGCGAAGATCAGCGCGGGGCGGATCTTCTTGCGCGAGCCGAAGATCACGGCGAGCGAGAGCACGAATCCGCCGAGCATGCCGACGATCCAGGGAATGATGGTCGGGCTCGGGTTCTGCACCGTCACGGGCGACATCGTCCAGACCCAGCCGACGACGGCGGTGACGACCAGGATCGCGAAGAGGCCGACAGTCTTCCAGACGGTGTCTTCGACGCTCATCCGGTCGGTCTCGATCGCACCGGCGGCGGGGGCTGCGTACATGCCTTCGAGGCGTGCCTGGGCGGCCGCATCCGTTCCCGCGTGCTGCGCGGTCGCGTACTGCGTCTGCCCGCCGAGGCCGGCCGCGTTCTGGCCGCCTGGATACGTCTGCACGGCTTTCGGGTCCTGGAAGGCCGGGTTGTTGAATGCGGGGTTGTTGAGGGCCACTGCTCTCACACTCCAAATCAGGGGTCACAGCACCGTGCTGTGACTCAACGATATCCGATCGTCGCCGATCCGCCGCTGGTCTGCGCTGTGAGTGGGCTTAGAGCGGGCTTTGCCGCGCCTTCGACGCAGTTCGCGGCGTTCTGCGGCGCTGCTGCTGCGACGGATGCCGGAAAGTGCGTTCGGGACCGACTCGACCACCGCCGCGAGGCCCGTGCCGACCTCGGTACCCTGAAACGGTGCCCCGCACGCCCCCGCTCGTGATCGGACACCGCGGCGCGCCCGGATACCGTCCTGAGCATTCGCGCTCCTCGTACGACCTCGCGCTGGCCATGGGCGTCGACGCGGTCGAGCCCGATGTCGTCGTGTCGAAGGACGGCATCCTGGTCGTGCGGCACGAGAACGAGATCTCCGGCACGACGGATGTCGCCGATCGCCCCGAGTTCGCCGGCCGTCGCGCGACCAAGACGATCGACGGCGCCGAGCTGACCGGATGGTTCGCCGAGGACTTCACCTGGGACGAACTGTCCACGTTGCACTGCAGGGAGCGATTGCCCAAGCTGCGCCCGAGCAGTGCGAGCTTCGACGGAGAGCAGCCCGTGCTGCGCCTGCGCGAGGTCCTCGACCTCGTGCGGGCCGCATCGCTCGATCAGGGCCGCGAGATCGGCGTCGTGCTCGAGATCAAGCATGCGACCTATTTCGCGGGGCTCGGCTGGGATGTCGCCGAGCTGGTCGAGGCCGAGCTTCTCGACGCCGGCTGGGGGCGCGGCGAGCTGCCGCTCACGATCGAGGCGTTCGAGTCGACCGTGCTGGGCGGCCTGCGCGAGCGCGGCATCCGCGGAAGGTACCTGTACCTGCTGGAGGCCGGCGGTCGTCCGTTCGACCTGGTCGCAGCCCTCGGCCAGGACGCCCCGACCTACCGGGAAACCGCGCGTCCGGCGGGGCTGGACCGCCTCGCCGGAGTCGTCGACGGCATCAGTGTGGACAAGCGCATGATCCTCGCGCCCGACAAGCTCGGCCGCATGACCGGCCCGTCGCCGGTGATCGCCGACGCGCACGCGCGCGGGCTGCAGGTCTACACGTGGACATGCCGTCCCGAGAATGCCTTCCTCGTGCGGCAGTACCGCGGGCGCGGCGGCGCGGGCGCGTTCGGCGACTACGCGAGCGAATGGGCGGTGCTGCGGGATGCCGGCGTCGACGGCGTCTTCGTCGACCACGCCGACCTCGGGGTGGGCTTCTTCCGGGGCTGAGCCCACACGGTGCGCGGCGGCGGGGGAGGCTTCGGGAACCCTTCAGATTGGACGAGACGGTCCGTGTTATCTTGGCCACGCTGTCGGTGTCGAGGCTCCCTCCTCGGCGAGGCGTGTCTCGCGAGAATCTGAGGGAGAGTCGTGGCTGAGCTGCTGCACCGATTGGGGACCTTCGCCGCCCGCCGCGCCTGGACGGTGATCATCGCCTGGGCGGTCATCCTCGGCATCGCCGTGGGCGGCTTCCTGATCGGGTTCAAGGGCCTCACCACGAGTTTCGACATCCCCGGCACGGCCGCAGGCGAGGTGGTCGCCGATCTGCAGGATCAGCTGCCCGACTTCAGCGGAGCCTCCGGCACAGTCGTGTTCCACAGCACCGATGGTTCCGCGCTCACCGACGAGCAGCGTGCAGAGATCACCGCGCTCGCCGAGTCCGCCAAGGATCTGCCCGACGTTGCCGAGGTCATCGATCCGTTCGCGACCGAGCAGCAGCTGGCGGACCAGCGCCAGCAGGTGGAAGACGGCCAGACCCAGATCGCCGACGCGCGGACGCAGGCCGAGACCGGCCAGGCGCAGCTCGATGCGGCCGTCGCGCAGCTGGATGCGGCGCAGGCGCAGCTCGATGCCGGGCGCGCCCAGCTCGAGGCCGCCGGCGCGTCGACGGCGCAGATCGACGCGCAGCAGGCCGCGGTCGATGCGCAGCGTGCGGTCGTGGACCAGCAGCAGACGATTCTCACCGACGGGCTCGCGACGATCGCCGAGAACGAAGCCGAGCTCGAGCGCGGGGCGCAGCTTCTGGCTCTGGCCGACGGGATTCGGGTGGTGTCGGAGGACGGCGCCACCGCGATCGTGACCATGCAGTTCACCGAGTCCCGTCTGGAGCTGGCCGCAAGCTCGAAAGAAGCGGTGATCGAGCACTTCGAGTCCGCGCCGATCGACGGTGTGGAGGTGGCCTTCTCGACCGACATCTCGCAGGGAATTCCCGAGATCCTCGGCGTCGGCGAACTCGTCGGCGTCGCTCTTGCGGCGGTCGTGCTGATCGTCGTGCTCGGCTCGCTGCTGGCGGCATCCTTCCCGATCATCACCGCGATCGTCGGTGTCGCGATCGGGGCGATGGCGACGCTCGCCTTCTCAGGTGTCGTGCAGATGGCCTCGTTCACGCCCATCCTGGGCGTGATGCTGGGACTTGCCGTCGGCATCGACTACTCGCTGTTCATCCTGTACCGGCACCGAAAGCAGCTGCTGCAGGGCGCCGACGTGGTCGAATCGATCGGGCTGGCGAACGGCACCGCGGGCAACGCGGTCGTGTTCGCGGGCACCACAGTCGTCGTCGCCCTGCTGGCGCTGAACATCACCGGCATCCCGTTCCTGGGTCTGATGGGCACCGCCGGCGCGGTGAGCGTGGCGATCGCCGTGCTGATCGCGATCTCGCTGACCCCGGCGCTGCTCGGGCTCGCCAAGACCCGCGTGCTCGGGCGACGGGCACGCACGCGTGCAGCCGCGGCCGCCGCGCTCGGGTCCGACACGCCGCGCACGCGCCAGCGCGGCGTGCGGCCGATGTCGAACCTGCGTGCGGTGCTCACCATCCTCGTTGCGACAGCCGCGCTGCTGGTGGTGGCCATCCCCGCTCTGTCGATGCGTCTCGGGCTGCCCGATGGCGGCTCGGAAGCCACCGACTCCTCGGCGTATCGCGCCTTCACGCTCACCGAGGAGTCTTTCGGCGCGGGCGTGAACGGGCCTCTGCTGGTGACCGCGACCCTGCCGGACGGCCTGGACGACAGCGAGGTTCTGGACTATCAGCTGCAGATCGGCCAGGAGCTCGCCGCACTGGACGATGTGGTCGCCGTCGCGCCGATCGCGGTGTCGGACGACGGGACTCTCACGGCGTTCCAGGTGGTACCCGCCGAAGGGCCCAACAGCGTGACGACCGAGACCCTGGTACGCGACCTGCGCGAACTGCCGCCGATCGCAGACGGCGTCACGCTCGGGGTCGCCGGGCAGGCGGCGATCAACATCGACATCTCCGAGGGGCTCGCGAACGTGCTGCCGCTGTACCTTCTCGTCGTGGTCGGCCTGTCGTTCCTGATCATGGTCATGGTGTTCCGCTCGCTGCTGGTGCCCCTGATCGCCACCGCCGGGTTCGTGCTCTCGCTGTTCGCGACCTACGGGGCGGTGACCGCGATCTTCCAGTGGGGATGGTTCGGCGCTCTGCTCGGCATCGAATACCACGGTCCGATCCTGAGCTTCCTGCCCGTCATCCTGGTCGGCATCCTGTTCGGCCTCGCGATGGACTACCAGCTGTTCCTCACCACCGGCATGCGCGAGGCCTGGGCGCACGGTGCGCCCGCGCGTCTCGCCGTGGCCCAGGGGTTCCGGGCCGGCCGCACTGTCGTCATCGCCGCCGCGCTCATCATGATCGCGGTGTTCTCGGGCTTCATCACCTCGGAGTCCGTGATCATCAAGTCGATGGGGGTCGGCCTCGCGCTCGGCGTGCTGTTCGACGCGTTCGTGGTGCGGATGCTGCTCGTCCCCGCGATCATGCACCTGCTCGGCGAGTCGGCGTGGTGGGTGCCGAAGTGGCTCGACCGGATCATCCCGAACGTGGACGTGGAGGGTTCGGCGCTCGAGCGGCGGCATCCGGTGCACTACTCGCACCCGGACGCCGACGCCGCCGTGACCGCCGACGCCCCCGAGCCCGCCGGGGTTCGCTGAGCCCGCCCGGGGTTCGCTGAGCCCGTTGCTTCTGCGCCGTCGCTCGTGTCAGTCGTCGGAGACCGAGACGTTGACGACGATGTTGCCGCGTGTGGCGTTGGAATAGGGGCAGACCTGGTGCGCAGCATCCGCGAGTTCCTGCGCGATCGCGTGGTCCAGCTCCGGGATGACGACCTCGAGGTCCACCGCGAGCTGGAAGCCGCCGTCATCGTTCGGGCCGATGTGCACGCGCGCGCCGACCGTCGAATCGGTGACGACGATCTTGCGCGCGCGGGCGACGCCCTGCAGTGCAGAGTGGAAGCACGCCGCGTACCCGGCGGCGAACAGCTCTTCGGGATTCGTCCCGTTGCCCGAGCCGCCCATCGCCTTCGGCACGGCCATATCGAGGTCGACCTCGCCGGAGAGGCTCTTGACGTGGCCATTGCGGCCGGCGCCGGTGGAGATCGCTTCGGCGGTGTAGAGGGTGTTCATTCGTTGCCTTTCGGGTCGATTCTCAGGCGCCGACGAGGTTGTCGGCGCGGCGGCGGGATGCCTTGAGCGCCACGCCCTGATCATCGATCACCAACAGAGGCCGTCCTCGGATTCTTCCAGACGATCGCCATCCCGCTGGACGAGTGTTTTCAGCCTGTCTTCGCGCCCGATGCCGACCCGAAGCGTCGCGCACGTGCCTGGAGCATCCTCGACCGCCCTCGTGCGCGGCACCGCCGACGCCCGCAGCCCTCGCAGCGCGTCACTCGCGCTGTGCGAACTCCTCCCTCAGGCCAGCCTGGTGCCCGACCGCTCACAGAACAGCATCAGCTTCGGTTCTCATCTCCTTCTTCGTCGCAGATCGGCAGCGCTCCGACGTCCAGGTCGCGCATCAGTCGGGCTGCGTCGATCAGCGAGTCCGCCTCTCCGATGGTCGTCGGGTCTACCGACATGACCTCACGTGCAGGAGTCATTTCTCATTCCTCATGTCGTATTGGGCTGGCTGTCGTCGAAATCACGGAACTGTTGCGCATCGCTGTGTTGCGCGACGGGACGGTGCGCGAGAGTTCGAGTGTGCAGGAGACGGATGGTCTGTTCGTCGATCAATTCATCGAAGTCGGTGTCGACCTGCGTGGCGACGATCTGACTCGCCGGTCCTACCAGCAGCGACGCAGTGCCTCTCGATCCGTCAGGTTTGAGCACTGGTATTTCGATCGTTTCCGCGGTGCTCTCCTCCGCCAGGGCCACACAGTAGTCCAGGACGGCATCCGCGATGTCGTCGCCGGTCATCAGTTCGGCTCCGGTATAGGTGAGGATTTTCATACGGTGTTCTCTCGACGGTGGTTTAGTGAGGCGGCGGAGGGAAATGCGGGATGGCCGTCGGCCCAGTTGCGCCATCG
>NZ_WOYP01000033.1 GCF_011620715.1 Microbacterium sp. | reverse complement strand
CGGCCTTCTCCGGGGTGAGCGGACACAGCAGCCCCGAAGCGTCCGACCCCTACCGTCACGTGCTCACGTCCGAAGGGCGGCGGGCCGTCCAGACCCTCGCGACCTGGGTTGAGTCACCGTAGGGCGGTGTCGAAGGCCCACCATGCTTAGATGGCGAAGCGACGCCCCTTCGGCTTCTCGCGGGGCATCCGCCGATCGAGGGGTTAACTGAAAATCGTGAGGTCACGGGATCGACGCCCGTCGGAGCCACTGAAACCCTCGTGGGGGCTACTCACGGCGGTTTCTTCAGACACCCACCGTTCGCGCCCTCGCCGACAGCTGAGGGCCGACCCGAAGACCATCCGAGCATGGATGCGACGCCAAGGCTGGCGGCACCCCGTTGAGGCTGGCAGCGCATGGGTACTGAGCGTCGAGCAGTCGGATCTCGTGCGCCAACATTTCACGGGAAATGAAACCCTCTCAGTGCCCGAACTACGACAATATCGGTAGATCTCCTCCCGCTTTCTGTGTCGTTCCGACTATGTCAGTCGGCTTGAAGTAGGCGGAACCAAATGTAAGAAGATCCGAGTATGCTTACAATGTGGACGTTGAGCGCTTCAGTAAGAGCCCCATCGGCTCCCTCGTTTCCATCTCCGGGATAGATGGGCGATTCAATCGACCTTACGAACACTCTGCGTACGTAGCGCAGCCGTTGGCCAACGAACCAGCTTTGGAGAGCCGCACCTGGCATGCGGTGACTAACGCGAACCGAGCGCTGGCGAGGCTCGATCAAGCATCGCGTCAGGTGCCAAACCCTCACATGTTTCTGCGACCAACTCTCCGGCGCGAGGCCCAGAGCACATCTGCACTCGAAGGCACTTTCGCGCCGCTGGAGCAGGTCCTCGCGTCCGACGCGACGGAGATCAGCGGTCGCAGCAAGGAGCTGCAGGAGGTGCTGAACTATGTCGAGGCCGCGACATTAGCGTACGACGCCATCGGAGAGGGCCGACCACTAAATGTGGGGCTGCTCGAGACCGTTCACTCAATCCTGGTCCGCGGCACCGATGCAGACACGGACCAAGCCGGAAAGATTCGAGAGTCTCAAGTCGCAATCGGGAGTCCAACCGGCGCAATTGAGGATGCTCGGTTCGTGCCGATGCCGGCGGGGGTGGCGCTCAACGTTGCAGTGCAAGACCTGACCAGATGGGTTAACGACAGTGGCGCAGCTCGCGATCCAATCGTTGCCGCGGCGATGGCGCACTACCAGTTCGAAACCCTCCATCCGTTCACTGACGGAAACGGCCGCATTGGCCGTCTTATGGTCGTCTTGCAGTTCATGACCGATCGTCTAGTCACCGAGCCGCTCATTAGCGTGTCCCCGTGGTTCGAAGCACGCCGAACGACCTACCAAGAACACCTCGCCGAAGTGTCGGCGACAGGAGATTGGGATCTGTGGATCACATTCTTTGCGGAAGGCGTGGCTGCCTCCGCAGACGATGTCGCCCAGCGGGTAACCCGAATGCTGGCCGTCCAAGCACAGTACGTACAGATACTTCAGGAGGCCGGAGCCAGGGGGGTTATTCGCGACATAGTCGACGCGCTCATTGGAGACCAGGTAATCAACGTTTCAATGATGAGCGACCGATTCGGCCGCACTCCTCAAGCCGTGTCTCCCGCACTGCAGCGCCTGGTGGAACTAGGGATTCTCTCAGGCCCTTATGGCAACTACGGTCGTCAGTACATTGCGGACGACGTCTTTCTCGCTGTCACCGCTCCTCCAGGGCGTATCCCTTCACGAGATGCGCCCCTTCGTCGTGACACTCCGTCGAATCCGTCGGCTCTCTGACCTGGCGACGCATCGGCGTCAGCAGGTTTCTGAACCCATACCCGCCGGGAACCCAACTGAAACCAGCGACGACCGGGGCAGGCTCCATCAATGTGTGGAAAGTGCGCCACGCAGATCTTCCGCATCAGGTGGCTGATTCCGGGGACCTGTGGTATGACCTCGAGCTCCGGGGGCTTGACCCCTGATCTTGGACACGCTGATGCCAGCACGATGCTGGGGAAGCGAGAATCCAAGGATGGCAAGGAAGAACTACACCGATGAGTTCCGTCGGCGGGCGGTGGACTTATATGAGTCGACGCCTGGTGCGACGCTGAAGGCGATCGCGGTGGATCTGGGGATCTGGGGATCCGGCGAACGGTTCGAAGTGCACGAATCACGTCGGACCGACGGCAGCTACCAGTACGAGTTCGCTTGGCTGAACGGTCCAGCCGATGGCACATACGGGTTCGCGATCGGGGGCGGCGCACTTGGGCTCGAAGAGCTCGAGCGGGAAACCCGCGGATTCGTTTCGTCGTTCTTCGAGCCGGAAGGAATCGGCCCGTCCGACTTTCCCTCGTTCGTCCGGGCCAGGCGATCGACCAGAGGCTAAGTAGAGAACGACGTTGGCGACGGGCAGAATCCGTGTCGAGCGTTGATACCGGAATCGTCGCTCTCAACGCACCGGCTTCGGAACGCCAGCCGAACTACAGCTTGTCGCGCCATGGTCCGAATTCGAGTTGAACATCAGCGAAAGACTGCACCTCGTCCTGAAGGCGACGCGCGATCCACTCCCCATCGCGCAGCCACTTCTGGAGATTAGCGTCGGTGTCCCACCCTTCGAACGGGTTGGCGTGTTCCTCGAAGAACGCCTGCCAGCCGGCGAGGTCCTCTCCCAGTTCTTTGCTCAGCCCGTAGGTGTCCGGGTTCGTCGTGTAGCCGACGTCCCGGGTCGGCGTCGAGTTCTCCCAGAGTGGGTAGTCGCGCGAATAGTCCGGGAACAACCTGATCACACGACGCGGCGGCGGGATCTGATCCATATGCTGCACTGTACCCACGAGGGTCCGTTGACCGATCCTGCTGCGGGCGCTCAGCGATCGTAGACGTCGCGACGATGACCGAGTGCGATGACGGCGACGACGAGGATGTTGTCGTCGACGGTGTAGATGATCCGGTAGTCCCCTACCCGCACTCGAAGACCAGGACGCCCTTGGAGCGCCTTGGCGCCGGGCGGGCGCGGGTTCTCACCAAGGAGTGCGATCGCTCCACGGATACGGTCGCGGTCCTGGTGGTCGATTCGCTTCAGTGCACGAACTGCGGCTGGACGCAGTTCGACCTGGTAGGTCATGTCCAGCCCAGATCGGCCTTCACCTGAGCCCACGGAACGTTGGGACCCTCCTCTGCCATGGCTTCGTCGAATGCGGCGACGTCTTCGGCGTCCTCGAGCGCTTCCATCATGCGTTCGTAATGCTCAGGGCTGACCACGACCGCGGCTCGCTGGCCGCGACGCTCGATGAACACCGCTTCTCTCTGGGAGCGGGCGATGACGTCCGAAAGGTGGTTGCGTGCGTCTGCGACGCTGACGATGGACATGTTCATATTGTACATCTCGACTAGCAACATGTACATAGTTGCGGCGCGGGGACAGACTACGTCAACCGTCCTTGGCGTGGTAGTTGGGCCTCCTGCGTGGATCGCATGCGGATCTGCTTACGAACGCCCTTCGCCGGTAGTTCGTGCGCGCATCCGCCCTGTCTGATGTGCCCAGATGGCGATCTCGACGCGGTTGCGGGCGCCGAGCTTTGTCATGAGGCTCGCGACGTGTGTCTTCACCGTGCTGAGGGTGATGTACAGCTCGCTCGCGATCTCGCTGTTGCTCAGGCCCAGCGCGACTCTCGCGAGCACCTGCTCCTCGCGCTCGCTGAGAGGCTCGACCGGCTGCGGCGGTGGTGCGGCGGGCTCCGCTCCAGCAAAGGCCGCGAGCAGCCGCAGCGTGACATTGGGGGCGATCAGGGCATCACCGCTCGCGGCAGCCCGGATCGCCTGGGCGAGCAGCGCCGACCCGGCATCCTTGAGCAGAAAGCCCTTGGCGCCTGCCCGCAGCGCCGCGAAAACGTACTCGTCGAGGTCGAAGGTCGTGATGATCACGACCTTCATCGGGTCGGCCACGCCCGGGCCGGCGAGCAGGCGCGTCGCCTCGATGCCGTCGAGTCCCGGCATCCGGATGTCGAACAAGCAGACGTCCGGTCGCAAGCTGCGGGCGAGGGCGACCGCTTCCTGGCCGTCGACTGCCTGACCCACGACCTCGATGTCCGGCTGCGCGCCAAGGATCATGCTCAGCCCCGAGCGCACGAGCTCCTGGTCGTCGGCGATGAGCACGCGGATGGTCACGGTGCCCATCCAACACGAGGGAGCACCGCGGTGACGGTCCACCCGCCGCCGGGCGCAGGGCCGGCCTGGCAGGTGCCGCCGAGCAGGGCGGCACGCTCCATCATGCCGATGATGCCGAATCCGGGCGCCTGTGACGCGGCGATGTCTCCGTCGTTCGCCACGCATAAACGAACCCCGCCCTCGTCCGCCTCCACGACGACGTCGACACGGGTGACCTGGCGCGCGTGACGGAGGGCGTTGGTCACCGACTCCTGCGCGAGACGGAACACCGCGGCAGCCACGGGCGGCGGGATGCCAGCGTCATCGCCCGCGACCTTCACCGTCACTGCCGCGCCGTCCAGCCTCCTTCCGGCGAGCTGCTCGACGTCACCCAGACGCGGGCTCGGCGCGAGCTCCGCGGTCTCGCCCTGCCGCAGCACCCGCACCATCGACCTCAGCTCGCTGAGGGTCTTCGCCGCCTCCGCCTCGATCACACCGAGCGCATCCTGCGCTGCACGCGGGTCTCGCGCCGCCACCGCGAGGCCCGCCTGCGCGCGGATCGCGATCGCCGAAACATGGTGGGCGACGGTGTCGTGCAGGTCACGCGCAAGTTGCTCACGCTCCAGCATTCGGATGCGGTCGAGTCGACGTTGCTGAGAGCCAGCACGGTAGCGAAACGCGATGCCGAGCAGCGCCACCGTGAGCAGCAGCGCAAACCCGCCGATCAGGTCGTCGAGACCGCTTCCGCCAACGAAGAACAGTCCGAGGCTCGCGAGAAGAATGGCCGACGCGATCACCAGGTCGCGCCCTGAACCCCAGCGGAACAGTGCGTAGATGATCACTGTGACGAACAGGCTCGTGTAGAGGGTCGAGTCGGGCAGGAGCAGGTCTGTCGGCACCGTCACGACGAACACGATCACGAGCATGAGCAGCGGCCGTGTGCGGCGCCACAGCACGGTCGGCAGAACGGCGAGCAGTGGGATTACCGCGAGCATCGGCTGAGATAGGTCGGTTCTGAGGGTGCCCTCGACTACCGCCAGCATGACGACGAGTGCCACCAGAACCCAATCCCGCCAGACGCGGCGGGGCGGAGGGGGCGCGGCGCTCGGCGCATTCCACGCGGAACGCCAGAGGCCGGTCACCACGTCAGAGTACAGGCGCACGTCGGCGCACCACTCTGCTCATCCGCCTGCTGGACCGTCGCCGGATAACCGATTCCGCCACGACACTGTTGATGACGAAGCCCGCGGCAACAAGCCATGTTTCGCCGAATGCGTCGACCTCGCCGATCGGGATCGTCCACAGCGCGAAGACGAGGCGAACCATCGCGACTGCGAGCTCATCAGAGGGTCCACCGAAGAAGACCGCGAGCCAGACGGCGGACAGTGCCGCGATGAATCCAGCGAGGATCAGCGCGCGGCCCGCGGTGCGGTGCCAACCACGCCGAGTTCGCAGTGCCGGCGAGAACTGGTATGCGCCGAGAAGGCAGTACACGCTCATCGCCACGATGTGCGCAACTGTTGCCACCCGTGTTGCCAAGAGCAATGTGCTTTCGGGGTCGGCACTCACCTCCCTCAGGGAAAGCACACCGCCGAGCACAGGGAGTGCGCTGAGCAGCAGGAGGCCGGTTATCGCAAGCCATCCGCTCCTCGGTCGATGCCGCTCTTTCTTCTGCTCGACATGAGGGCGGCTGGCCGATATCGGTTGCGACACCTCTCGATGCTCGCCGGAGCGAGCGCCTCAGACATCGGCCTTCCGTACGGACTCACAGCCGTACTTTCGGCCGACCAGATTCGGATCTCTCGGCCGATGACCCGCATCCCCGAGACGGCGAGCATCGAGTCATGGCAACCAACACGACTATGACCGCGGTAGTTCACCCCGCTTCGGCGCCCCGGATGTCGTGTGTTTCGGACAGAGCGGCGGTCGCAGCCGGCGATCGCGGACAAATCAATCCTCATTACATCGAAGGAGTATCTGATGAGAAAACGTCAACACACCACAGCACTGCTAGACCAGGGCGTGCCGGTACAGGCCAAGCTCGCCGCCGCGTGGACAAGTTTCCTTTTCCTGTACGTCTATGTCGACATCCTCGCGTTCTATAAGCCCGGCGTCGTCGATGACATCCTCCTCGGCGTCGTCTGGGAGTTCGACATCACCCCTACCTGGGCGATCACGGCGCTGAGCCTCCTGGCGATCCCGATTTTCATGGTCGTGTTGTCGATGACGCTGCCCGCCCGGGTCAACCGCATCACGAACCTCATCGTGGCGTCGCTACAGGTCCCCTTCGCGGCCTTCAACGCTGTGGGCCAGTTGGGCGAGTCGTGGATGTACTTCTACCTCTTGGGCGTGGCCCTGGAAGTGATCCTTCTCGCCCTCATCCTGCGGTACGCGTGGACCTGGCCCCGCACCGCACCGTCGGCGATCACGGCGACCAGCCCGCACCGTGAGGCCGTTCGGACCCAACAGCAAGCGTGAACCCAAGACCAGTCTCCCGGCCCGTTCGGAGTCACCTGCCTCGGCGCCGCGGTCGAGGCTCCCAAATGCGGGACACCGACTGCAACTGAGACGAGGCGGTGGGGGCCTTCCACGGCCCCCACCGCTCGATCTGGCTGATCCATCCTCAAGAAAGCGAACCGTCAACCAACTTCAGAAACACGACACTAGTGCGTGTCAGGTTCGAGGACCGTCTGCACGTTATGCCGGTTGACCGCCTCCGGGCACCAGCAGGATAGGCGACGCAAGGTCACGTCCCGAACGCCCCGAATCCCTTCCGCACTGAACCGGAGGACCATGCCAGGGCCGGTAAGTGAACCGTGTGTGTGGCAGTTCGATTCCACGATGTCGCGAGTTTGGGCTGGCGAAAACGCGGACGAGACCGTTGCGCAGGATGCCGTAGGAACCGGTCCGCCCGGGCAGGCCCCACCGCCCCGAGGCTCCGCCCGCGACGCAGTCGCGAGTGAAGTGGGCGGAGAGACGATTCCCGTCATCCCCTCCCAATGCCCAGCGGTGCCGACGAAGTCGGAACGGCTGGGCGCCCTGTACCGGAGCTCACAGTGCTTGCCCGATCCGTTCTAGCTGTCTGATGAGCCGTGGGACGGTCAGACTTCACGCATGACCGCGCCTAGGATTGTTTCGCGGGGCCGTCGCGACCCTGATGTGCGAGAGGTGGGCGGACGATGCGGTTCGGACTGATCCAGGACTATTCGGCCGACATCGCCGAGGTCGCAGACTCTGTCGAGACCTACGAGACGGCCGGGCTTGACACGATTGCGGTCGCCGAGGCGTACTCGTTCGACGCGGTCAGTCGCCTCGGCTACCTCGCGGCGAAAACGCGGCGCATTGGTCTGATGTCGAACATCTTCCAGCTGTATACGCGCACCCCCACGCTCACCGCCATGACTGCCGCGAGCCTCGATTCGCTCGCGCCGGGCGGTTTCACGCTCGGACTTGGCGCATCCGGTCCGCAGGTGATCGAGGGCTTCCACGGCGTGCCGTACGACGCGCCGCTCGGGCGCACCCGCGAGATCGTGGAGATCTGCCGGCAGACGTGGCGCCGCGAGCCGGTCGTGCACGACGGAAGGCGCTACTCGATTCCGCTCACGCGTGAGCGTGGCGGGTCTGGCTTGGGCAAGCCACTCAAACTCATCAACCACCTGGCGCGCCCCGACATCCCGATCTCGATCGCCGCGCTCGGTCGCCAGAGCGTCGCCCAGGTTGCCGAGATCGCCGACGGCTGGCAGCCGATCTTCTTCGACCCCCAGCGTGCGTCGAAGGTGTGGGGAGAGTCTCTCGAGGCGGGTACGGCCAAGCGCGGTTCCGAACTCGGGCCGCTTGCCATCCAGGTGCAGGTGTTCTTTGCGTTCGGCGATCCCTCGCCCGAAGCTGTGATGCGAATCCGGTCCTACCTCGCGCTTTACATCGGCGGGATGGGAGCCAAGGGCAAGAACTTCTACAACGACGTCGTCTCCAGCTACGGCTTCGAGGCCGAGGCCGCCGAAATCCAGGACCTCTACCTCGCAGGGCGCCACGCCGAAGCGGTGGCCGCAATTCCCGACGAGCTCGTGCAGGGCGTGACCCTCCTGGGCGATCCCGACCGGTTGCGCCAGAGAATCGCCGACTTCGAAGCTGCCGGTGTGACTGAACTGCTGCTCGCCCCCGTCGCCGAGACCGCCGAACAGCGCCTCGATGACGTCGTCGCACTCCTCGCGCTCGCAGCCCGGGGCCGTGATTAGACATTGAGCCGCCCGAAGGCTCCCGTTCGCCACATCGTTGCGCTACGCCGGAACGCCTCCACAAGGAGAATGCCGTGTTTCACGCCGAGCCCACCCGAGGTTCATCGGTGGCTCGAGGCTGAGTGCCACACCGCGCGAAGTACTGCCAGGTAAGACGATCACGCCGACGTGCACCGCGCGCCATCGAGGCTTTCCCCGATGGCGCGTGGTGATCAGGACGAACTCAGGTTGACCTGTCCACCCTACGGCGGCGGGCGGAGCATCCATCACCTCAATGGTTGCGAAGGGACCGAATGAGTTGTTCCTTGTTCTTCTTGGAGTAGCCCGAGAGACCCAACTCCTTCGCGCGCTTCTTGAGCTCCGGCACGGTCCAGCCGTCATAGCTGCCGGACTCCCCGCCCTTGCGCCCGATGCTCGATCGACCGGACTTGCTCCCGCCAGAGGCGTTTGAGATGCGGGCTGCCTTTTCCTTCGAGGCGCCGTCCTTGCGCAACTCCTCATACATCTCGGGGTCTTTCAGCCTCGAGTCCTTTCCACGTGGCATCGCGGTCTCCTTTCTCGATCGACTACGAAAGCACCGCGATCGGGTGAGCTGCAGGGGCTTGACAAAGCAGGCGTGACCGGCTTCGGTTTCTCACGCTCCGCACAGGCTGCTTCGTTCAATCAGTCGCCGCCGGGCGACATCCGCATCCGGGTGAGCCTCGGTAGCGGAACTGCCAGATGTCGTCAATCCCCTCGCCCGCGCTGCCGCCTGGATCATCATGGGTACTTGTACGACACGATTGGTACCACGATTGAGGTGACATGACGCGCGACCAGTACACGTTCACGAACCCTGCAGAGCTCTACACCGACT
>NZ_WOYP01000027.1 GCF_011620715.1 Microbacterium sp. | reverse complement strand
GGTGGGGGTCGGATCGGGGGTGGGGGTCGGATCGGTGTCGTTCATCGTGCTCCTCCTTGGTCGTTCCGCTGCTGATCGGCGGGTGCGGGGGTGTTGTGGTCGAGCGTAGGAGGGGGATGTGCGGAGCTGATTCGGCTCATGTTCGAGGAGTGTTCGGGTCTGCTCCGACCCGCTGGAGCGGGACAATGCCCGAATACGATTGCTCGCATGGGTGAGGCGCGCGGGCTGGTGATGGTGGTCGAGGACGAGCCGCACATCGCCGAGTTGGAGCGTGAGTACCTGAAGGCCGCCGGCTACGGGGTCCACGTCGAAAGCGACGGCCTGGCCGCGCTGGCCTCCGTGAAGCGGCTGAGCCCGGTGCTGATCGTGCTGGATGTCGGTGTGCCCGGCATCGATGGGGTGGAGTTGTGTCGGCGGCTGCGGGCGCAGGAGGATTGGACTCCGGTGATGTTCGTCACCGCTCGCGACGACGAGGTCGACCGGGTCCTCGGGCTCGAGCTCGGTGGCGACGACTACCTCACCAAACCGTTCTCCCCCCGCGAGCTGGTCGCCCGGGTCGGCAGCATCCTGCGTCGCCATCACGGCCCACCCACCCTCGCCCCGCTGAGCCTCGGTCAGGTCGTGCTGCACCGGGACAGCCGCCGGGTCGAGGCGGGTGGGCGCCCGGTCGAGCTGACCCCGACCGAGTTTGACCTCCTCGCCGAACTCGTCGCAAGCCCGGGGCGAGTGTTCAGCCGACCCCAGCTGCTGGCGTCGGTGTGGGGGCAGGCCGACTATGGACAGCAGCGCACCGTCGACGTGCACGTCGCCCAGCTGCGCGCCAAACTCGGGACTGCCTGCCCGATCCGCACGGTGCACGGCATCGGCTACCGGGCCGATGACACCTGATCCGTCCGCTCCCCGCACCCGGCCCGCTCGGGCGGGGTGGAGCCTGCGCGCCCGCATCACCGCCCTCGTCATCGCGGTCGCCGCACTCGTCGCCCTGATCGGCGGGCTGCTCAGTGTCCAGTTCGTCAGGACCTCTCTCGAAGACCAAGCGCGGGAGCAGCTCCACACGAGTCTCGCCGCCCTCGCCGATCGCGATGACCTGTTCGCCGGTGACGCCGTGGCTGACCTCGTCGACGCCGGTATCCTCTGGGCGGTCGTGCCGGCGGACGGGGCCGTGCGCGGGCCTGCAGCCCGCTACGTCGACGACGCCATGGCACAAGCGCTACGAGCCGGGAATCCCGTCTCCGACACCGTACGGGTATGGCGCGCCCCCGTCATGCTCGAAGGCGTCCCCGTCGGCGGCGGCGGACTCGTGCTGGCCACCGCCGAGGGGCAGATCAACACGGCGACCCGGGAACTGGTCTGGCGCATCGTCGCGGCGCTGACCATCGGGGTGCTCGTCGCCGTGGCAGCCGGCGCCTGGTTCGCCCGGCGGGTGTCCGGACCGCTCACCCGCACCGCACGGGCCGCCGACCGTATCGCGCGGGGAGAACGCGGGGTGACCCTCCTCCCGGACGGCACCATCCCCGAACTGTCCGCCGTCACCGACGCGCTCACCGCCCTCGACCGCAGCCTTACGGCAAGCGAAGGCCGGCAGCGAGAGTTCCTGCTGTCCATCTCCCACGAGCTGCGCACCCCGCTCACCGCGATCCGCGGCTACGCCGAGGGGCTCGCCGACGGCACCTTCCACGGTGATTCAGCCATCCGCGCCGGGGCAATCCTTCAGACCGAGACCGCCCGACTGCACCGTTTCGTCGACGATCTCCTCGAACTCGCCCGACTCGAAGCAGACGACTTCACGCTCGACATCCACCCCACAGCCCCCGCTGAACTGCTGCTGTCTACCCGCGACGCCTGGAACGCCACCGCTGCTCAGCACGACATCGCCATCGAGGTGCGGTTCGACCGCGCAGCCGCGGATCTCCACATCGACGTTGACGCGCGCCGGGTCCGGCAGATCATCGACGGTTTGGTCGAAAACGCCCTTCGCGTCACCCCCGCCGGCAGTACCCTCACTCTCGAGCTGACTGCGGGTGCCGAGCCTGCGATCGCGGTCCGTGATCGGGGTCCCGGACTCACCGATGTCGACCTCGCACATGCTTTCGATCGCGGCGTCCTCGCCGAACGCTATCGCGGCGCCCGCCCCGTCGGGTCCGGCCTCGGTCTGAGCATCGGGCACCGGCTGGCTGCCCGCCTCGACCTCAGACTCGAAGCCGAACGCCCCCCCTCGGGGCCGGGCACGATCATGACCATCTACCTCCCCCGCCCGCATCCCGCATCCCGGTGACGCCACATTCCCCCGATCCAAGTCCTGACGACCCCAGCCCCCGGCCCGCAGGCGCGGCTTGACCCGCGGGAATCTTCAGCCGTCGGACATACGGCATCTTCACGTACCGCATGACCTGTTCCAGCTCGACGGGGGTCGACGCATCCGGGCTCTACGTCGGAATGACTCGAGGGCGGGTGCACACGCGGAAGCTTCCAACGAGACCGCCGGTGAGCACTTCACCCCGCGTGATGTGATCGAGCTGATGGTCGACATTGTGCTCGCGCCCGAGTCCGACACCCTCGCCAAGCCCAGCGTGGTGTGCTCGGTGTATGACCCGACCGCCGGTACCGGTGGGATGCTGTCGGTCGCCGAGGACCACATCCGCAGCGCCAACCCGACCGCGACGCTCCTCCCTGCCTTCCGCAAACTTGTGACCGCGCTCCTGGCCGACGGCTCGAGGCGGTCAAGGCGTGACGGAGTTGAAACGGTACCCGGAGTACAAGGACAGCGGTGTCGAGTGGCTTAGTGAGATCCCAAGTGCTTGGTCAGTCTGCGCGTTTGGAAGGTTCGCCCGATTCCGCAACGGGGCCGACTACTCCAGTGTGGAAGTCGCAGACGGCGGGTATCCGGTCTACGGATCGGCAGGCGAGTTCCGGAGGGCATCCGAGTTCCTGTTCGACGGTGAGTCGGTGCTCTTCGGGCGCAAGGGCACAGTTGATCGGCCGGTTCACGTTACTGGTCGGTTCTGGACCGTTGACACGATGTACTACACCGAGATTGCGACCCGCCACCTCGTCCCGCGATTCGTCTACTACTGGGCTACACAGCTGCCGTACTCGTACTGGCTGACCAGCACGGCACTGCCCAGCATGACCCAGTCGGATCTGAGCGCCGCAAAGATCCCATACATCTCCATCGAGGATCAGGACGCGATCGTCGCCTTCCTCGACCGGGAGACGGCGGAGATCGACGCGTTCATCGCGGATCAGGAGGAGCTCATCGGGCTGCTCGCCGAGCGGCGCGCCGCAGCTGTCGATGTACTTCTGCGTCAAGACGATGGCAAAGGGATTCGGAATATGATCAAGCTCGGGTGGGCGTTCGACTTCTTGAACGGAGATCGGGGTTCTGACTATCCCGACCGCAGGGACTTCGTGGAGTCCGGCGTCCCGGTGACCTGCTCTGCTGCCTGCGTGGATCAGTTGGTAAGAACGCACTCTTTCGTTGGACCGGTGGAGGTGCGTTGGCATCATCGCTGGTGGCGTTACGGTCTCGGTCGGGAGCGCTCGATCGCCGCCACGCGTTCTGGCTACTCAATTCGGGGTTGGAACGACACCAGAGGGTGCTGTTGATGTCTGGAAGTGCTCAACCGAATCTGTCTGTGGAGAACCTAGCGCAGACGATCTTCTTCGTGCCCGAGATGAGCGTCCAGCGTGAGGTCGCATCGCAGCTTGATCGCGAGACCGCCGGGCTCGACGCCGCGATCGCGGACGCGCGTGAGGCGATCGCCCTGTCGCGGGAGCGCCGCGCTGCGCTCATCTCGGCGGCGGTGACGGGGAAGATCGACGTGCGCGGGGCTGTCTGAGGGCGGCTCGATACCGGGTGCCGGCATAGGCTACCTGGAGCTCAGGTACTTGGCGGTGCCAGGCATCCGTTCGTGGTCGCGACCGCCGTAGAAGATTCCGACGATCGCCACGGTGGTGTCGATCACGGCGAAGGCAATTACGACGCGCCTGCGGTAGCCGATCGTCCGGAGCCCCGGGCGCAGGTCGTCGCGTGCGGTGCCTCGCAGTGGGAAGCTTGCCAAGGTCTCGCAGAACGAGACGATCGATTCGGTGAAGTCGGCTGCATTCTCGGGTGAGCCGGCATCGGCGATGAATTCGTAGAGCTCCTCGAGCTGCTCGAGTGCTTCCTGACGGAAGACGACCCGATACTGGCTCACTGGTTGGCGTGCTTTGCAGACAGCCGGGCTCGCACGTCGTCGATCGTCACGGCCGCCGATGGATCGGCGACGAGCGCGTCGTACGCGTCAACGACTTCCTGCCGAAGCCACGACTCGAGTACCTGGTCTCGCGCAAACAGGGTGCGGAGGCCGTCGCGCACGACTTCGCTCTCGCTCGCGTACGAACCTGAGGCGACGCGCTCGCGCAGGGCATCGGCCATGTCGTTCGGAAGAGTGATGCTCAGCTGTCGCGTCGTACGCATGGTCGCTCCTTCATCCAGTAGGACTGAATCCTACTCTCGTTGCGTAGGAACGGAGGAGGCGGCGCGGGGATCGTTGTGTTCCATATTCGTGACAATCGTGCCATTATCGTCACATGAACCTCCGTGAGCCTCTGGACGGACTTACCTCGCAAGTCGAGGCTGCCGTTCTACGAGTGCTCGCACGGGCGGATGCGGGCTTCTCCGGTCGGCAGGTGCACGCACTTGCCGGCGTCGGCTCGACATCGAGCGTTCATCGTGCCCTGACGCACTTCGTCGAGGTCGGTGTGGTGACGGCCGAGCCGAGGCCGCCGGCGATCATCTACCGGGCCAACCGTGAGCATGTTCTGTGGCCGGTGCTGGAGCTGGGTCTGAGCGCTCGTGCTCGCGTGTTCGACAGCATCCGGAACTTCTGTGAACAGAACGTCCCTGCAGAGATCCCTGAACAGTTCCAGCTGACGGTTCTGGTCTACGGCTCTGTCGCCCGTCGGGAGTCAGAGCTCGGCTCCGACATCGACCTGTTGGTGGCGTACCCCGACGACTTCGACCCTGACGCTCGGGCTGACTTCAGCTACAGGCTGGCCGAACACACGCAGCGCATCACAGGCAACGAAGCGCAGGTGCACTCGATCGACCGCGGGGAGCTCGCGCACCGACTCGCCGAGAACGACCCGCTCATCGCCAACGTCCTTGCCGACGGCATCCTTCTTCATGGCCCACAGATCGTGCCGGCGGCGAAGGCTCACGTCGCATGACCCCGCGGATCAGTCCCTGCTTTGTTCTTCACGCGCGGCGTCTGCTGGATGCAGCCGAAACCATCGTCAGCACTTGAGGGGACTTGCCTGTGGCGATTCAGCACGAGGAGGCGTTCGAGACCGAGATCTGCGAGTATCTGGCCGCGCACGGCTGGGAGTACTCGCCGGACGATCCCGGGTACGACCGTGACCGGGCGCTGTTCCCGGCGGATGTGTTCGCGTGGTTGCAGGCGACGCAGCCCGACCAGCTCGACAAGCTCGTGAAGCCGGGCGCGAGCACGGCATCCCGCGATCTCGGGCGCAAGCAGATCCTCGATCGCATCGTGGCTGTGCAGACTACCGACACGATGAACGGTGGCGGCACCCTGAACGCGCTGAAGGGGTCGATCGGGGTGCTGAACGCGAAGTTCTCGCTGTTCCAGGCGCGACCCGCGACGTCGCTGAACGCGAAGCTCGTCGAGCGGTTCGCGTTCAACAGGGTGCGGGTGATGCGGCAGGTCGTGTACTCGGGCAGAAACGCGAATCGCCTCGATCTGGTGGTGTTCGTCAACGGGATCCCGGTGGGGACGGTCGAGTTGAAGACCTGCGCTGGGTGCGGCTGCACCCGACGAACATCGCGCAGAAGGTCGTCACCGGGTCGCGCAAAGAGGCCGTGCGCTACAAGCTCGCCATCGACTCGTACCTGGAAGAGCACAAACTCGATGAGGAGCTGGCGGCGCTGGTCGCGTTCTCGGGTTCGGTGAGTGACCCGGAGTCGGGGCCGGAGGAGTTCACCGAGACCTCCCTGAACCCGGGGCTCAAGGGGCCGCTCGCTGGAGGCCGCGTTCGCCGGCGACGGGTTTCAGGTGATGATCGTCGCGAACAAGTTCCAGACCGGGTTCGACCAGCCGCTGCTGGTGGGCATGTATGTCGACAAGAAGCTGTCGGGTATCACCGCCGTGCAGACCCTGTCGCGGCTGAACCGGCCGGCTCGAGGAGTTCCGGAGCACCGTGTTCGCGTTCGTGCGGGCGTACGACTTCCTGTCGCAGATCATGGACTACGGCGACACCGACATCGAGAAGTGGGCGATCTTCGTGCGCGTGTACCGCCGGGTCATCGAGAGACAGGATGCCGACCCCGCCGCGATCGACACCGACGACATCGTGCTCACCCACTACCGGCTGCGCAAACTCGACGCCAAGAACCTCGGACTGACCTCAGGCGAGGCGGGCGAGCTTGCGGCGATCACCGCCGCCGGCTCCGCGCAGCCCCGCGAAGCGAAGTACGGGCTGCTGCAGGAGGTCATCGACAAGATCAACGCCCTGTTCGCCGGCACCGACGTCGACCAGAACAGCGGCGTCAGCGCCGCCGAGACGATCATGCGGCACATCGTCGACAACCCCAAGATCCAGGCCGAAGCGATGGCGAACACCCCGATCGACTTCGAGACCTCACCGACGATCGTCGCCGAGCTTGAAGACATCATGTATGCCTCGGCCGCGGGGCACAGCAACGCGATGAAGGCCCTGCTGCACAAGAGCGACTTCGCCTCCATCGTCGATGTGCTCGTCGCGATGGGGCTGTACGAGAAGACCCGGGGCGAAGCGGAGCGGATCGCCACGGCGGGGTGACGCACTCCGTCAGCCCGCGGAACCGGTGTTGCTGAGCATCGCGCGGGAGCCCTGGCGGGCGATTCTCCCAATGTGACCGGTGAATTCGACCGCGCGCAACCTCGATGTCCGGCATCGGCGACAGTTCAGAATGAGCCCCAATGCTCCGTCGCACAGCTCGGTGTCCGCGCGGGCGAACAGCGCGGTACTGCTGTGTTCGACCGGTGCCGTTCCGCGTCTGACTTCGTTGACCAGTGTCCGGTTCTAACTCCCCCTCAGTTGATGCTTCGTATGGGCATGGTGAAGGTGTAGTAGGCGTTGCCGTTCACCCACACGACCCCATAGCAATACCAACTTCCCGAGGCATATCGTCCACAAGACCAACCGTCCGTGTAGTTACTTCCGGAGGCGTTGTACCAGATGCCACCCTCGCAGCTGAGACTCCCACCACTTGTGAAGAGACGCCCTCGCGCGTCGCGGCCTGATCCTTCTCATCTCGGTCCTCCGCTCATCTCCGGCAGTCCTCGCTACGGCTGCTCAATTGATACATCGCACCAGCCTGATGATCCTGACAATGGAGAGCTGTGACACCGACTTGCAGAGCGGTATCAGAGAGCATTGTGCTCGCTGCTCCCGTTGAACAAATCTCCCACGGTCGCTTGGCGACGAGCGTCGGCGCTGCGCGTTATCCCGCCGTCCGTAAGCCGCAAGCGTGCTACATCTGCCGCATCCTTGCGGCACCTGCCGCACGGTTGCTACAGTCTAGGCATGGACATTCCTACGTTGCTCGCTGACCTCGGAAGCACTCCGAGCGCTACCGCGCGCGCTACGGGGCTTGCCCGGACGACGATTCAGCGGATGCGCGCGGGGGTGACCTCCCCGACGCTCGAGACCCTGCGCGAGCTTGCGCTGGCGGCGGGGTACGACCTCGACGTGGCGCTGGTGCCCGCGAGCGATCCTGCGGCCGCCGTAGCGGCCCGTGTGATCGCGGATCCTGCGACACCGGAGCTCGAGGAGCTGGAAGGCGTCGGACTGGCGGACGCCGGCGAGGTCGCAGAGATCACAGAGTGGGTCTCACGCCTGCAGCGCCAGGCAGGGGATGACCCGGCCCAGCTTCTGCAACTGGCCGGTCGCGACTCGGCGCCGCAGCACCGCAAGGGGGCTCGCTTCTTCGCACCGAAACCTGGGGTCCCCCAGGAGAGGATCATCGAGATCGCGAACAGCGCTCTCGGGCGCAACCTCGGGGCGCTCTCCGGCGTTGCGGCCGCGCGAGTCTACCTCGGTCACGCGCCGGACCCCGGTCCAGTGGTGGCGTGGACTACGGACGTCGACGCAGTGGCCGGCCGTCTGGCCGCGACGCTGCGCGAGGTGGACGAGTATCAGCCGGCGGGAGTGCTTCTGGCCCCGACGATGCACGCGTACTTCCTCGACATGATGGGCCCGGGGGTGTGGCATCAGAACATCGTGTCCCCGATTCAGGCAGTCATCGACCTGCACGGGCTGGGCCACGACGGGCTCGCGAACGAGATCACGGAAGGGTGGTGAACACGGATGGCTGAGAAGCAGCAGCCCCCGAAGTGGGGCATGACGTCGGCGGACTTCGCCAAGCGCGCTGCCGAGAACAGGGAACGTCAGCAGGGCGGCCCGAGCATCCGCGACCCCTTCGCGGGAGATGCGACCCGCGTGCTGAAGACGGGCCGCATCACCTGGCGGCCAGGCGCGATCAACTTCGACCTGATAAAGCCATCGAGCGTGGAGCGGTCGATCTTCCGCTTCGAGAAGTCGCTGCCCGAGCTGGTGTGGAACGCGGCCGCTCTCGAGGGCAACACGTTCACCCTGCCGCAGGTCCAGACCCTGCTCGACGGCGTCACCGTCGGTGGAAAGAAGATCGAGGAGGCGGAGCAGATCCTCGCCCTCAGTGAGGGCATGGAGATGATGATCGACGCCGTGCGCGACGGTTCGTTCTCGCTCGGCAAGGCGATGAGCGACCGCATCCACAGCGGCGTCGGCCAGCACGAGGCGATCGAGTCCGGCCACTTCCGCGGCGAGGGAAGGGTCTTCGGAGGCGGAAACGTGATCCTGGCCAGTGGCGGAGCCGTCGGGGGCGACCCGGCCGGTGAGAACGGGGAGCAGCTGCAGGCGGACTACACGAACCTGCTCGCGGCCCTCGGTACGTTCGATGACCCGAGGGCGCGCGCGCTGGTGTACTTTGCCTCCGCGACTCGGTCTCAGTTCTACTTCGACGGGAACAAGCGCACCGCCCGGATCCTGATGACCGGCGCGCTGATCCAGTCGGGCTTCGAGCCAGTGAATATCCCGTACGCGCGACAGGAGGAGTTCAACGTCGCGCTCGACGAGTTGTTCCGCACCGACGACGGGACCACACTGATCGAGTTCCTCACGACCTGCACGATGCCTGACGCGAACTGAGAACGCCGGGCGCACGCTGACGCGCGCAATGGCCAAGACAGAAAGAACCCCCGAAGACGGAGCTGCGGGCTTCAGGGCGGGCGCACTGGCTACCGCCGAAGCACTGTATTCAGCCTGAGTTGGCGGCGTTCCTCTGGGATGTGAGCGACGGCGCTCGTCGGGAGGGTAGGGCTAGAAGAGTTGGTTGCTGGGCGCCGGCGTGGGGCTCGTCACGGACGAGGATTTCGAGGAAGTCGGCGTTGACGAACAGCCGGTCGCGTCCGATTCTGAAGTCTCGGAGGACACGTGCGTCGACGAGTTCGCTGAGCCATTTCGATGCGGTCGGGCGGGACACGGGCAGCGTTCCATAACGTTACCGGAAACACTGACCGGGGCCGGATTCGCATTCGAGCATCCCCGACTTGCGAGGCGCGCTCCCTCG
>NZ_WOYP01000088.1 GCF_011620715.1 Microbacterium sp. | reverse complement strand
CCGCGGCGCTGTCGAAGGGGCCGGATGCCGGATCCGTCGGTCTCTCGCGCAAGCCGGTCGCGGGTGCCCACGGTGATGCGGAGCGCGCGGGCCTGGGCTGAGAGGCGGCGCCCCGCGCCGTCAGTTCTGGTCTTCGCCGCCCTTTGCAGCTGCCCCTGGGCTGGTTGCCTCGGGGTGGTTGCCTCCTCCGCGTGGTTGCCTCTGGGTGGTTGCCTCGGCGAACGCTGCACATCCCTGCGAGCGCTGCGTCGCGCGACGCAGCGCTCGCAGCAGACTGCAGCCCCCGCAGGAAACCGCAGCGCTCGCAGGGAACCGCAGCGCTCGCAGGGAACTTCAGCGCTCGGAGGAAGCCGCGGGCACACCTGCCCCGGTTGCCGTCAGGGCGCGAGAACGAGGCGGTAGCCCATGCCGGACTCGGTGAGCAGGTGCCGCGGGTGGGCGGGGTCGGTCTCGAGCTTCTTGCGCAGCTGCGACATGTACAGCCGCAGGTAGCCCGAGTCGCTCACCTGGTCGCTCGCCCAGATCTCCTTCAGCAGGGTCTGACGCGTGACGAGGGCACCGGGATTGCGGGCGAGGAACTCGAGCATCCGCCACTCGGTGGGAGTCAGGTGCACGCGTGCCCCGTCGCGCGTGACCGACTTCGTGGCCAGGTCGATCGTGACATCCGCGAACGAGACGGCCGGTTCGCCGGGACCTGTCACGGCGCGCCGCGTCAGCGCGCGCAGCCGTGCGAGCAGTTCGTCGATCTGGAACGGCTTGGTCACGTAGTCGTCGGCTCCGGCATCCAGCGCCTCGACTTTGTCAGCCGAACCGGTGCGGCCCGATACGACGATGATCGGCGCGGAGGTCCACCCGCGCAGCGCCTCGATCACCTGCACGCCGTCCAGGCGTGGCATCCCGAGATCGAGCAGCACGATGTCGGGGTGCGACTGCGCAGCGAGGGCGACCGCCGCCGCGCCGTCCGCTGCCGCGATGACGTCGTAGCCGTGCGCCGCCAGGGTGATGCGCAGTGCTCGAACGAGCTGCGGATCGTCGTCGGCGACGAGGATCTTCACGTCTCCACCGCAGGAAGCTCGATCACCATGGTCAATCCTCCGCCCGGGGTGTCCTCGGGGGTGAGGGTGCCGCCCATCCCCTCGGTGAACCCCTTCGACAATGCCAGACCCAGACCGAGGCCGGCGGCATTGTCGGTGTCACCCAGCCGCTGGAAGGGCGCGAACACGTCGTCGCGACGATCATCGGGGATGCCGGAGCCGTGGTCGATGATCCGCAGCTGGGCGGCGGATCCCCAACGACTGCTCGTCACGCGCACCCGGGTGCCTGCGGGGGCATGGCGTTCGGCGTTGGCGAGGACGTTCACGAGCACGCGCTGCAGCAATACCGGATCGGCCAGGACCGGCGGCAGCGCGGGGTCCAGCACCAGGTCGACCTCGCCCGGCCCGAGATGCAGTTCTTCCAGGGCGGCGAGGACGACGTCGGCGGCATCCACCGGTCGCAGCGAGACGGCGAGCACTCCCGCCTGCACCCTGCTGACGTCCAGCAGATCGGTCACGAGTGTCGACAGCGTCCCCAGGCTCTCGTCGGCGGTCTCGAGCAGCTCGCGACGATCGGATGCCGAGAGGTTGTCGCCCGAGGCACGCAGACCGCCGATCGCGGCGACGGCGGCGGCGAGCGGGCGGCGCAGGTCGTGGCTCACCGCGGACAGCAGCGCGGTGCGCACCTGGTCGGTCTCGGCGAGTGCTCCCACCTCCCGAGCCGTCTCGGTGAGGTCGGTGCGCTCGATGGCCCCGCCGAGCTGGGCGACGATGACGTCGAGCAGGCGGCGCTCGGATGCATCCAAGGGGGCGCCGTGCAGCTCCAGCGTCGCGCGCGGCGCGTTCTCACCGCCGATCGGCACCGCGATGAAGCGGTTGTCGCGCACCGGCTCGCCGTCGGTGGCGAGCACGGCGCCTCCGGCATCGAGCAGCCGCACGCCGCTCAACCCGAACGCCTCGCGCGTTCTGCTGACCAGCGCGGGCACGGCGCTCTCACCGCGCAGCACGCTGCCGGCGACGGAAGCCAGCAGCTCGGCCTCTGCCGTCGCCCGTTGGGCCTGGCGTGCGCGGCGGGCCGCCTGATCGACGATGTAGCTGACCAGAATCGCGATGATGACGTACAGGCACAGGGCCCACAGATATCGCGGATCGGAGATCGTCAGCGTGAACCTCGGATCGACGAACAGGAAGTTCAGGGTGAGGCCCGACAGCACAGCGGCGAACAACGCCGGCCAGATACCGCCTACGAGCGCCACGATGACCACGAGGAGCTGGAACGCGAGAACGTCCGACGTGATCGACTCGGGGGACTGGAAGGTGTACAGCAGCCACGTCAGGAGGGGCCCGCCGACGAGCGCGAGGGCGAATCCGAGCACGACACGGCGTCGGCTGAGCGCGCCCCCACTGACCCGCGGGAGCGCGAAGCGGCCGCCTGCCGCGGCGTGCGTCACGATGTGCACGTCGATGTCACCCGACTCGCGGATGACGGTCGCGCCGATCCCCGGCCCGGCGATCGCGGCGGTGAGGCGACCTCGCCGGCTCACGCCGATGACCAGCTGGGTCGCGTCGACAGAGCGGGCGAACTCGACGAGGGACCGCGGGATGTCGTCGCCCACCACCTGGTGGTAGGTCCCGCCGAGCGCCTCGACGAGGGTGCGCTGCTCGGCGAGTTCACCCGGCGCCGCCGCGCGCAGACCGTCCTGGCTCGACACGTGCACCGCGAGCAGCTCGCCGCCGGCCGAGCGGGCGGCGATGCGCGCGCCCCGACGGATGAGCGTTTCGCCCTCCGCGCCGCCGGTCAGGGCGACCACGACGCGCTCGCGGGCCTGCCAGGTGCCGCTGATGCCGTGTTCGGCGCGGTACGAGCGCAGGGCGCTGTCCACCTCGTCGGCGAGCCAGAGCAGGGCGAGTTCGCGCAGGGCGGTGAGGTTGCCCAGGCGGAAGTAGTTCGACAGGGCCGCGTCGATCCGCTCGGCCGGATACACGACCCCGGCCGACAGGCGGTCGCGCAGCGATTGGGGGGCGAGATCGACCACCTCGATCTGATCCGCGGCACGGACGACGGCATCCGGAACCGTCTCGCGCTGCGCGATGCCGGTGATCTGTTCGACGACGTCGTTGAGCGACTCGATGTGCTGCACATTGACGGTCGTGATGACATCGATGCCGGCATCCAGGAGCTCCTGCACGTCCTGCCAGCGCTTCTCATTGCGCGAACCCGGCGCGTTGGTGTGGGCGAGTTCGTCGACCAGCGCGATGCGAGGCGACCGCTCGAGGACGGCTTCGAGGTCCATCTCGCTCAGCTCGACGCCGCGGTGCGACACGACGTGGCGGGGGACGATCGGAAGACCCTCGACCAGCGCGGCCGTCGCCGCCCGACCGTGGGTCTCGACGATCGCGACGACGACGTCCGTTCCGTCGCCGAGCAGGCGGCGGCCCTCTTCGAGCATCTCGTAGGTCTTGCCGACGCCGGGGGCGGCGCCGAGCAGCACCCGCAGCCGCCCCCGCTTCATCGTTCCGCCCCTCAGTTCTGCATTGCGTCGAGCGCGAGATTCAGCTCGAGCACGTTGACGCGCGGCTCGCCGAGGAAGCCGAGGTCCCGTGTCTGGATCCTAGACTCCACGAGCTCACGCACCTCCGCCTCGGCGAGTCCGCGCGCCTCGGCGACGCGCGGCACCTGCAGCAGCGCGTACGCCGGGCTGATGTGCGGGTCGAGCCCCGAGGACGACGCCGTCACCGCGTCGGCGGGGATGTCGCCGACGGCCACGCCGTCGAGGTCGACGATCGCAGCCTGGCGCTCCTCGATCGCCGCGATGAGGTCGGCGTTCTCGGGACCCTGGTTCGAGCCGCCGGATGCGCCGCCTTCGTAGCCGTCGCCGGCCGCGGAGGGCCGCGACTGGAAGTACTCGGGCAGCGCCTCGCCCTCGGAATCCGTGAAGGACTGACCGATCAGCACGCTGCCGACCGTCTCGCCGGACTCGTTCTGCACGGTCGAGCCGTTCGCCTGCCAGGGCAGGACGAGCTGGCCGATGCCCGTGATGAGGGCGGTGTAGCCGATGCCGAGCACGAGCGTGAAGACGAGCATCGCGCGGACGGCGACTCCCGTGGCGCGCAGGGTGGTGCGGGTGGTGGACATGTCAGATCTCTCTCAGGGGTCAGAAGCCGGGGATCAGGCTCACGACGATGTCGATGAGCTTGATGCCGATGAAGGGGGCGATGATGCCGCCGAGTCCGTAGACGAGCAGGTTGCGGCTCAGGATCTGCGAGGCGCTCGCCGGGCGGTACTTCACTCCGCGGAGTGCGAGCGGAATCAGGAAGACGATCACGATCGCGTTGAAGATGATCGCGCTGGTGACCGCCGAGGCGGGCGAGCTGAGCTGCATGACGTTCAGCACCGCGAGACCCGGGAAGAAGCCCATGAACATCGCCGGGATGATCGCGAAGTACTTCGCGATGTCATTGGCGAGCGAGAAGGTCGTAAGCGCTCCGCGCGTGATGAGCAGCTGCTTGCCGATGCGCACGATGTCGATGAGCTTGGTGGGGTCGCTGTCGAGGTCGACCATGTTGCCGGCCTCCTTCGCGGCCGACGTGCCGGTGTTCATCGCGACGCCGACGTCTGCCTGCGCGAGCGCAGGGGCGTCGTTGGTGCCGTCCCCCGTCATCGCGACGAGGCTGCCGCCTTCCTGCTCGCGCTTGATGAGGGCCAGCTTGTCCTCAGGGGTCGCTTCGGCGAGGTAGTCGTCGACGCCGGCCTCCTTGGCGATCGCGGCGGCGGTGAGCGGGTTGTCGCCCGTGATCATCACCGTGCGGATGCCCATGGAGCGCAGGTCCGAGAAGCGCTCGCGCAGGCCGTCCTTCACGATGTCCTTGAGGTGGACGACGCCGAGCACCCTTCCTTCCCCGCGCGAATCGAGGGTTGCGACGACCAGAGGCGTGCCGCCCGACTGCGCGATCGCGTCGGTCTCGCTCACCAGGAGGGCGCGGGTACTCACCGCGACGGGCGCGCCGGACTGCTCCAGCCACGCCAGCACCGCTGAGCCGGCGCCCTTGCGAATCTGCGTTCCCTCCGCCAGGTCGAGGCCGCTCATGCGGGTCTGCGCCGTGAACGGCACGATCGTCGCATCGGCGGGAGACTGCACGTGGATGCTGCGGACCGCCGCCAGCTCGACGACCGAGACGCCCTCGGGCGTGGGGTCGGCGAGCGAAGACAGCGCCGCCGCTCGGGCGAGGTCGTCCTCGCCCACACCGGGGAGAGCGACGAAGTCGGACGCGCGACGGTTGCCGTACGTGATCGTTCCGGTCTTGTCGAGCAGCAGTGTGGTCACATCACCGGCCGCCTCGACGGCACGACCCGACATCGCGAGCACATTGCTCTGCACGAGCCGGTCCATGCCGGCGATGCCGATCGCCGAGAGGAGGGCGCCGATCGTGGTGGGGATGAGGCACACGAGCAGGGCCACCAGCACGGGGATCGACACGGGGGATGCCGCGAACGACGCGATCGGGTTGAGCGTGAGCACGACGATCACGAACACGATCGACAGGCTCGCGAGCAGGATGTTGAGCGCGAGCTCGTTGGGCGTGCGCTGACGCGCGGCGCCCTCGACGAGCGCGATCATCCGGTCGACGAACGTCTCGCCGGGCTTGGAGGTGATGCGCACGACGATCCGGTCGGACAGCACGCGCGTGCCTCCCGTGACCGCCGAGCGGTCGCCACCGGACTCGCGCACGACCGGGGCGGACTCTCCCGTGATCGCCGACTCGTCGACGGTCGCGATCCCGTGGACGATATCGCCGTCTCCGGGGATGAGCTCGCCGGCCGACACGATCACCACGTCGCCGAGCGTCAGGTCGGAGGATGCGACCTCGACGGTCTCAGCGCGGTCGGCCGCGGCATCCGTCGACGCGTCATAGGACGTGACCCGGCGCGCCATCGTGCTCGTGCGGGTTTTGCGCAGCGAGGCGGCCTGCGCCTTGCCGCGGCCCTCGGCGACGGACTCGGCGACGTTCGCGAACAGGACCGTCAGCCAGAGCCAGACGGCGATGCCCCATGTGAAGCCGAACGGCACGTCGGTGCCACCGGATGGCTCCGGACCGCCCAGGAACGGCTCGGCGATGGCGATCGCTGTGGTGAGCGCGGCGCCGACCCAGACGAGGAACATCACCGGGTTGCGCCACAGGGCTGCCGGGTTCAGCTTGCGGAAGGCTTCGGGAAGAGCCTGCACGAGCTGCGACCAGCCGAACGAGCGCGTGGGCTTCTTCGACGACGGGGTGACCGTGCCGGAGACGGGAGTGAGAGTGGACGTGGACATGTGTCAGACGAGCCCTTCCGCCAGGGGACCCAGCGTGAGAACGGGGAAATAGGTGAGTGCGGTGACGACGACCGCGACAACGGCGAGCAGGCCGACGAACTGCGGGCGATACGTCGGCAGCGTGCCCGAGGTCGCCGGGACCTTCTCCTGCGCGGCGAGCGAGCCCGCGAGCGCGAGGACCAGCACGATCGGGACGAACCGGCCGAGCAGCATCGCGACGCCGAGGGCCGTGACCAGCCACGGTGTATCTGCGGTGAGACCTGCGAACGCAGAGCCGTTGTTGTTCGATGCGGAGGTGAACGCATACAGGACCTCGGACAGCCCGTGCGAACCCGAGTTGTTGAGCGAGACCGACTCCACATCGCTGCGGACCGCAGGTATCGCGAAACTCAACGCCGTGCCGACGAGCACGAGCATGGGCGTCACGAGGATGTAGAGGCTCGCGAGCTTGATCTGGGCGGGGCCGATCTTCTTGCCGAGGTACTCCGGCGTCCGGCCGACGAGCAGACCGCCGACGAACACGGCGATCACCGCGAGGATCAGCATTCCGTAGAGGCCCGCGCCGACACCGCCGGGGGCGATTTCGCCGAGCATCATGTTGATCATGGGGATCATGCCGCCCAGCGCGGTGTACGAATCGTGCATCGAGTTGACGGCGCCGGTCGACGTGAGCGTCGTGGCACCGGCGAACAGCGTCGAGCCGAAGATGCCGTAGCGCACCTCTTTGCCTTCCATCGCACCGCCGGCGAGCTGGGGGGCGGTGCCGAGGCCGAGCGATTCGAGCCAGGTGACGGCCGTGATCGAGACGACCGCGATCGATGCCATCACCGCGAGGATCGCGTAGCCCTGGCGGTTGTCGCCGACCATCTTGCCGAAGGCGCGCGGCATGGCGAACGGGATGCACAGCAGCAGGAGGATCTCGAGCACACTCGTCCACGGGGCGGGGTTCTCGAAGGGGTGCGACGAGTTGGCGTTGAAGAATCCACCACCGTTCGTGCCGAGCTCCTTGATCGCCTCCTGCGAGGCGACCGGACCGCCTGGCAGCACCTGGGTACCGCCGGTGATCGTGCCGACCTCGGTGAAGCCGTTGAAGTTCTGCGCGACGCCCGCGACAATCAGCGCGATGGCCGCAACGATCGACAGCGGCAGTAGCAGTCTTGCGATGCCGCGCGTGAGGTCGACCCAGAAGTTGCCGATCGTCGACGAGCCGCGCCGTGCGAAGCCGCGCACCAGCGCGATCGCGACGGCGATGCCGACCGAGGCCGACACGAAGTTCTGCACGGCGAGTCCTGCCAGCTGCACGGTGTAGCCGAGGGTCACCTCAGGCGAGTACGACTGCCAGTTCGTGTTGGTGACGAAGGAGACCGCCGTGTTGAACGCGAGTCCCTCAGGCACGGGCGGAAGGCCGAGCGAGTAGGGCAGCACCGCCTGGAAGCGCTGCAGCGCGTAGACGAACAGCACGCCGATGACCGAGAAGACGAGCACCCCGCGGGTGTACGCCTGCCAGGTCTGCTCCGCGCGGGAGTCGACGCCGATCACGCGGTAAAGACCGCGTTCGACGCGCCAGTCCTTCTCGGAGGTGTAGACCCGGGCGATCCAGTCGCCCAGGGGGCGGTAGAGGAGCGCGAGCATCAGCAGGACGGTGGCAGCCTGAAGGATGCCGAGCCAGATCGTGGCGGCATCCATCAGAACTTCTCCGGCTTCACGAGGGCGACGACGAGGTACACGACGGCGGCGAGGGCGAACACGGCGGCGATGAGCGAGAAGACGATCATCGCTGCGCGCCTCCATCCGTTGCTCCACGCGGGGCGGCGCCCTGGGTGCGCGGACCCAGCTTCTCGACGCCCTTCGCGATCAGGCCGACGAGCGTGAAGAGCGCGAGTATGGCGGCGAGGTAGATGACATCCAGCACTGAGACTCCTGGGGGGTTTCGCATCGGCGGATCGAATGGCCGCGCGACGGGTTGTCGCACGGGTGCCTCGAGGCACCGCATCCGATGCAACACCGCCCGATCGGCCCGCAGCGGTGTCCTCACGGAATCCATACGGGTCGGCGCACTTCCCTCACGGAGTCCTCTCGCCCGGACTCCGTCGCGCAGGGGGCTATCGGATCAACCGACGATCGGGCGCTCGTTCGGGAACGTGAACAGCATGTTCCGCTGACGCACCGCGAGCGCTGCCGCCAGTCCGATCGGACCGATGCGCCCCGCGAGCATCAGCGCGGACAGCACATACTTGCCCGCCGGGTCGAGCTCGGCCGACAGGCCGACAGACAGCCCGCAGGTCGCGAAAGCCGAGATCACCTCGAAGAGGATCCGATCCAGCGACGCATCGCTGACGAGGGTGATCAGTGTCGTGGCGACCAGCACGAGCGTCGCCCCCAGGAATGTGACGCTGATGGCGACCCGCAGCAGGCCGTTCGGGATCGTGCGGGAAGCGGCGGTGATGTCGCGCGTTCCCCGGGCTTCTGCGATGATCGCGAGGAACAGCACCGCGAGGGTGGTCACCTTGATCCCCCCGGCCGTGGATGCCGAGCCGCCGCCGACGAACATCAGGGCGTCGCTGGCGAGCAGCGTGGTCGTGGTCGACGCGGCTGTGTCGGTGATCGCGAAGCCCCCCGATCGCATCATCGTCGAGGCGAAAAGACCGTGGAAGATCTTCTCGGCCGGGTTCATCTCGCCGATCGTGGCGGGGTTGGACCACTCGAACACCGTCCATGCGATCGCTCCGGCCACCAGCAGGATCGAGGTGGTCAGCAGTGTCAGCTTCGTGTGGAGGGTCCAGCGCGAGAATTTCCACCGAGTGCTGATGAGGTTCAGGAACACCGGGAATCCGAAGCTTCCCACGAAGACGCCGATCATCACCGGCACGAGGATCCACAGGTTGCCGTCGAACACCGTCAGGCCCCCGACATGGACGACGAACCCGGCGTTGTTGAACGCCGACACCGCGTAGAAGAGTCCATACCACAGGCCGAGGCCCCAGCCCTCCTCGACGACGAACGCGGGGGTGAGGATCACCATCAGGACGCCCTGGATCGTCAGCGTGGTCAGCACCACGACCCTGAGAAGACTGCGGACCTCGCCCAACTCGGGTGAGCCGATGGTCTGTTGCGCGAAGATTTTGCTACCCAGGCCCAGCTGCCGGGTGACCGCGCGTGAGAGAAGGAGCGCGAGGGTGACGATGCCGAGGCCGCCGATCTCGATCGCGATCAGGATCACGACGAGCCCGAACGGCGACCAGGCGGTCGCAGTGTCGATAGTGGTCAGTCCCGTCACGGTGATCGCCGAAACGGCCGTGAAGACGGCATCCTCCCAGGCCGCCGCGCGGCCGGTGGCGGAAGCGATCGGAAGTCTCAGGAGGACGGAGAAGAACAGCGCAGCGAGCACGAACACGAGCACGGATGCGCGCGCGGGAGAGCGCCGCACGAAGTAGGCGACCGCACGCACGATGCGTCGCGGCACCGTGAGCCGCAGAAGAGAGCCGTCGGGATAGCGACGTGAGTCGCTCATCGCGCGTCCACCCGATCGCCTTCCCTCCGCAGGTCCAGCGTCCACGGTACTCCGGGCCGAGGGATGAGGCGGCGCGGCGTGCTCGTCGCCGCACCCCCGCGGTTCGTCCAGCTCACTCGGAGGACAGCATCCGCACGCCGTCGAGCACGGCGGAGTGCGTGTGCGGC
>NZ_WOYP01000073.1 GCF_011620715.1 Microbacterium sp. | reverse complement strand
GGGCGTCCGGTAGAACTCCACCTGCAAGCGATAGGAATGAGTGCATGACAGATACCGATACCCTCACCCTCGTCGAGGTCGACACCCGCGTGGGCCGCGTCCGCGGCGCCTGGC
Organism: Microbacterium sp.; assembly: GCF_011620715.1. GTDB lineage: Bacteria > Actinomycetota > Actinomycetes > Actinomycetales > Microbacteriaceae > Microbacterium. The sequence continues at coordinate 9,957 of NZ_WOYP01000073.1, read as the reverse complement.
GCGACATCCCGGGTTCAGAGGCGCGCAGCGCCGCGTTCCTGGGCATCCCGTTCGCGAAGCCGCCGGTCGGTGAGCTTCGCTTCGCGGCTCCGGTGCCGGTGGAACCGTGGGAGGGGGTGCGCGACGCGCTCGAGTTCGGCGCGACCGCTCAGCGCGGCCACCCCGGCGTGACGCTCATCCCCGAACCCTCGGTCCCGGGCGAGTCGACGCTCAACGTGAATGTGTTCACTCCGGTGCCGGGGGAGGCGGATGCCGCCCTCCCGGTGCTGGTGTGGATCCATGGCGGCGGCTACTTCGCCGGTTCACCCGCGAGCCCCTGGTACGACGGACGCTCATTCAACCGCGACGACGTCGTGACGGTGACGATCTCGTACCGCCTGGGCTTCGACGGCTTCGGCTGGATCGAGGATGCCCCGTCCAACCGAGGCGTGCGCGACTGGCTGCTGGCACTTAAGTGGGTCCAGGAGAACATTTCGAGCTTCGGCGGCGACGCGGGACGCGTCACGATCGCGGGACAGTCCGCGGGTGGGGGGGCGGTGCTGACTCTGCTCGGCATGCCGTCGGCGCAGCACCTGTTCCACGGCGTGTGGACGGCGTCGGGTGTGATCGCCGACGTCGCCCCCGAGACGTGGCAGCGCGTCGGGCGCGATGTCGCATCGAGGGCCGGCGTCGCGCCGACGCGCGCAGCGCTGTCGACGGTGCCCGAGGAGCGGATCATCGAGGCGCAGAAAGCCGCGACCGACATGTCAGGGCCGGACGCGATGACGAAGGTGCTCGACGAAGGGTTGACCCTGGGCCCGGCGATCGACGGCGACCTCATCATCCGTCCGACGATCGAATCGCTCGCCGCGGGAGTCGGCGCCGACAAGCCCCTTGTGCTCGGTGCGAACGACGACGAGTTCTCGATGGTCGTCGCGGGTGCCAAGAACAAGCTCCGCTGGATCCCGCTGCGCATCCTGCTCGGCAAGTCCGGCCTCAAGGGCGCACAGCGCAGGGCGTACATCGCCGCCAACCGCGATGTCGTCGCCCGCGGACACGCCGCAGTCGTCGGTCGCTACATCACGGACCGCATGTTCAGGACCGCAGTCGTGAAGATCGCCCGCGCCCGCGGAGCGGCACCCACCTGGGTGTACCGCTATGCGTTCCGCTCGACGCAGCCCGGCATGGTCAACGGATCGGCGGTGCACTGCATCGACGTGCCGTTCTGGTTCGACTGCCTCGACTCGATCGACGTCGAGGCGCTGACCGGTCCGAACCCGCCGCAGTCACTCGCTGACCAGACCCACCGCGCCGCGGCGGACCTGATCGTCGGCGGCGACCCGGGATGGCCCGCGTGGTCGGGGTCGCCGGGTTCTACACGCGTGTTCGGCGGTCCCGCCGGGTCGTCGGCGGTCGATCCCGACGGATACGCAGGGGTCGCGCCACTGCTCTGACCCGGCCCCGAGATTCATGGCCTCATCGCGACGCCGAGATGAACACTTGGCTGCCTCGTCAGACCACTCCGTGTGCCTCAGGGTTTTCGTGCGAGTGTTGACGATGGCGCATGGTCCTCAGCGCGCCGCTGCGATATCCGGCGGACGGGAGCGGGTGAGCAATGCAGACCAGCGAGTCGGGCACTTACGAGACACTGCTGCAGGATGTCCGACTCCTGCGCCAGGACATCCTGGCGGCGGAGGTGCGGCATGCAGCGCAGATCGCCGCGGTTCGGCCACGTCACCGGTACAGCGCCACCAACCTCGTCCACTACGCGGAGTTGCGAGCGCACGACATCCGTGACCTCCAGAGACGCCTGTCCGAAGAGGGCCTCTCGTCGCTGGGAAGAACCGAGTCGCAAGTGCTGGCGGGCGTCGATGCGCTGATCGCGACTCTGACCCGGCTCGCCGGACAGGCAGATGGAACGCTCTCGCGGACGCCCGATACTCCCGATGGTGCTGAGCTGCTCTCACGCAACGCGGCGAGTCTTCTCGGACCGCGGCCGAACAGCCGACCCACGCGAATCATGGTGACGCTGCCGAGCGATGCGGCATCCAATCCGGCGCTCGTGCGCAGCATGCTCACCAGCGGCATGGACATCGCGCGAATCAACTGCGCCCACGACGGACCCGACAAATGGGCGGCGATGGTGGCGAACATCCGTGCCGCCGAAGCGGCGACCGGGCGCCGCTGCCTGATTTCCATGGACCTCGGCGGGCCCAAGCTCCGTACCGGGCCGATCCAGCGCGGCCCCGCAGTACTGAAGGTCAGACCGTCGCGCGACGCCGTCGGAAACCTGCTGCAGCCGGCACTTCTGTGGCTCGGAGCGCCGCCGTCGGATGCGATGGCACCCGTCGTGCCGGTCATCCCGCTGCAGGAGGCCGCATGGGCCGGGAGACGCCGCATCGGTGAGAAGATCCGCCTGGTGGATGCGCGGGGCTCCCGGCGCATCCTCACCGTCGAGAAGGCAGACTCGGACGGATGCCTGGTCTCGGTGCCGAAGACGGTCTACTTCGTCCCGGGTACCGCATTGTCCACCCGCAAGAAATCCGCGGCCGACGACGACACGGCTCATGTCGGACCGCTCCCGGCATTCGAGCAGTCGATGCTGATTCAACGCGGCGACATCCTCGTCCTGACCCGTGACCTCACTCCGGCCGAGGTATCCGCCGACGGCCCGCACCGTATCGGCTGCACGCTGGCGACGATCTTCGCGGATGCCCGACCCGGTGAGCGCGTGCTGCTGGACGACGGCAGGATCGGCGGGGTGATCACGGGCGTCGCCGCCGATGAGCTGACTGTGGAGGTGCGCCGCGCGGGCGTCAACGGCACCAGGCTCCGCGCCGAGAAGGGCATCAATCTCCCGGACACTCGGCTGTCCCAGTCCGCGTTGACGGCGCAGGACATCGAGGACCTGGCCTCCGTGAAGCAGCACGCGGACATCGTGGCGATCTCCTTCGTCCGCAGCGCCGCGGATGTCAGGGAACTGCTGCGACACCTGGACGATGTCCAGGACCACGCTTTGGACGTCGTGCTCAAGATCGAAACGGTCGCCGCCTTCGAGTCGTTGCCGCAGATTCTGCTGGAGGCGATGCGGTGGGAGGACATCGGAGTCATGATCGCCCGCGGCGACCTCGCTGTGGAAGCCGGCTTCGAACGAATGGCTGAGGTGCAGGAAGAGATCCTCTGGTTGTGCGAAGCCGCACACGTGCCCGTCATCTGGGCCACCCAGGTGCTGGACACCATGGCCCGCACCGGACTGCCTTCCAGGGCGGAGGTCACCGACGCGGCGATGGCCGAGCGAGCCGAATGCGTGATGCTCAACAAGGGACCGTTCATCGACGACGCGATCTCGATGCTCGCCGGAATCCTCACCCGGATGCAAGACCATACGCAGAAGAAGCGCACCCTGCTGCGACGGCTTCGCGCGTGGGACCTGGACGATGCCGACTCCGGTGAGTAGGGTGCACCATGACCAAAACGCGGGCTTTGGTGCTCGGCGGCGGCGGCCTGACCGGCATCGCTTGGGAGACCGGCATCCTGCTCGGCCTCGAACGACGCGGCATCCATCTGCGTGATGCCGACCTGATGGTCGGCACCTCAGCCGGGTCGGCTGTCGCCGCTCAGGTGGCCGGGCCGACGCCGCTCGAAGAGCTCTACGAAGCGCAGATCGAAGGGCGAGTCGATGAACTGCCGGGCAAGCTCGGGCTCTTCGGACTGCTCAAACTCATCGTCGCCCTGCGCGGCACGAAAGACGAGCGGAAGGCGCTGGCAAAGGTCGGCTCGATGGCATTGCGTGCTCGTACAGTCACGGAGCCGGTGAGGCGTGCCGTGATCGAACAGCGGCTTCCCGTTCAGGCCTGGCCGGAGACTTCGCTGACAATCCCGGCGGTGAACGCGACGACGGGCGCGTTCACCGTCTTCGACACGTTCAGCGGAGTGGAGCTCACTGATGCCGTTGCGGCCAGCTGCGCGGTCCCGATGGTGTGGCCCCCGGTCACCATCGGTGCGCAGCGGTACTTCGACGGCGGCATCCGCTCGGTAGCCAACGTCGACCTCGCCGCCGGCAATGACCGCGTGGTCGTCATCGCTCCGCAGACCAGGGGGCTTCGCAAGGGCACCACACCTGCGGAGCAACTCACGACGACTGGTGCGAGCGCATCAGTCATCGTGGCGCCAGACGCCACGACTCAGTCGGCAATGGGAAAGAACTCTCTCGACCCGAAGGCGCGTGCGGCGTCGGCTGTCGCCGGTCTCGACCAGGCCGATCGAGTGGCAGATGCGGTTCGTGCCGTCTGGGACTGAGTCGCAGTCGGGAGCTGCCGGCGCAATGATCGTCCTGGGCGTTGCAGGCGTGGGTGCAGACACGGAGCTCAGTCGGCGAAGTCTGCGGGCATGACGGCCATGATTGCGGCGGCGATCTCTTCAGGACTGCGCTCCACGACATCCGCCAGCCACCACGAGATCACTCCGAACAGGCCGTTGGCGATGAAGTGCGCCGTGACATCCGGGTCGCCGTTACGGACAAGCGAGCGCCTTCGTCGAGCAACTCGCGGTAAGCGGGGAGACGAGCTTGGTTCGGGTTCTCAGAACCCGTGCGTCGGCTCCACGACGTTCGCATAGAGCAGCATCCAGCGCGCTCCGGCCGTGCTACGACGCGGCCCCCGCGTGCGAGGCGGTTCCGCGGAATCGGAAATACGCCTGGGTCAGATGCTGGGCCCCAAGACGCGGTCGTCGACGACACCCGCCGCGTCGCCTTTGAGTTCGACGAAGATCGTGTGCGTCGCAGACTGGCCGATGTTGTCGCCGGCGTGGCGCTGGGCAGGAAGCCACACCGCTTGATTGGCGGGGATGTCGACTTCGCGTGCTCCTGCATCAGTGCGCAGCCGCCGCTGGAAACCGGTGAGTGTCACCATCACGCTGTTCGGATGCACATGAGGCGTTGTGCTTTCCCCGGGTTCGTCGCCGTATTCCAGGACTCGGACGAACTCGTTCTCGAAGATCGTGCGGTAGTGCGCCGGGTTGGTAGTCACCGGATCTTCCTCGGCCATGGTCGTAGCGTACTCCGCAACAAGCGCCGGGGGGGCCTCCCCGTCCTACGGAACGCTCCGTGGCGGGAAAGGTCCCCGCGGAGCCGGGCGCCTTCGTTCTCCGTCTAACCGACGCCGCTGCTGGTGGGCGCCTGTCGTCTTACGGCCGCGGCGAGTTGCTTGACGATGCGCTCGAGGATCGGTCGAGGGGTCCCGAAGATCAGGCGCGCGTAACCTATGCCGGCGGCGCCGCAGGAGCTGCCATCCGTGAGCTTCACCCCGGCTTCCCGGGTGAAGAAGTCCGCCGGGGACTCGCCGAGGTTCAGAGATCTGAAGTCGATCCATCCGACGTAGGTGCCCTCGGGAATCGGCATCCACAACGAGGGCAGCTCAGTGCCGAGCAGATCGATGAGACGGTCGCGATTGCCTGTCAGGTAGTCGAGAGTGTCGGCGAGCCACTCGCCGCCGTCTCGGAACGCCACCGTGTTCGCGATCACTCCGAGGTTGCTCGGTCCGCGCACCGATGACCCGAATCGATCCCAGTCCTCGCGGTCGCGATCGTTCGACAGCACCAGCTGCGCGCACTTGAGCCCGGGAAGATTCCACGCTTTGGACGCGCTCATCGCGGTGAGGGTGTGGGTGGCCGAGGCGCGAGAGACACTCGCGTAGGGCACGTGCGTGTGTCCGGGATAGACCAGCGGTGCCCAGATCTCGTCGGAGAAGACGGAGCCGTCATGGCGTTCGACGATCTCACTGATGTCCCGCAGCTCCGCTGCACTGAACACACGCCCGACGGGGTTGAACGGGTTGGAGAGCACCAGCAGGCGACCTCCCGAGGCGAATGCCCCCTCAAGCGCAGTGAGGTCGAACTCGTACCGTCCATCGACGATCGACAAGGGCATCTCGATGACCTCGACGCCGGCCATGTGCGCGACCCGCAGGAACGGCATGTACGAGGGCGTCGGCACGATGAGCTTCTCCCCCGGCACGAGCCGACGCGCCAACGCGAACTGGAAGGCAGCGATGACATCCGAGATGGGCTTCACATCCGAAGATTCGACCGACCAGCCGTACAGGTCGTCGACATAGGCGGAGACCGCATCAGCCAGGCCTGTCCCGAGACGTCCCGGCAGGTAGCCGAACATGCCCTCATCGATCGCTCGATGCAGCGCCGCCGCGATACGGGGATCAACCCCGAAGTCCATCTCAGCGACGAACGCCCCGATCGCACCGTCGTCCGAAGACCACTTGGTTGCGCCGGTTTCCCGCAGGCTCGCGAGCGAGATCGCGTCGATACGCCGAGCGAAATCCCCCATCACGGACTCTCCCCCAGGCTCGATCCGACCTCTCATACGCCGGCGTAGCTGTCGCGCCAGCCCAGCATACGGCGCGGACGAGAACCAGCCTGCCGCGACACCGCTCAGGCGAACACGAGTGGTTCAGGATGGCACAAGGATTGGGACGCGATCTTCGCCGTCATGAACGACGTCGCACGCAAAACCCTCGCGCCGTTCCGGATCATCGGGGCCGCAGTGCGCCCCGATGGCAACCACGGACAGCACGGCCTCGGCTTCAGCTGGGGCTGCGCGGTCACGGAGCGCTCAGCACGAGCGATACGTTGTGCCCGCCGAAGCCGAACGCGTTCACGAGGCCCGCGCGGTACGGACCGGTCCTCGTGCTGCGGACCACATCGAGAGCGATGCGCGGGTCGACCTCATCGACATTGATCGTGCCCGGAAGCATTCCCTCTCGCAGCGCGCGGGTCGTCACGAGCGCGCCGAGTGCGCCCGCACCGCCGAGCAGGTGTCCCACCATCGACTTCGTCGATGTCACCGCGACCGCCCCGAGCGCCGCATGGATGGCCTGACCCTCGTTGAGGTCGCCCGCCGGCGTAGATGTCGCGTGCGCGTGCACGAAATCGATGTCGCCCGGCTCGAATCCCGCCGACCGCAGTGCGAGCGTCATCGTGCGGGCCTGGTTCTCGGGGTCGGCGTTGACGATGTCGTACGCGTCCGAGGTGACGGATGCTCCGTCGAGCCATCCGTGTACCTGTGCTCCCCGGGCGCGGGCGTGCTGCTCACTCTCGAGCACGAGCAACGCGGCGCCCTCGCCGAGGACGAACCCGTCGCGGGCGGTATCGAAAGGCCGCGACGCGCGCTGCGGATCGTCATTTCGGCGCGACAGCGCGCGGGTCTGGGAGAGCGCGGCGACCGTCAGCGCGGTCACGCAGGCCTCCACCCCGCCGGCGACCACGACGTCGGCGTCTCCGGCGAGGATCATCTGCCGGGCCATCAGCAGCGCCTCCGAGCCCGACGCGCAGGCACTCACCGGCGCACGCGCTCCCGCGCGGGCACCGAGTTCCATCGACAGCCAGGCCGCGGCGCCGTTGCCCATCATCATCGTCACGGTGTGCGGGTAAACCCGTCGCGGCCCGCCCTCCCGCAGCCGTTCCACCTGCTCGAGCATGCTCGTGATGCCGCCGATCGCGTTGCCGATCACCACGGCCAACCGGTCCCGATCCACCCCCGGGCTGCCCGCGTGCGCCCACGCCTCCCGACCCGCGACCATGGCGAACTGCTGCACACGATCGAGCCGGCGCCTCTCCGGCACACTGATGCCCGCCAGATATTCGTCCGGCACGGTGGCGGCGAAGGTCACCGGCATCCCCTGCACCCAGGGCTCGTCGATCGGGCGCACCCCCGACTCTCCCGCCGTCAGCGCCGCCCACGACGACTCGGCATCGCCTCCCACCGGCGTCAAGGCTCCGAACCCTGTGATGGCGACCCGCGCGCTCACACATGCCCCGTTCCCGCGCTCGACGCGCTCATGGCGGGTCCACCGTCCCGACCACGAGCATCGGCATCGGCATCGGCATCGGCATCGGGATCGGGGTCGGTCGAGTCAGACACGGATGACACCCTCGGCTCTGAGCCTGTCGGCGATCATGTCGCGAAGGACATTCTTGCGCACCTTTCCGGGCGCTGTCCTCGGCAGGGAATCCACCAGCTCCACCCGTTCCGGCAGCTTCTGAACGGCGACGTCGCGAGCGCGCAGATACTCGCCGAGTGACTCCACGGTGGGTGCCGCACCATCACGGGGCACGACGAAGGCACACGCCTTCTCCCCCAGACGGGGATCGGGCATCGAGACGACGGCGACGTCGAGGATGTCGGGATGACCGGCCAGAAGATCCTCGACCTCTCGCGCGCTGATGTTGAGCCCGCCGCGGATGATGATGTCCTTCACGCGGCCCGTGATGCGCACGAACCCCGCCTGGTCGGCGAACCCGAGGTCACCGGAGAGGTGAAAGCCGTCCGGCGTGAGAGTCTCCGCCATGGCTGCGAGATCTCGGTAGTACCCCAGCATGAGGGAGGGCCCCTTGAAGGCGACATCGCCCTCAGACCCGATGGGGACATCCTGGCCCGCATCGTCCAGGATCCGCACTTGGGAGCCGGGCGTGGCGCGGCCGTCGGAGGTGACGGCACGCTCGGGGGGGTCGTCGGGCCCGGTCATGGTCGAGGCGAAGTTCTCGGATCGGCCGTAGATCGCGATGAGGTTCATTCGCGGGAAGACCGCACGCGCCTGCTGCACGATCGGCCCCGGGATGGGTGCTCCCGCGCATCCCCAGAACCGCATGCCGCTGACGTCGTGGCGCTCGGGGTCATATGCCTGCATCGTCGTGGAAAGGAACGTGGCCGCCGTCACAGAGATCGTGCACCCGTATGCCTCGATCCGGCGCAGACCCTCCTCCGGGTCCCATTCCGGCTGGAAGTGCGATCCTCCACCCGCCAGCAGCGGCAGGATCAGTCCGACGACCAGCCCGGTGGAGTGGGCGACCGGCGACGGGTTGAAGACCACATCGTCGGAGGTGACCCGCAGCTTCTCCATGACGGCCTTCGCTCCGGCATACATCGTGTTGAAGCTGTGAAAGCACCCCTTCGGCCGCGCTGTCGTCCCGGAGGTGTACACCAGCAGCGCGCCGTCGTCGGCGGCCGCGGTGGTGCCGAGCCCGGCATCCAGGTCGTCCACGTCACCCGCGACGAAGAGCGCCTCGAACTCGCGCACTCCCTCCGGCACGACGGTCGCGCCCGGCCTGATCATGATGATCTCCCGCAACGTCGGGGTCGCCTCGCGCAGCTGCAGGTACATGTCCAGGTAGTCGAACTTGTGGAACGTTGCCGGGCCGATCAGCACCTCGGCACCGGAGTGCTCCAGGATGTAGCCGACCTCGTCCCCTCGGAAGATCGGCATGATCGGTACGAGCACCGCGCCCAGGCGCGAGAGCGCCATCGCCACCACGCCGAACTCCGCCCAGTTCGGCAACTGCACGGCCACCCGGTCCCCGCGCCCGACACCCAGCCACGCCAGCCCTGCGGCCAGGCGGACGCCCTTCTCCCGCAGGCTCCCGTAGGTCAGCGTGTTGTTGCCGTCGGTGATCATCACCCGCTCAGGATGGGCCGTTGCGCCGTCGACGAGAAAGTCCCACAGCACCCGGTCCTGCCACCAGCCGTCGGCGTAGTATCTGCGCCTGTCGGCATCGGAATGCGGATTCCCGATGGCTGCGCCGTTGTCGATCATCTCGTTCATCTCTTCGCCACCTCTCGATCGGGATGCCTGCGGCATCCGGCTCACTCACCGGCGACCAGCGCGCCTGACTCGCTCACCGTCGTCAGGGCAGCCGCGTGGTACTCGCCGTCTCCGCCCACGGCGGCGGGGAGCTCCACCACCTGGGACGCGTAGCACAGGCCCGCGCCGAAACCGAACAGCAGTGCGGTCTGACCGCCGTGCGCGGTGCCCTCGCGCAACAGCCGCTCCATCGCAAGCGGCACCGAGGCGCCGGAGGTGTTGCCCGTATCGATGACATCGCGGGCGATCACCGCGTCCTCGCGCAAGCCGAGGGTGTGGGCCATGGTCTCCACGATCCGCAGATTCGCCTGATGCGGGATGAAGACGT
>NZ_WOYP01000050.1:7057-47258 GCF_011620715.1 Microbacterium sp. | reverse complement strand
TGCGGCGTATCGAATCCGGTTGTCGAGTAGCCGCTTGCGGCGTATCGAGACACGGTGACCTCCGCATTCGCAGCGACGCGTGTCCCCCGAAATACCTACAGACGGCGGGGTTGACTGCGACGCATACTTGAGGTGCTGGAACGCATTTTGCGTTCGGCCGACCTGCTCGCCACTCGTGGAGAGCTCAGGGTTTCGGCCACGCGGACGGTTTTCGGGTAACTGTCCGCCAGGTGAGGGGTGGGCGGCTTCGCCGCCCCTCACCTCCTCCCACTCCGCTCCCCGCCCCGGCTCCCCTCCCCCGCCGGGACGGGGAGCGAGAATCCTGCTCGGGCTGCGCCGGGCGACACGGCTGCGGCCACCTCGGCGGGCTGCGCCGGGGTCGTCACGCTGCGCCTGGGTGACCGATCTCGCGCCAGAGGTCCACGGCGTCTTCGTCCGACATTCCGGCGCCCGCCGCCGAGCGCCCCACGACGGTCACCGCGACGCGCTCATCGGGAGAGGTGCGAATGTACAGGCGGTCCGATCGCGCGGTCCGCAGAGTGTCGGCCAATTCGGTGCGGATGATGGCGAGGGTGGCCTCGTCCAGCCCGTCGAGGCCGCCCTCGTCGAGCACCGTGACGTTCGTGCCGCGTCGCCGGGCGCGCTCGATCTCGGCGTGCACCGCGTCGTCCAGCAGCCGAGGTCCGCGCATCTCGTCGCGCAGGCGCCCCTCCGCCAGGCGCGCCTGCGTGCGCTCCTCTTCGTCGAGCGAGCCGCCGGAAGAGACCGTCCGAGTCAGCACCGGACCGGCGACCGCGAGGGCGCGCTGCACCTGGATGCGGCGCTCGCGCTGGCGCCCGGTCTGCGATGCCTGCCAGGCCGATGCGGCGCGCTGAAGCTGGGCGAGCCGGGCGGTGTCGGTCGCGGCGCGGTCGATCGAGAGCAGCATGAGCTGCGTCGCGGCGACCCACACGATCGAGCCCACCAGGCCGAGGCTCAGGGCGGGGAGCAGGCCCATCCAGCCGATCGATGCGATCGCCAGCGCCGCGATCCCGATCCAGGAGAGCACCGGGCGACGACGCACCATCACGATGGTCATGAGCGCCCCGATGCCACCGAGGTACCAGGTCGCGAACGGCGCGGCTTGATTGTCCGGGCCGACCGCCACGGCGATCGCACTCGGCACGATGAACGCGCAGGCCAGGGCCATGACACCGGCCCACCGCGGCAGCGCCGTTCGCGAGCCGCCGATCGGCGGCATGGGCGCTCCGTCGGGACTTACCGCTGCGGACGAGGGCCGCGGTTCCCAGAAGATGCAGAGCCAGGTGGTGACCAGATACAGGCTCAGTGCCGCGATGATCACGAGCGGGCGCTCCACCGGGGCGGTCCACCACAGGCCGCGAGCAGCGAGGTACGCCGTGAAGGCGATGCCGATGATGATGATGATCCGTCGCACGCTGATCATCGTTCGCCCTCCCGCCACTCAATCTGCACGGTCGTGCCGTCGCGGTCGGAATGGATGTCGCTCGTGCCTCCGACTGCGGCGACGCGAGCGAAGATCGAGGCCCGGATGCCGAGCCGATCGTGCGGCACGCGATCAAGGTCGAAGCCCTCGCCGGTGTCGCGGACGGTGATGCGCGCGTGCGTCGGCTCGATGCCGCCGTCGACCGTGACGACCAGCCCGGAACCGCCCGCGTGCTGCGCGGCATTCGCGATCGCCTGGGTCGCCGCGAGCACGAGGGCGCCGGCCACCCGCCCCGGCATCGGCGGCGTGGAAGGATCGATGTCGCGTTCGACGCTCAGGCGTACGCCCAGTTCGAGTGCGGCGCGTTCGATGTCGTCCGCGAGGCTCGCAGGGCTGCGCGGTTCGTCGCTGCCCTCTTCCGAGCCTTGCTCGGTGTTCGCGAGGCGGGTGAGCGCTTCACGCGCCATCGCGACTGCAAGCGTGCGTTCACGCGGCGTGTGAGCACGCTCGGCGGCGATGAGCGCGGCCAGCACGCTGTCGTGCATGAGCGCCGCCACCGCGATCCGCTCCTGCTCCGCCGCGTCGGCGGAGGCCGCCGCGGCATACGACTCGACCGCGCGGGCGCGGGTCTCGTCGACGTTCGCCGCCACCGAGCGGAACACCCAGCCGAGCGTGGTCAGCATTCCGCCGAGGATGAGCGCGAACGAGACGTCCAACGTGACCGAGTACCAGTAGTCGCGGGCGAAATCCGCCTGTATCAAGCGCACGACGCCGAACAGGAGCGGAATCAGCGCCGTCCACACGACCTGCAGGAGGAGGGGGAAAGCCAGGACGCTGGCGACGGTGGCGACGTTGACGAGAAACCAGATCCACGGTTCGGAGGCAGGATCGGCGTCGCCGCCGGCGGTGGCCGCCGGCCAGAGCAGGAGGGCAAGCGGGTAGACCAGCGCGAAGATGCCCGCGGACACGCGCACGCCACGACCGGCGGCGCAGGCGATCAGCATCGCCGCGAGCGGCACGAAGGTGATCACCATGAGTGGCACATGCCACGCCGGACTCTCCTGGAACGGCAGAAGCGCGTTCAGGAACGCTTGGGTGCCCAGCACCAGGCTCCCGAGACCGACGACGAGCGAGATGATCCGCTCGATGCGCAGTCGTGTGAACGACCCGAGGCCCGCGGTCGTCTCCCGGGTCTGCGGGATGTGCCCCCAGGCGTCGTCGAGGACCGCTCGCGTGCTCTCAGGCTCCGACGCCACCAGCATCCTCACGGTCGCTCGGCTGGGCCAGGATGCCGTCTTCCATCGCACGACGGAGGAGGTCGACCTTCGTGGGGGCGGGTCGTCCGACTTCGACGTACTTCACACGGACGCGGGTGATGTTCTCCTTGGCGGTGGAGTAGGCCACGCCCAAGCGGTCCGCGACCACTTTGAGCGGAAGCCCTGCGGCGTAAAGGCGAAGGACATCGCGTTCGCGGGCCGACAGCTGTGCGTCCGCGAAGGCGCGGTCGCCCTCGACCGCGCTGGCCCACTCGACGTTGTTGAGCGGCTCGCCACCCGCCACGGTGCTGATCGCGGCGATCACGTCGCCGATCGGCGAAGCCTTGCTGACGACGCCGGCGGCACCTGCGGCGAGCGCCTCGCGCACCGCGGCCGGGCGGTCGGCGACGCTGTGGATGATGATGCTCGAGCCGTCCGCCACCAGCCGCCGAACGTTCTCGGTCACCGTCGTGCCGTCGCCGAGGGTCAGATCCAGCACGACCACGTCCGCCGGAGGGGCTCCGTTGAACGAGCGCCAGTCGAGATACCCGGTGACGTCGCTGCCCGAGAAGACCACGACCTTCTGAGCGCGCGCGCAGGCGGCCTCGAGCCCGAGCCGCACGGACTCGTGGTCATCGATCAGGGCGACGCGCGTCATGGCGCCAGCCTACCGACGCGATCCGGAACTGCCGCCGGGGCGCACCAACGTCGCGATGGCTTCGATATGGTGCGAGTTCGGGAACAGGTCGTAGGCCGTCACCGTGTGAAGGTCGTAGCCGGCGGCGCGGAAGGTGGCCACGTCGCGGGCGAGCGCCACCGGGTCGCACGCGACGTACACCACCGCGGTCGGCCCGAGTGCGGCCACCGCTTCGACGACGTCGCGGCCGGCGCCCGAGCGCGGGGGGTCCAGGACGATGACGCCTCGGTTGATCCGCGCGCGCTCCCGATCGGAGGCTTCGGCCAGAAGCCGGGAGACGAACCGGTCGACGCGCGCGGTCTCGGCGCGTGCGCCGACCCACTCCGACAGGTTCCAGGCGGCGTGGTCGGTCGCGCGCGAGTCCGACTCGACCGAGGTCACGCGCCCGCCGCCGAGCTCGGCCAGCGCCGCCGCGAACAGGCCGACTCCGCCGTACAGGTCGAGGTGCCAGGCATCCGCATCCAGCACGGTGCCGTCGGCGTCCGGGCCCGCCGTGACGGCCTCCCGCACCGCGAGCCGGAGCGCGGCGTCGAGGGTCTGCGCAGCGAGGCGATGCACCTGCCAGAATCCGCCGGCATCGACACGGAACTCGCGCGCGCCCACGAGTTCGGTCACCGTCTCCCGGGCCTGGCGAGGGCCGCTCTTGGCGGCATCCGCACGGGGGATCACGCGCACGCGGCCGTCGGCGGGCTGGACGAGATCGATGCGGCCCGGCCGCGCCTGCCTCAGCCGCAGTGCCGCCTGCTGCACCTCGGGCGTCGCGAGCGGGTACTCCTCGACGGCGATGACGGTGTGACTGCGCGCGGCGAACGGCCCCACACGGCCGTCCGCATCGACGTGCAGGCTCACACGTGTGCGCCAGCCGGAGCCGTCGAACGTCTCGGTCCTGTCTTGATCACCGGCCGGCTGGATGCGCAGCCCGGGGATGTCGACCCCGCCGAAGCGCCTCAGCGCGTCGCTGAGCACCTCGAGCTTGAGCGCCCGCTGGTGCGACAGCTCGATGTGCCCGAAATCCGCACCGCCGGGGCGCAGCTGCGGCGGCACCGAGACCTCCGCCTGCTGCCAGATGTGGGGCTGCCGGTGCGGGGAGGCCCGCAGCACCTCGAGCACCTCGCCGCGCCAGAAGGACTTCTTCCCGACGTCGGTCAGGCGGATGCGAACCCGCTCGCCCGGGATCGCGTCGGGCACGAACACCACACGGCCTCCGCGGCCCGACTCGTCGGCCGGATCGCCGATGCGTCCCACGAAGACCCCGCCGTGGGCGACGCCGGTCACATCGAGGTCGAGCTCGTCTCCGGCTGTCGCCGAACCTGTCGATGCGTCCACCCACCGAGCATTCCACAGGCGGGACGCGACGCGGCTACCGTGAACCCATGCAGGTCTGCCTCGCCTCGACGTCCCCCGCCCGGCTGATGCTTCTGCGCCAGGCCGGGATCGAGCCGCGCACGCTGGCGCCCGACGTCGATGAGGACGCCGTGATCGCGCAGGTCGAGGCAGCCGAGGGCCGGCGGCTCGATGCGGACGAGCACGTGCGGCTGCTCGCCCGCCGCAAGGCTGCCGACGTCGCGCGGCGCGTCGCCGCGGAAGACCCCGGATTCGACGGCATCGTGATCGGCGGCGACTCGATGTTCGAGATCGGCGGCGAGATCCTCGGCAAGCCCCATTCCGCCGTGGAGGCGACGCGGCGATGGCAGGCGATGCGGGGCCGGACCGGGATGCTGCACTCTGGGCACAGCGTGATCCGGGTGAACGGCGCCGGCGTCTCTGCCGACGCGCACGCCGTGGCCGCGGCATCCGTCAGCTTCGCCGCCGACGTGACGGATGCCGAGATCGACGCGTACGTCGCCTCCGGCGAGCCGTTGCACGTCGCCGGGGCGTTCACGATCGACAGCCTGGGCGGACCGTTCATCCAACGCGTCGAAGGAGACCCGTCGACCGTCGTGGGGATGTCGCTGTCCACCGTTCGCCGGCTCGCCCGCGAGCTGGGAGTGGAGTGGACTGATCTGTGGAATCGCACATAACCGCTCGGAACCGCACATAACCAGACGGGACCACTCGTAGACTTCCCCCCACGTTTTGCGCTATTTCTTGTCTAGTGGACTCAAAAGGGCCCACCGGCGCGTAGGTAGGCTGACATCCATGCCTCAGATCGCCAAGGTGCTCATCGCCAACCGCGGTGAGATCGCGGTGCGCGTCATCCGTGCCGCCCGCGACGCCCGCAAGTCCTCGGTCGCCGTGTACGCCGACCAGGATCGCGACGCGCTGCATGCGCGCCTCGCCGACGAGTCATACGCCCTGAACGGTGCGACCAGCGCCGACACGTATCTGTCGGTCGAGAAGATCCTCTCCATCGCCCGCCGCTCCGGAGCCGACGCCGTGCACCCCGGCTACGGATTCCTCTCCGAGAACGCCGACTTCGCCCGCGCGGTGATCGATGCCGGACTGGTCTGGATCGGACCCCCTCCCGAGGCGATCGAGGCGCTCGGCGACAAGATCACCGCGCGCCACGTCGCCGAGAAGGTCGGCGCACCGCTCGCCCCCGGAACCCCCGGCCCGGTCGGCAGTGCCGACGAGGTCGTCGCGTTCGCTGAGGAGTTCGGCCTGCCGATCGCGATCAAGGCGGCCTATGGCGGCGGCGGACGCGGTCTGAAGGTCGCCCGCGAGTTCGACGAGATCGCCGAGATGTTCGAGTCGGCCACGCGCGAGGCGATCAGCGCCTTCGGGCGCGGCGAGTGCTTCGTGGAGAAGTACCTCGACCGGCCCCGGCACGTCGAAACGCAGTGCCTGGCGGATGCCGCCGGCAATGTGGTCGTGATCTCCACGCGGGACTGCTCGCTGCAGCGCCGGCACCAGAAGCTGGTCGAAGAGGCCCCCGCCCCGTTCCTCAGCGAAGAGCAGAACCGCACCCTGCACGAGGCGTCGAAGGCGATTCTGCGCGAGGTGGGCTATGTCGGCGCGGGCACCTGCGAGTTCCTCATCGGCGCCGACGGCACGGTCTCGTTCCTCGAGGTGAACACGCGGCTCCAGGTCGAGCACCCGGTCTCGGAAGAGGTCACGGGCATCGACCTCGTCCGCGAGCAGTTCCGCATCGCCGAGGGCGGCACGATCGACTACGACGACCCCGTTCCTGTCGGCCACTCGATCGAGTTCCGGCTCAACGGCGAAGACCCCGGCCGCGGATTCCTTCCCCAGCCCGGGCCCATCCACGTGTTCAAGACCTTCGGTGGTCCCGGCATCCGTCTGGATTCGGGCGTGACCGCGGGCGACTCGGTCAGCGGCGCATTCGACTCGCTGCTCGGCAAGATCATCGTCACCGGCCGTGACCGCGACGAGGCCCTCGAGCGCGCCCGTCGCGCTCTCGACGAGTTCGAGGTCACGGGCCTGCCCACCGTGCTGCCGTTCCACCGAAAGGTGGTGCGCGATCCGGCCTTCACGGCCGAGAACGGCGTGTTCGGCGTGTTCACGGGCTGGATCGAGAACGAGTTCGTGAACGACATCCCGCCGTGGGACGGCGAGCTCGAGGCCCCCAAGCCGGCCGAGGCGCGGCACACCGTCGTCGTCGAGGTCGCGGGCAAGCGACTCGAGGTCAGCCTCCCCGACCGGATCGTCGCCGCTCCCGGTGCGGCGGCGCGCCCCGTCGCTGTGCCGCCGTCACGGCGCTTGCATGCCCCGACGGTCGTCGCCGGTGCCTCCGGCGACGCTGTGAAGAGCCCCATGCACGCCACGATCGTGAAGGTCGCCGTCGAGGACGGGCAGCAGGTGATCAAGGGCGACCTGGTCGTCGTGCTCGAGGCGATGAAGATGGAGCAGCCGATCCAGGCCCACAAGGACGGCGTCATCGGCGCGATCAATGCCGCCGCCGGAACGACGGTCTCGGCCGGGCACCAGCTCCTGAAGATCAGCTAGATTCGCCCGGGCATCCCGCAGGGTCAGCGGTCTTCGCTCGCCTTCTCGACGATGTGCATGGCCCGGGCGGCATCGGTGATGCTGCCGCTGAGCGACGGGTACACGGCGAAGACCCGCGACAGCTGGTCGACGGTGAGCCGGCGCTCGACCGCGATCGCGATCGGATAGATCAGCTCCGACGCGCGCGGACCGACGATGACGCCGCCGATCACGGTGCCGCTGCCACGGGAGGAGAGCAGTTTCACGAAACCGTCCTTGATGCCCATCATCTTCGCGCGCGGGTTCGCCGCGAGCGGCAGCTTGTGCACCACGCCGTCGACCAGCCCGTCGGCGATGTCCTGCTCCGACCAGCCGATCGTCGCGATCTCCGGCGCGGTGAAGATGTTCGATGTGATGCGGCGGTGTTCGAGCGGGATCACGACGTCGCCGAGCGCGTGGAAGACCGCGGTGCGGCCCTGCATCGAGGCGACCGAGGCGAGGGGCACGAAGGTCGTGCAGTCGCCGGCGGCGTAGATGTTCGGCACCGACGTGCGCGCGACCCGGTTGACCTGGATGTGACCCGAGTCGGTCATCTGCACACCGGCTTCCTCGAGGCCGAGCCCGGCGGTGTTGGGGATCGAGCCGACCGCCATCAGGCAGTGGCTGCCCTCGACGGTTCTGCCGTCGCCGAGGGCGACCAGCACGCCGTCGCCCTGACGCTCGACCCTTTCGGCGCGGGATCTGGACAGCACGGTCATGCCGCCGCGCGTGAAGACCTTCTCGAGCACGGATGCCGCATCCCGGTCCTCACCGGGCAGCACCTGGTCGCGGCTGGAGATCAGCGTCACCTTCGCACCGAGGTTCATGTAGGCGGAGGCGAACTCGGCACCCGTCACTCCCGACCCGACCACGATCAGGTGCTCCGGGAGCGAGGTCATGTCGTAGAGCTGGGTCCACGTGAGGATCCGCTCGCCATCGGGCATCGCCGACGGCAGGGTGCGGGGTGACGAGCCGGTGGAGACCAGCAGCGTGTCGGCTTCGATGCGGTCGAAGTCGGTGCCCCCCGGGCCGGTGGAGACGACAACCGCGTTGTCGCTGTCGAGCCGGCCGAATCCCGAGATGATGCGCACCCCGGCTTCGATGAGCGATGCCCGCATGTCGTCGGACTGCTGACGGGCGAGCGAGAGCAGCCGCTTGTTGACCGCACCGAGGTTGATCGCGATCTCGGGCTTGAGCGGTTTGCCCTCGGCACCT
Source organism: Microbacterium sp. (assembly GCF_011620715.1). Taxonomy (GTDB): domain Bacteria; phylum Actinomycetota; class Actinomycetes; order Actinomycetales; family Microbacteriaceae; genus Microbacterium. Next base: position 38,722 of record NZ_WOYP01000050.1, on the reverse strand, counting down.
CGCGCGAACAGCTGCACGCCGAGGTCGCCCGCGCCCTTGATCGCCACGGCCGCGTCGGCGGTCGCGATGAGGGTCTTGGAGGGGACGACGTCGGTGATCACCGCGGAGCCGCCGATTCCGGCGCGCTCGACGACCGTGACCTCTGCGCCCAACTGCGCGGCGGCGATCGCGGCTTCATAGCCACCCGGGCCGCCACCGATGATCGCGACGCTCTGGGTGCGCTCGAAGCTCAAGGACATGCACCCATCTTCCCAGGCTGCGGGTTGGGAAGCACACCGGGGGCTGGGGCGGAGCCCCAACAGGCACAGCCACACGACACGTACCGCCCGGTATGGCTCGCGGCGTCGCGCGTTCCTAGAGTGGGTGCATGCCAGACACACTCGCCAATCCACTCGATGACCTCGCGGCCGACCCCTTCGAGATCGCGGCGGAGGCTGCCGACGACATCGCCCGACTGACCGGCGTGCCGCGCCACGACATCGCGCTGACCCTGGGCAGCGGCTGGGGCGGCGCGGCCGAGCTGATCGGCGAGGCCGTCGCGTCGATCCCCGCGACCGAGGTGGCCGGCTTCAGCAAGCCGGCTCTCGAGGGGCACGTCGGCACGCTGCGCAGCGTCGTCACGCCGCGTGGCAAGCACGTGCTGATCATCGGCGCACGGACCCACTACTACGAGACCCGCAGTCCCCGACGGGTCGTGCACAGCGTGCGCACCGCGGCCGCGACCGGGGCCCGCACGATGGTGCTCACCAACGGCGCGGGCGGCATCAAGCCCACATGGAAGCCGGGAACCCCCGTCCTGATCAGCGACCACATCAACCTCACCGCGGCGACGCCGCTCGAGGGCGCGACCTTCGTCGACCTCACCGACCTCTACTCGATGCGGCTGCGCGACCTCGCCCGCACGATCGACCCCTCCCTCGACGAGGGCGTGTACTGCCAGTTCACCGGTCCGCAGTACGAGACACCGGCCGAAGTGCGGTGGGCCAAGACCATCGGAGGGAACATCGTCGGCATGTCCACCGCGCTCGAGGCGATCGCCGCACGCCAGGCCGGCATGGAGATCCTGGGGTTCTCGCTCATCACGAACATGGCCGCCGGCATCCAGACCACACCGCTGAGCCACCAGGAGGTCATGGAGGCGGGGCAGGCCGCCGGACCGGTCATCTCGTCGCTGCTGGCTCGTGTGATCGGCGCGATGTGAGCGCCGGAGCGGACGACGGCGTCCTGGTCACCGCTCGCTCCTGGCTCGCGCAGGACCCCGATCCCGAGACCCGCGCGCAGCTCAGCGCCCTGATCGGGCGCGTCGAGGAGGGGGATGCCGCGGCATCCGCCGAGCTCGCCGACCGCTTCGCCGGCCGCCTGGCCTTCGGCACGGCCGGCCTGCGCGGCGAACTCGGCGCCGGCAGCAACCGCATGAACCGGGTGCTCGTGGCGCAGGCAGCGGCCGGACTCGCGGCGTTCGTCCGGGAGCGCGCGGCCGGCGAGGACCGCGTCCCGACCGTCGTGATCGGCTACGACGGCCGCCGGAACTCGGAGGTGTTCGCCCAGGACTCCGCCGAACTGTTCGCGGGCGCGGGGCTGCGGGCGATCCTGCTGCCGCGCCTGCTGCCGACGCCGGTGCTCGCCTTCGCGGTGCGCAAGCTCGGAGCGGATGCCGGAGTCATGGTCACGGCCAGCCACAACCCGCCGAACGACAACGGCTACAAGGTCTACCTCGGCGGCGCGGACGAGGGCGCGCAGATCGTCTCGCCCGCCGATGCCGAGATCGCCGCCCACATCCAGCGGATCGCGGATGCCGGAGATGTCGGCGCGCTGCCGCGCTCGCTCGGCTACGAGACGGCCGCGGAATCTCTCGTGGACGCCTACATCGCCGCGGCAGCGGGCGTCGCGCCCGCGCCCGAAGGGGTGCAGGGGCTCACCTGGGTGTACACGGCGATGCACGGCGTCGGGTGGGAGACCCTCTCGCGCACCCTCGAGGCCGCCGGATACCCCGCGCCGGTCCCGGTCGCCCGGCAGCTCGATCCTGACGGGTCCTTCCCCACCGTCGCCTTCCCCAATCCAGAAGAGCCCGGGGCCATGGATCTCGCGTTCGAGACGGCTCGCAGCGTCAACGCAGACCTCGTCATCGCCAACGACCCCGACGCCGACCGCCTCGCCGTCGCCGTGCCCGATCCGCACGCGACCGGCGGCTGGCGGCGCCTCAGCGGCAACCAGGTCGGACTGCTCCTGGGCTGGCGCGCCGCCCGCCTCGCGCGCGAGGCGGGCGCCGGACCCGGCGCGTCGCTGGCCTGCTCGCTGGTCTCCTCGCCCGGGCTGAAGGCGGTCGCCGACCACTACGGACTCGACTTCCACACCACCCTCACCGGCTTCAAGTGGATCTCGCGGGCCCCCGGCCTGGTGTTCGGCTTCGAAGAGGCTCTCGGCTACCTGGTGAACCCCGAAACGGTGCGCGACAAGGACGGCATCTCGGCGGCGATCGCGATGCTCGGGATGGTCACCGAGGCGCGCGGCCGCGGCGAGAGCCTCGCCCGAGTCCTCGCCGAGTTCGATGCGACGTTCGGCTTCTTCGCGAGCGACCAGGTCTCCATCCGCGTCGACGACCTCTCACGCATCGAGCGGATCATGGCCGCGCTGCGGGAGCGGCATCCGTCCGCGATCGGCGGCGTCGGCGTCGAGCGGGTCGAGGATCTGCTGCAGGGCGCGGACGACCTGCCCCCCAGCGACGTACTGCGCCTGTGGATGACCGACGGCTCGCGGGTGATCGTGCGCCCGAGCGGCACCGAGCCGAAGCTGAAGATCTACCTGGACGTGCGGGGCGACTCCGCCGACGACGCAAAGGGGCGGATCACCGCGCTGAGCGGTGGCGCGCGCGCCCTGCTGGACGATCTCGAGTGAGACACCTGTGACGGACGGCATCGACGACGTTCGAGCGGTGCGATGCGATCGCGGTGGAGTTGCGCACCCACCCGCTGAGCGGGGACGGATGCCGGGCTCAGCCGTCGATGACGGCGACGAGCTCGTCCAGGAAGCCGGTGAAATCGGTGCCGCGGCGGACGATGCGGTGCACGCTGTCGCGCTCGGAGAAGACCTCGACGAACTGCTCGAACACCGTCTGGAACGCCTCGCGATCGGTCTCTGAGAAGGCCACCACAGCCACGACCTGCACCCGGCCCTCGCCCCATGGGATCGACGGCTCGGCGATGCCCACGGCGATCGCCGTGCGCGTCGCGGTCATTCCGAGTGCGTGCGGCACGGCGAGCGCATCGGTGAACGCGGTGGACGAGAGGCGCTCGCGCTGGATCGTCCGCTCCACATAGTCCTCGTCGATGACCCCCTCGCCCACCAGGAGCGAGCCGAGGTGGCGGATGACGGCTTCCTCGCCACCGTCGGCATCGAGCCCGCGAACAAAGGCGGAGCGCACGAAGTACCGCTCGAGCTCTTTGCGGAGCCGGGCCAGACGCCGACTGCGACGGATGCGGGCGGCCGCGGTCTGCACACGGTCCACGTCGGCGTCGGTCAGGAACGGCTGGATGCGGACGAACCGGTCGCCGGCGAGCGCAGGGTCGATCGTCGTCAGCACCAGGTCGGTGCGGATTGAGGCCCAGTCGGGGTCGACCCGCGTCTCGACCCCGACGACTTCGATCGACTGGCCGAGGGAACGATCCACCGACGATCGAAGCAGCTCGTGCAGCTCGTAGTAGCCGGGGCACACGATCGTCGCGGTCAGCAGTTGGTCGGCCCGCCGGCTGCGCTCGAGGCGCCCGCCGACGTGCATCGCGATGTAGGCGATCTCGTCGTCCGGGAGAGGGATTCCCAAGCGCTCCTGCAGTCCGCTCGCGATGAACACCGCCACCTCGAAGATCATCGGGTAGGTGGATTTGAGCGACTTCGTCAGGGGATTGCGCGACCAGGCCTGCTCTCGCGCTCGCAGCTGAAGGTTCTGCACGTGCAGCGCGAGCCGCACGATGAAGTCCTCGTGCGCGATGTCTACGAGGAATTCCGCGGCGGCCGTCTCGACGACCTCGCGCACCGCCGCTTCGACCTCGGGCTCCAGGCGCGAGCGGGCATGATCGGACGGTGTTGAGGCTCCCGGCGCGACCACGCGCGTGAGCACCAGGGTCGACAGGTGCTGCAGGTCGCCGGTCCCCAGCGTGACGCCGAGGTGGCGCTCGACGAGCCGTTCGAGGATCGCGGTGACTTCCTGCTGGGCGGGGCGCACCTCGCCTGCGGTGCGTTCCAGACCGCGATGGCTCGCGACCCGGTCGGCGGCGATTGCGATGTGCATCACGACGTCCGAGATGCCGAACTCGTTCACGAAGTAGCCCAGTGTCCCGAGTTCGGCTACGAGCTCGGCCTTGAACGGGCCGAACGCGGACGCGCCGACTGAACCCTCGCCGAGGGTGCGGCGCAGGGCGTCGAGGTCGAAGGACCCGGCATCCATCTCGTCGTGCGCGAGCTTGCTCAGCAGCCGCCGCTGCGCCATCTCGGTTCCGCGCAGCCGGGCCCGCGAGGCGGAGCGCTCGAGTGTCAGCTGGGTGCCGCCCAGAAGGCCGCGCACGCGCGCCAGGTCGGCATCCAGCGTCGCCGTGCTGACGTGCATGGCTTCGGCCGCCTCGAACACGTCGACGCCTTCGTCGGTCTCCAGAAGGGCGCGCACGAGCGTGTGCAGGCGGTCGCGCGGGGTGCCGGCATCCGTCCCCGGGGTGATCCGCAGCGCAGCCGACGCCTCCGGGCCGGCGCGGTAACCCTGGGGTCCGGACTCGACTGCGACGCCGTCCGCGACGCGCGCGTTGATCGAGGTCACGTACGAGCGGATGCTCCGCGGTGTCACTCCGATGCCGTCTGCGAGGGTCGCTGCCGTGACCCACTCCCCGTCACGCACGAGCAGGCCCAGGAGGCGGTCCTTTCTCGCTCTGGTCACGGTGGTCCCCTGCGCATCGGTGCGGTCGTTCCTCAGCCAGTCAATCACGCGCCGCGTGGCAAGGGATGCCCCGGTGCGACGGGCGATGCCGTGACGGCGGCGCACAGTTGTGGCATGTCGTCCCAGTGCGCGAGCGCCGTCTTCACGCAGCAGTGCTTTCCGCCCCTCCGGAAACATGACTGGTTGTCGGCTCTCAGCGTTGTCACAAGAATGGCCACAGGAAGGCGGGTCGATGAGGATCCTGGTGGTCTGTGGTGCAGGTGCGTCGAGCACCTTCGTCGCTCAGCGCGTGCGCCGCGCGGCGCACGGTCAGGGTCTCGAGTACTCCGCCTTCGCCGGCACCGAGCTGTCGCTGCCGATCGACCTCGACGCAGCCGATGTCGTACTCGTCGGGCCGCACCTGGCCCACGCGCTGGAGCGCATCGAGCACGACGCGGCGCAGCGCGGGACGACGGTGGTGCTGCTTCCGCCCGACATCTTCACGGATCTGGACGGCACGCGCACGCTCGCACTGGTCCGCGAAGCGGTCGCCAGCCCGGGCGGAGCCTTCCGGACAGCGCGCGGCGCGGCTGAAGACGTTCGACAGGAAGAGGACTGACGATGCGGAGTAGACGATGGCTGAATTGAGAGGCGTGGGAATCGGCCTCGGAGTCGCACAGGGACCCGTGGCGCGTATGGCGGAGCCGCTGCCGGCACCGGCGGACACCCCGAGCGAGCTCAGCGCCGCCGACGAGACGGCTCGGGCACGGGATGCCGTGGCCGCCGTCGCGCGGGAGCTCGAGCAGCGCGGAGCACAGGCCGGCGGTGCGGCGCAGGACGTGCTCGAGGCGCAGGCCATGATGGCCGAGGACCCGAGCCTCGAGACCGAGATCGACGCGCGCATCGCGGCCGGCAAGACCGCTGAGTTCGCCGTGCACGATGCGTTCGCATCGTTCCGCGACACGCTGACCGCGATGGGCGGATACCTCGGCGAACGCGCCGCGGATCTGGACGACGTCGCCCAGCGGGTCATCGCGCGACTGCGCGGCGTGCCGGCTCCCGGCGTGCCCGACCCCGGGTATCCGTTCGTGCTCGTCGCGAAGGACCTCGCGCCGGCCGACACCGCGCTTCTCGACCTCGACAAGGTGCTCGCCCTGATCACGACCGAAGGCGGTCCGACCTCGCACACGGCGATCCTGGCCCGCGAGAAGTCGATCGTCGCGGTCGTGGGAGCGGTGTCGGCGAAGGATCTGGTCGAGGGCGAGATGGTGATCGTGGATGCCGCAGCCGGCGTCGTGACGACCCAGCCGACGCCCGAGGAGCTCGAACGTGCGCAGAACCGCGCCGACGCCCGGGCATCGGCGGCATCGGCCCCGATCACACCGGGAGCCCTGAACGACGGCACCCCGGTGCCGTTGCTGGCGAATCTCGGAAAGCCGGAGGACGCCGCGGAGGCCGTCGCGCTCGGCGCGGAGGGTGTCGGCCTGTTCCGCACCGAGTTCCTGTTCCTCAGCGCCAGCCAGGCACCGACGGTCCAGCAGCAGCGGGAGTCGTACATCCGGCTGCTGTCGGCGTTCCCCGGCAAGAAGGTCGTCGTGCGCGTGCTCGACGCGGGAGCCGACAAGCCGCTCTCCTTCCTCAACGATGCGCACGAGGAGAACCCGGCCCTGGGCCTGCGCGGCATCCGGGCGCTCCGCGCGAGCGAGGACATCCTGCGCGAGCAGCTGACAGCGCTCGCCGAGGCGGATGCCGCCGTCGCCGCTCTCGGGACAGCAGCCGACCTCTGGGTGATGGCCCCCATGGTGGCCACCGTCGAGGAGACCGAGTATTTCACCGAGATCGCCCGCGACTACGGCATCAGGACCGCCGGCGTCATGGTCGAGGTCCCCTCCTCGGCGCTGCTGGCGGACCGCATCCTCGTCGACGCCGACTTCGCCTCGATCGGGACCAACGACCTGACCCAGTACACGCTGGCCGCGGACCGGCTCCTCGGCTCGGTCGCCGCGTTCCAGGATCCGTGGCACCCCGCGGTGCTCCGCCTCATCCGCGAGGTCGGCGACGCGGGACGCACTCTGGGCAAGCCGGTCGGGATCTGCGGCGAAGCGGCGGCGGACCCGCTGCTGGCCGTCGTGCTGGTGGGCCTCGGGGCCACCAGCCTGTCGATGGCACCCACTGCGCTCGCCGACGTGCGGGCATCACTGCTCGAATACTCCCTCGATGATGCCCGAGTCATCGCCGAGGCAGCCCTGGCCGCGAACGGCGCGGCCTCTGCAAGAGCGGCGGCGCGCGCCGCCGCAACCACCACCACGACCCTCAGCGAAACCCAACAGAAAGTGACACAGCCATGACTACGGCGTCTACGCCCACCACTGGTGGGAGCAAGGTCCGGGTCGGAGTCCAGCGCTTCGGCACGTTCCTGTCCGGCATGATCATGCCGAACATCCCCGCGCTCATCGCGTGGGGCATCTTCACGGCGTTCTTCATCGAGGTCGGATGGACCCCCAACGCCGATCTCGCGACAATCGTCGGCCCGTTCATCCACTACCTGCTGCCGATCATCATCGCCTACACGGGCGGCAACATCGTGTACGGCATCCGCGGCGGCGTCGTCGCCTCCATCGCCGTCATGGGCGCCATCGCCGGGTCGGATCTGCTGATCGCGCAGTTCAACGCGACGCTGCCGGAGGGCGAGGCGCCCCTCGGACAGGTGCACATGTTCATCGGCGCGATGATCATGGCTCCGCTGGCGGCCTACACGATGAAGTGGCTCGACAGTCTGTGGGAGGGCAAGATCAAGGCGGGCTTCGAGATGCTCGTCAACATGTTCTCGGCCGGCATCTGGGGCTTCGTCATGGCCGTGGTGGGCTTCTATCCCATCGCGTTCCTGGTCAACGGACTCATGCTGGTGCTCTCCAACGCGGTGAGCTGGCTGGTGTCGATGAACCTCCTGCCGCTGACCAGCATCATCATCGAGCCGGCCAAGGTGCTGTTCCTCAACAACGCCATCAACCACGGCGTGCTGACGCCGCTCGGCATCCAGGAGTCGGCAGAGACGGGCTCCTCGATCCTCTTCCTCCTCGAGGCCAACCCCGGCCCCGGTGTCGGCCTGCTGCTCGCGTTCACATTCTTCGGCATCGGCGCGGCTCGCGCGTCGGCTCCGGGCGCGGCCGTGATCCAGTTCTTCGGCGGGATCCACGAGGTGTACTTCCCCTACGCGCTCATGAAGCCGATGGTGATCCTGGCCCTCATCGCGGGCGGTGCGACCGGCGTCACCACCAACATGCTCCTCGGCGGCGCGCTGCGCGCTCCGGCTGCGCCAGGCAGCATCATCGCGGTGCTCGCCCAGACCGCGAACGGCTCGTACTTCGCGGTCATCCTCTCGGTGGTCCTCGCCGCGGCGGTCACGTTCGTGCTGACGGCGATCATCCTGCGGGCCTCCCGCAAGCGCGATCTCGAGGCGATGGCCGCCACGGATGACGCGTTCGGCGCCGCCATCACGCAGACCGAGGCGGCCAAGGGCAAGTCCTCCGACGCGCTCGGCGGCCTCCGCGGTGGCGCGGCCACGTCGGCCGGCGGCGGGATCGACCCCTCCGTCATGACAGAGCGCCAGATCAAGAACATCGTCTTCGCGTGCGACGCGGGCATGGGTTCGTCGGCGATGGGCGCGAGCGTCCTGCGCAACAAGATCAAGAAGGCGGGCATCGATGACGTCACCGTCCTCAACAAGGCGGTCGCCGCTCTGGACGGCACCGCCGACCTCGTCATCACGCAGAACCAGCTCACGGATCGTGCGCGGCACCAGTCGCCCGACGCGATCCATGTGTCGGTCGACAACTTCATGAACTCGCCGCGGTACGACGAGGTCGTGGAACTGGTTCGCGACCAGCACCAGGATGGTGCGTAGCACGAGGTCCTGATGCCGCTGTGGAGTCGGGCGGCGCGACACCCCCGGCTCCACAGCCTTCACCCCCCGCATCCGATCGACAAGAAAGGAAAAATCATGGCACATGACGTCCTGAGCCTCGGCCAGGTCCGGATCCACTCCGGCAGCGCAACGCGCGAGGAGGCGATGAAGGAGGCCGCCGACATCCTCGAGGCCGCCGGCGCAGTGACCGACGCCTACTTCGACGCGATGCGGCAGCGCGAGGAGACGGTGTCCACCTACATGGGCAACGAGCTCGCGATCCCGCACGGCACGAACGAGACCAAGGCCGCGATCCTCGATTCCGCGCTCTCGGTCGTCCGCTACGACGGCGGCGTCGACTGGGGCGGGGAGCCGGTGACCTTCGTCGTGGGCATCGCCGGCAAGGGCGACGAGCACCTCGAGATCCTGTCGCAGATCGCGATCCTCTTCTCCGACGAGGACGAGATCGAGAACCTCAAGCGGGCGCGGACCGCTGAGGAGCTCTTCGGCATGGTCTCGGCTGCGGGCGTCTGATGAAGGCGGTCCACTTCGGCGCGGGCAACATCGGACGCGGCTTCGTCGGGCTCCTGCTCCACGAAGGCGGCTACGAACTCGTGTTCTCCGATGTCGCCGCGCCGCTCGTCGATGCCATCAACGGCGTCTCCGAGTACACCGTGCACGAGGTCGGCGAGGGCGGCGAGCGTCAGCAAGCCGGGGGTGTGGGGCGAAGCCCCATTGAGAGTCGCGACACGGTCGTCACCGGCTTCCGGGCGATCAACAGCGCCACCCACCCCGACGAGGTGATCGAGCAGATCGCCGGCGCGAACGTGGTCACCACGGCGGTCGGCCCGACGGTACTCAAGTTCGTCGCCCCGCACATCGTCGCGGGGCTCGCCCTGCGCGACCCGTCCTCTCCCCCGCTTCAGGTCATGGCCTGCGAGAACGCCATCAACGCGACCGACGTGCTGCGTGACGAGATCGTCGCGCTCGCCGGCGTCGCATGGGACGCGCTGGCCGGACGCGCCGTGTTCGCCAACACCGCCGTCGACCGGATCGTCCCCGCCCAGCCCGAGGGCGGTGGCGTCGACGTCACGGTGGAGCCCTTCTACGAGTGGGCGATCGAGCGCCCGCCGTTCGGCGAGGACCCGCCGAACATCCCGGGTGCGCACTTCGTCGACGACCTCGCGCCGTACATCGAGCGAAAGCTCTTCACCGTGAACACCGGCCACGCCGCAACCGCGTACTTCGGCGCGGTCGCCGGGATCGAGACGATCTCGGGCGCGCTGTCCGATGCCGGCATCGCGAACCGGGTGGGGGCCGCCCTCGAGGAGACCTCCGCCCTGCTGGTCGCCAAGCACGGGCTCGATCCCGCTGACCTGGCCACCTACCGAGCGACGATCCTGCGCCGCTTCCGCAATCCCGCCCTCCCCGACACCGTGTGGCGCGTGGGGCGGCAGCCGCTGCGCAAGCTCTCCCGCCATGAGCGCTTCGTCGGCCCCGCTGCCGAGGCAGCCGAGCGCGGCCTCTCCGTCGATGCGCTCGTCGCGGCGATGGGTGCGGCACTCGCCTTCGACGACTCGGAGGACGCCGAGTCCGTCGACCTGCAGAGGATGCTGCGTGACCGGGATGCGGCATCCGTCACGGCATCCGTCACCGGCCTCGAGCACGACCATCCGCTCTTCCCGCGGATCGAGGCCATCGTGGCCGCCCGCCAGGCCGAGCTCGCGTAGCCCGGCGGGTGGCGGAGCCCGCTGCCAGCGCCACCGGAAAGCAGGCTTTGACGCGCTCAGGTTTGACTCGCCTCCGCGCCGGCTCGTGTCTGGAAAATGGCGCGCACAGGCGCGATCAGGGACCGAATTCCAGACACACGGACACGGGCTCACCGACTGCCGGACAGCGGCCCCGAGCAGCTACCGCTCGAATCCCTCGGCGATCAGCTCGATGAGCTCTTCGCGCTCCTCGAGCGGCAGGAAGGCTCCGGCGGCGGCATTGAGCTGGAAGGTCTCGAGGTCGTCGAGGTCGTAGTCGAACGTCTCGACCAGCAGTGCGAGTTCGCGCGTGAGCGACGTGCGGCTCATCGTGCGGTTGTCGACGTTCACGGTCACGGAGAACCCGAGCTGGTAGAGCAGGTCGAACGGGTGGTCGGCCAGCTCCTCGCCCCAGGCAGAGATCGCGCCGGTCTGCAGGTTCGAGGACGGCGACAGCTCGAGGGTGATCTCGCGGTCGCGCACCCAGCGCGCCAGGTCGCCGAACTGGACGAGCACCTCTTCGCCGGCGCGGGAGATGACCTCCAGGTCCTCCGCGATGCGCACCCCGTGCCCGAGACGGATCGCGCGGCCGTCGATGAGCGCCGAGCGGATCGAGTCCAGCCCCGCGGCTTCGCCGGCGTGCACGGTCGCGGGGAAGAACTCCGACGCGAGGTAATCGAAAGCAACCTTGTGGCGCGAGGGCGGGAAGCCGTCCTCGGGCCCGGCGATGTCGAAGCCGACCGCCCCGCGGTCGCGCCACGCGACGGCGAGCTCGGCGATCTCGAGCGACCGGTCGGTGTGCCGCATCGCGGTGATCAGCTGTCCGACACGGATGTCGCGACCCGACCGCTCGACCGCCTCCTCGCCCTCCTCGATGCCGGTCTGCACGGCCTCGACGACCTCGTCGAGGCTGAGTCCCCGGCTCAGGTGCTGCTCGGGGGCCCAGCGCACCTCGCCGTAGATCACGCCGTCCGCGGCGAGGTCCTCGACGAATTCACGCGCGACCCGGGTGAGTCCCTCGGTGGTCTGCATGACGGCCGTAGTGAGGTCGAAGGTCTTCAGGTACTCGACCAGCGAGCCCGAGTCGCTCTTCCGGGCGAACCAGTCCGCGAGGGCGTCGCCGTCGCTCTCGGGCAGGTCGAGCCCCACCGCATCACCGAGCTCGATGATCGTCTGGGGGCGCACACCGCCGTCGAGGTGGTCGTGCAGCGACACCTTGGGCAGGCCCCGGATCGAAAGGCCCTGCAGTGTGGTGTCGCCGTGCTGGTCGATCGGCATGTCGGTCTCCTCAGCGCGGGACCATCGCCCGCGCGGTTCGAATCGTGGTCTATCGGTGGATCGTGAACGGATGCCGCAGCCTCAGGCCGTGATCCGTTCGAGGACGAGCGGGTGGGCCGTCGGGGTTTCCGGCCCGATCTCCCAGGCACCCTCGAGCGCCTCCAGAGCGCGCGCGAAGCGCGACCCATCATCGGCGAGCAAGGTGAACAGCGGCTGTCCGGCGGCTATGGCAGCGCCGGGCTTGACGTGCAGGTCGATGCCCGCGGCGTGGATCACGGGGTCCTGCGCGCGGGCGCGTCCGGCACCCAGACGCCAGGCGGCGACGCCGAACGGCAGCGCATCCATGCGCGTGAGCACGCCGGTCTGCGTGGCCGTGACCGTATGGGTCTCCCGCGCGACCGGGAGGGCGGCATCCGGGTCCCCGTCCTGCGCGGCGATCATCGCGCGCCAGGCGTCCATCGCGCGTCCGTCGCGCAGCGCCGCCTCGACGTCGGCGTCGGGGAGCCCTGCCAGCGCGAGCATTTCGCGGGCGAGGGCGATCGTGAGCTCGACGATGTCCGCGGGGCCGCCGCCGGCGAGCACCTCTACGGATTCGCGCACCTCGTTGGCATTGCCGATCGCGAGGCCGAGCGGCGTGTTCATGTCGGTCAGCAGCGCGGTGGTCGCGACGCCGGAGTCGGTGCCGAGCGCCACCATCGTGCGGGCCAGCTCGCGCGCGCGGTCCACGTCGCGCATGAACGCGCCGGAGCCGAACTTGACGTCGAGCACGAGCGAGTCGGTGCCCTCGGCGATCTTCTTGGACATGATGCTCGAGGCGATGAGCGGGATCGCCTCGACGGTGCCGGTGACATCCCGCAGCGCGTAGAGCTTCTTGTCGGCCGGGGCGAGGCCCGACCCTGCCGCGCAGATCACGGCGCCGACCTCGCGCAGCTGCGCGAACATCTCGTCGTTCGAGAGGGCGGCGCGCCACCCCGGGATCGACTCGAGCTTGTCGAGCGTGCCGCCGGTGTGACCGAGGCCACGACCCGACAGCTGCGGCACGGCGACGCCGAACGCAGCCACGAGCGGTGCGAGCGGGAGGGTGATCTTGTCGCCCACCCCTCCGGTCGAATGCTTGTCGACCGTCGGCTTGCCCAGGCCGGCGAAGCTCATCCGCTCCCCCGAGGCGATCATCGCGTCGGTCATCACGCGGATCTCGGAACGGTCCATGCCGTTCAGCAGCACGGCCATCGCGAATGCCGCCATCTGCGAGTCGGCGACGTAGCCGCGCGTGTACGCATCGACCATCCACCGCAGCGCGTCCTCCGGCACGACGCCGCCATCGCGCTTCGCGCGGATGACATCCACCGCGTCGAACGGCTCGACCGCGCCGTTCGAAGAGGCCGCCGACCTGCTCATCTGGACGCCTCTTCGAGCTCCCGCGGGCCGAAGGCGTCGGGAAGGACCTCGTCGATCGTGCGGATGCCGGACACGGTCTCCAGCAGCATGCCGGGAATCGCGTGTTCGTACAGCAGCTGGCGGCACCGCCCGCACGGCATGAGGGTGCGGCCCTGGCCGTCCACGCACACGAATGCGACGAGCTTGCCTCCGCCCGACATGAACAGGTCGCTCACCAGCGAGCACTCCGCGCACAGCGTGACGCCGTAGGAGGCGTTCTCGATGTTGCAGCCCGAGACGATGCGTCCGTCCGAGACGAGGGCCGCCGCGCCCACCTTGAACCGCGAGTAGGGCACGTAGGCGAGTTCCTTCGCGGCGGTCGCCGCAGCGCGCAGCTCGTCCCAGTCGATGTCGGTCACAGCGCGTCCTCCGATGCGTCAGGGCGATTCAGGAGCGGATGCCGCGCAGGCAGCCGCGGGCGAGGCGGATTCGTTCACCCCTTGATGTACGGGAGCCCGTCGGCCGCGGGCGCGCGCGATCGTCCGACGACTCCGGCGACGACGAAGATCGTCACGAGGTACGGCAGCATCAGCATGAATTCGCTGGGCACCGGAGACCCGATGACGCTCAGGGTGTTCTGCAGGCTCGACGAGAACCCGAACAGCAGCGCCGCCAGGGTCGCCTTGAACGGGTCCCACTGGCCGAAGATCACGGCGGCCAGCGCGATGAAGCCCGCACCGGCGGTCATCTCCTTGTTGAAGGCGATGCCGTTGCCGATCGTGAAGACCGTGCCGCCGAGGCCGGCGATCGCCCCGGCAAGCAGCACGTTCCAGAATCGGGTCGCGTTGACCTTGATGCCCACCGTGTCCGCGGCCTGCGGGTGCTCGCCGACGGCGCGCAGGCGCAGGCCCCAGCGCGTCCGGAACATCCCGAACCAGACCGCCGCCACTGCGATGTACATCAGGTACACGATGATCGTCTGGCGGAACAGCACCGGCCCGAGAATCGGGATCTCGCTGAGGATCGGGATCGGGATGCGGTCGAATCGCGGCGGCGAGTTCAGCAGCGCCTGGTTCGGCTGCAGCACCTGCGAGTAGAAGAAGCTGGTCAGGCCGATCACCAGCACGTTCAGCACGACGCCGATGATCACCTGATCGACCAGGTACTTGATCGCGAACGCGGCCAGCACGGACGCGACCAGAACACCCGCGAACATCGCCGCGACCAGGCCGAGCAGAGGCTGCCCCGTGAGGGTGGCCACGACCGCGGCGCTGAACGCACCGGCCAGCAGCTGCCCCTCGATCGCGATGTTCACAACGCCTGCGCGCTCGCCGATCACACCGGCCAGTGCGCCGTAGATGAGCGGGATGGCCAGGGCCACGGCGCCGGCGAGCAGTCCGGCGACCGGAATCGTCGCACCGGCCGCCGCCCAGGTCAGGAATCCTACGATCGCGATGATGATGTACGCCGAAATCAGCCACAGCGGAGTGCGCTTGTAGCCGCGGGTCAGGACGGCGGCGAAGATCGTCAGCAGCACGAGGAGCCCGAAGACCACCCAGATGGTGGCCACGACCGGGGCGACGATCTCCGGCAGCTGGAGCGCGTCGGACTGCGTCGAGATGCGGAAGGTCGTGACTCCGGTTCTCGGGGCGGCGAGCATGAGCAGGCCGTAGAGCACGGTGAAGACCGCGAGCGCAATGGGCGCCTTCCAGCTGCGCACGTCGGCCCTGGCCGGAGTCTCGGCGGCGATCGCGCCGTCTGCGGTGAGGGTCACTTCGCCACCGCCCCCGCCTCGGCCTTGAGCTGCTTCTGACGGGCTTTCTCACGCCGGCGCTGGTCGCGCTCCGGCGAGGGGAGGAAGAAGATCGTGCGCACCAGCGGGGGCGCGGCGATGAACAGCACGATGAGCGCCTGCACGACCGTGATGATCTCGATCGGCACGCCCTCGGCTGCCTGCATCGCGAAGCCGCCGGCCTTGAACGCGCCGAACAGGATGCCGGCCGCGAACGTCCCCCATGGCGTGGAGCGACCGAGCAGAGCGACCGTGATCGCGTCGAACCCGATCCCGGCGTCGATGTCGGCCGAGAAGCCGGTCGTGATCGTACCGAGCACCTGGTTGACGCCCGCCAGACCGACCAGGGCCCCGGCGATCAGCATCCCGATGATGTACATGCTCTTGACGTTGATTCCGGCCACGCGCGCCGCATGCGGGTTCTCGCCGACCGCGCGGAATTTGAATCCGAGGCTCGAGCGGCTGAGGATCCACCACACCACGATCGTCGCGATGATCACCAGGATGAACCCGAAGTGCAGGTTGTACTGCGGACCGAACAGGTTCGGGAAGACCGCGGTGTCCTTCATCGGCGGCGTCTTCGGGTTGCTCGAGCCCGGCGCCTGCAGCAGGCCCGGCGTGCGCAGCATCCACGAGACGAGATAGAACGCGATGTAGTTGAGCATGATCGTGACGATCACCTCGTGCGCCCCGGTCCACGCCTTCAGCGCGCCCGCGATGCCCGCCCACAGCGCACCGGCCACGAGGCCCGCCAGCAGGGCGACGATCATGTGCAGGCCCCACGGCAGATCGAGCGAGAATGCCACCCAGCCTGCCGCGGCGGAGGCCATCAGCATCTGCCCGCGGCCGCCGATGTTGAACATGCCGATGCGGAAGGCGAGAGCCACACCCAGTCCCGCCGCGATCAGCGGGGTGGCGAAGGTGAGCGTCTCGGTCAGCGGCCGGATGCCGCGCGCGAAGGTCGGTGCGCCGAAGTTGTAGATCGAGCCCTGGAACAGTGCGCTGTAGGCGCCGAAGACGGCGTCCCAGACGGCCGCGATCATGTCCATCGGGCGCGCGAAGAAGTATTCCGCGGCCGCCTGCACGTCTTCGTCGGTGAAGGCGATCATGATGCCGCCGACGATGAGGGCGAGCAGCACCGCGAGCACCGAGATGATCGCGTTGCCCTGCGTGATCTTCAGGAACGTGTCATGCCATTTCGACGGCTGCGCCGGCGGCGTCGGTGCGGGCGTGCCGGTCGTGATCGCCGCTCCGCCGGTCAGGTCCTCGCTCACGCCGCGACTCCCTGGTCGGACGGAACCTCGCCGGCCATCATGAGGCCCAGCACTCCGCGCGGGGTGTTGCCGGGCACGATCCCGATGATGCGGCCGCGGTACATCACGATGATGCGGTCGGCGAGCGCCGTCACCTCGTCGAGCTCGGTGGAGACCACGATCACCGGGATGCCGGCATCCCGCGTCTCGACGATGCGCTTGTGGATGAACTCGATCGAGCCCACATCGACGCCGCGGGTGGGCTGGGCGGCGACCAGGAGCGACAGCTCACGGCTGAGCTCGCGGGCCAGCACGACCTTCTGCTGGTTGCCGCCGGAGAGGGTTCCGACCGGAGCATCGATCCCCGGTCCGCGCACGTCGAACTCGGTGAATTTCTGCGCGGCGAACTCGGCGATGTAGCCGAGGCGCAGGCTTCCGGCGCGCACGAAGGGTGGCCCGTTCGTGCGGTCGAGCACGAGGTTCTCGGCGATCGACATCTTTCCCACCAGCCCGTGCTCCTGGCGGTCTTCGGGCACGAACCCGACGCCCTCGTCGAGGATGCGACGCACGCTCGCACCGACGAGCTGCTCCCCGTTCAGCGTGATCGAGCCTCGCACATGCTGCTCGAGGCCGACGAGCGCCTCGGTCAGCTCGGTCTGGCCGTTGCCCTGCACGCCCGCGACCGCGACGATCTCGCCGGCGCGCACGTCGAAGCTGACGTCATTGACGACGATCTGATCCTTGGAGTCGATGACCGACAGGCCCTCCACGATGAGCGAGCGCTCTCCCAGCTTCGGCTCGTCCTTGTGGACCTTCAACTCGACCGCACGCCCGACCATGAGCTCCGCGAGCTCCGCGTTCGTCGCGGTCGGCGAGGCCTCGCCGACGACCTTGCCGAGCCGGATGACGGTGATGCGGTCGGCGACTTCGCGAACCTCGCGCAGCTTGTGGGTGATGAAGACGATCGAAGTGCCCGACTCCTTGAGCTGGCGCATCGTGCCCATCAGCTCGTCGGTCTCCTGAGGGGTCAGGACCGCGGTGGGCTCGTCGAAGACCAGCACCCGGGCGTCGCGCGAGAGCGCCTTGATGATCTCGACCCGCTGCTGGACTCCGACGGGGAGATCCTCCACCAGGGCATCCGGGTCGACGTGGAATCCGAAGCGGGCGGAGATCTCATTGACCCGCTCGCGCGCGGCGTTCAAGTCCAGGATGCCGCCGGCCTTGGTCGCCTCGTGGCCGAGCATGACGTTCTCGGCGACCGTGAAGACGGGGATCAGCATGAAGTGCTGATGGACCATGCCGATGCCGGCGCGCATCGCGTCGCCAGGGCCTT
Organism: Microbacterium sp.; assembly: GCF_011620715.1. GTDB lineage: Bacteria > Actinomycetota > Actinomycetes > Actinomycetales > Microbacteriaceae > Microbacterium. Next base: position 21,137 of record NZ_WOYP01000050.1, on the reverse strand, counting down.
GGAAGTTCTGCACGATGTCATCCAGCAGGATGACGCCGTCGTCCGCGCGGTACAGCCCGTACAGAACGTTCATCAGAGTCGACTTGCCTGCACCGTTCTCGCCGAGGAGGCAGTGGATCTCGCCGGGTTCGACAACGAGATCGATGTGGTCGTTGGCGACGAGGCTGCCGAACCGCTTGGTGATCCCGCGAAGTTCGAGCTTCATGATCCAGATCCTAGTAAGTGGGTGCGCTCGGGCGCGCGGGAAAACACAAACAGGGAGGCTGGTCGCCCAGCCTCCCTGTCGTGCTGCGGGGCTAGCCCGCGAGGTAGGACTCGACGGGGATGGACCCGTCGATGATGCCGGCCTGGATCGCGTCCAGCTCGGCCTGCAGGTCGGGCGAGACCTTCGACTCGAAGTCGTGGAACGGCGCAAGCGCCACGCCGTCGTTCTCGAGAATGCCGATGAACGGCGCCGGGTCGAATTCGCCCACGCCGGCTGCCAGCACGGCCTCCTGGACACCCACGTCGATCGCCTTGCGGATCGAGGTGAGCAGCAGGTCGGCGACGGACGGGTCGGTCTCGTACACGTCGGCGTCGACACCGAGCAGCGCGATCTCACGACCGGAGTCGCGGATCACGGATGCGGCGCTCTGGTAGATCGGGCCACCGACGGGCAGCAGCACGTCGACGCCCTGGTCGACCAGACCCTGTGCGGCGTTGATCGCGTCCTGGTTGGCGGCGAACCCACCGGTGAAGACACCATCCTGAGCAACGCGGTCCCAGCCGAGGACCTCGACGGTGTCGCTCTTCTCGGTGTTCCAGTACTCGACGCCCTGGGCGAAGCCGTCCATGAAGATCGAGACGGTCGGGAAGTTCATTCCACCGAACGTGCCGACCTTCTTGGCCGTCGAGTACGAAGCCGACGCGTAGCCGGCCAGGAACGCCGCCTGCGCGGTGTCGAAGATGATCGGCTTGATGTTCGGTGCGTCCGTCGTGCCGTCGAAGTCGTTGTCCACCACGTCGTCGATCGAGACGAACTCGATGTCGGGGTTCGCGATGGCGGCCTCACCGGCGGCCGACGCGAGTGCGAAGCCCACCGTGATGATGAGCGTGCAGTTCTGGTCGATGAGGCTCGTGATGTTCGGTGCGAAGTCCGCCTCCGAGTCGGACTGGACGGCGACGTACTCGACGCCCAGCTCTTCGGATGCAGCCTCGAGACCTTCGAATCCGAGCTGGTTGAACGACTTGTCGTCGAACCCGCCGGCGTCGGAGACCATGCACGGTTTGAAGCCGTCGATTGCGCTGCCCGCGGCGGAGGATTCACTGGTGGCCGGCTCGGGTGCCGACCCGCAGCCGGCAAGGGCTACGAGCAGTCCGGCGGCGGCAACGACACCGACGAACTTCTTGGTGGTAGAGATTGTCAACTCACGCCTCCATAAAAGGTGCCCCGCGGACTTCGCGGGTGACGATGCCAAGTTACCGACTGTGACGCCGCGGTTGCATACCGCAACCGCCGCTGGGCGCCAATGGTTACAAAGACGCAACACGCGGGAACCGGATGCCGCGCCGCGCGCGACTGCGGCTCCTCAGAGTCGTCGGCTCACAGGACGTCGCCGCGCCCCGTGAGCTTGAGCGCGTCGACGACGCCCTTCACACGCTGCGCATGCTCGCTCGTCGTCACCAGCAGGGCATCTTCCGTGTCGACGATCACGATGTCCTTCACGCCGATCACGCTGATCACGCGGTTGGTCTGCGAGACGACGATGCCGCTGGACGCGTCGGCGAGGACTCGCGCGTTCTCACCGAGGATCGCCAGGTCGTTGCGGCCGTGCGAGTTCAGCTTGGCGAGGCTCGCGAAGTCGCCGACATCGTCCCAATCGAAGTGGCCGGGGATCACGGCGAGGCGCCCCTTCGCCGCGGCCGGCTCGGCGACGGCGTAGTCGATCGCGATCTTGGTGATCGTGGGCCATACCCGGTCGACGACGGGCCCGCGCGCGTCGCGGTCGTCCCAGACCTCGGCGAGGTCCATCAGCCCCGCGTAGAGGTGCGGCTCGTTCTCGGCGATCTCGCCCAGCAGCACATCGGCGCGCGAGATGAACATGCCGGCGTTCCAGAGGTACGAGCGGTCGGCGAGGTACTCCTTGGCTGTGTCGAGGTCGGGCTTCTCGACGAAACGCTCGACGAGTGCGGCCTCGGGCGCACCGGCGACGACCATCTCGCCGGCCTTCTTCATGTAGCCGAAGCCGATTGCGGGCTCGGTGGGCGGGATGCCGATCGTGCAGATATAGCCCTCGCGAGCGACCGCCACGGCCTGCTGCACGGCCCAGTCGAAGACCTGCGTGCCGCGGATGACATGGTCGGCGGCGAAGGACCCGATGATGACGTCGGGTTCGCGGCGCGAAAGGATCGCGGCGGCCAGGCCGATCGCGGCAGCAGAGTCGCGCGGTTCCGATTCGAGGAACACGTTCTTGTCGGCGATCGCCGGCAGTTCCTTCTCGACGGCCGCACGATGCGCGCGTCCGGTGACCACCGCGATGCGGTCGGGGCCGGACAGGGACTCCAGGCGGTCCCATGTGTCGCGCAGGAGCGAGTGGCCGGAGCCGGTGAGATCATGCAGGAACTTGGGCGCGTCGGCGCGGGACAGTGGCCAGAGCCGGCTGCCGATGCCGCCGGCGGGGATGACGGCGTAGAAGTCCTTGATGGGCTCAGGCATGCGGTCAGCGTATCCGGGGCCGCGATCTGGCGCATTTCGCCCATGTGTCGGACGTGTGCACCGTTTTCTCTCGATGTCGAGACAGTTCTGCGGTCCCCAGTCGCCGCTGCGCCTTTCGCCGTTCTAGGATGGTCGGGCGCCCGCGCATCGTCTGCGCAGACGGGTGACGACCTCGCACCGACCAGGGAGGACGACCGTGTCCGCTGACACACGCTTGACACCGTCGGTGTCGGAGACCACTTCGAAGGTCCCCCGCGGGACTCTCTATCGCGGCAACGAAGGCATGTGGTCGTGGGTGCTGCACCGCATCACCGGTGTGGCCATCTTCTTCTTCCTGCTCGTGCACGTTCTCGACACCGCGCTCATCCGCGTCGCGCCCGAGGCGTATGACGCGGTGATCGGCACGTACAAGAACCCGATCATGGCGCTGGGCGAAGTCGTCCTGGTCGCCGGGATCGCCTACCACGCATACAACGGACTGCGCATCATCGCGATCGACCTCTGGCCGTGGGCCACACGCCACCAGCGACAGCTGTGGTGGGGCGTGCTCGGACTGTGGGCGGTGACCATGGCCGGATTCGCGCCACGTCATCTGATGCTCGCCTTCGCGACGGGAGGGGGCAGCTGATGACCGCGATCGCCGATCCCCGCTCCCCCCACACCACCGTCCGCCGCTCGGGTCCTAACCTCGAGAAGTGGGGCTGGATCTACATGCGCGTCTCGGGCGTGTTCCTGGTGATCCTGATCTTCGGCCACCTGTTCGTCAACCTGATTGTCGGCGAAGGCATCCGAGGCATCGACTTCGCGTTCGTCGCCGGCAAGTACGCCTCGCCGTTCTGGCAGTGGTGGGACGTGCTGATGCTCTGGCTCGCACTGATCCACGGCGCCAACGGCATGCGCACGATCACGAACGACTACATCACCCACCCCCAGGTGCGTCGCGTGCTGGTGTGGGCGATCGGGCTCGCCGCGGGGTTCCTCATCCTCCTCGGCACGCTGGTGGTCTTCACGTTCGACCCGTGCCTCGGGATCGAGAGCAGCACGACCGACTTCCTGATCGAGCTGTGCGCCGCCCAGTGAGGCCGGGCACGACCGACGAGACCGCGACGACGCAGAGAACGAAGGCATTCCACCTGTGAGCACCCAGACCGAAGGCTCCGTCGTCAAGGACGGCGTCCACTACCACCAGTTCGACATCGTCATCGTGGGCGCCGGCGGCGCCGGCATGCGCGCGGCGATCGAGGCGGGACCTGGCGCCAAGACCGCGGTGATCTCGAAGCTCTACCCGACCCGGTCGCACACCGGTGCGGCTCAGGGCGGCATGGCGGCGGCACTGGCGAACGTCGAAGAGGACTCGTGGGAGTGGCACACGTTCGACACGGTCAAGGGCGGCGACTACCTCGTGGACCAGGATGCCGCCGAGATCCTCGCGAAAGAGGCGATCGACGCGGTCATCGACCTCGAGAACATGGGCCTGCCGTTCAACCGCACCCCCGAGGGCAAGATCGACCAGCGTCGCTTCGGCGGTCACACCGCCGACCACGGCAAGACCCCCGTCCGGCGGGCCTGCTACGCAGCCGACCGCACCGGGCACATGATCCTGCAGACGCTCTTCCAGAACTGCGTCCGCCTGGGCATCAACTTCTTCAACGAGTTCTACGTGCTCGACCTCATCACCGTGAAGGCCGATGACGGCAGCACGCAGGTCGCCGGGGTCGTCGCCTACGAACTGGCCACCGGAGACCTGCACGTCTTCCAGTCCAAGGCTGTGATCTTCGCGACCGGAGGCTTCGGCAAGATCTACAAGACGACCTCCAACGCGCACACCCTGACCGGCGACGGCGTCGGCATCGTCTGGCGAAAAGGGCTTCCGCTGGAGGACATGGAGTTCTTCCAGTTCCACCCGACCGGCCTCGCCGGCCTCGGCATCCTGCTCACCGAAGGTGCGCGCGGTGAAGGGGCGATCCTGCGAAACGCGAGCGGCGAACGCTTCATGGAACGCTACGCCCCGACGATCAAGGATCTGGCACCGCGTGACATCGTCAGCCGCTGCATGCAGCAGGAGGTCGCCGAGGGCCGGGGCGCCGGGCCCCACCGCGACTACGTGCTGCTGGACTGCACGCACCTGGGCGCAGAAGTGCTCGAGACCAAGCTCCCCGACATCACCGAGTTCGCGCGCACCTACCTCGGCGTCGATCCGGTCGTCGAACCGGTGCCGGTCATGCCCACCGCGCACTATGCGATGGGGGGCATCCCGACCAACAATGACGCACAGGTGCTCTCGAACAACACCACCGTCGTCCCGGGCCTCTACGCGGCCGGAGAATGCGCCTGCGTCTCGGTGCACGGCTCGAACCGCCTCGGCACCAATTCGCTCCTGGACATCAACGTCTTCGGCAAGCGTGCCGGGCGCAACGCGGTGGAGTATGTCAGGACCGCCGAGTTCGTGCCGCTGCCCGACGACCCTGCCGCCGAGGTGCGCGGGCTCATCGAGGGACTGCGGGCCGGCGCCGGCACCGAGCGCATCGCCACACTCCGCAAGACGCTGCAGGAGGAGATGGACAAGGGCGCGCAGGTGTTCCGCACCGACGAGTCCCTGACCCACGTGCTGGGCGTCATCGAGGAGCTGCGCGAGCGGTTCAAGAACATCCACGTCGACGACAAGGGCAAGCGGTACAACACCGACCTGCTCGAAGCCGTCGAGCTCGGGTTCCTGCTCGACATCGCCGAGGTCGTCGTCGTCACGGCGCGCAACCGCAAGGAGAGCCGCGGCGGGCACATGCGCGACGACTACCCCCAGCGCGACGACGAGGTCTACATGAAGCACACGATGGCCTACCTGTCGGGCGATGCCGGCTCGTCGAACTCAGACGACCACATCAGGCTCGACTGGAAGCCCGTGGTCATCACGCGGTATCAGCCGATGGAGAGGAAGTACTAGGGATGGCCTCGACTCTGGTGGAGAAAGCGGATGCGGCAGCGGATGCGGGAATCGACCCGGCGGCCGAGACCGGCATCCAGTCCTTCCTGGTCACGTTCATCATCCGGCGCTTCGATCCCGAGCTGGACGACGAGCCGCGCTGGGTCGACTACGACGTCGAGCTCTACTCGACGGACCGCGTGCTGGATGCCCTCCACAAGATCAAGTGGGAGGTCGACGGGTCGCTGACGTTCCGCCGCTCATGCGCGCACGGCATCTGCGGATCCGATGCGATGCGCATCAACGGCCGCAACCGGCTCGCCTGCAAGACCCTGATCAAGGACCTCGACATCTCGCAGCCGATCTACGTCGAGGCGATCAAGGGGCTTCCGCTGGAGAAGGATCTCATCGTCGACATGGAGCCGTTCTTCGCGTCGTACCGCGAAGTGCAGCCCTTCCTGATCGCGAACTCCACGCCCGAGAAGGGCAAGGAGCGCATCCAGTCGATCGCCGACCGCGAGATCTTCGACGACACCACCAAGTGCATTCTCTGCGCGGCATGCACCTCTTCGTGCCCGGTCTTCTGGACCGACGGGCAGTACTTCGGACCCGCCGCGATCGTCAACGCGCACCGCTTCATCTTCGACTCGCGCGACGACGCCGGCGCCGTGCGGCTTGACATCCTGAACGACAAGGAGGGCGTGTGGCGCTGCCGCACCACCTTCAACTGCACCGAGGCGTGCCCTCGCGGGATCGAGGTGACCAAGGCGATCGCCGAGGTCAAGCAGGCGGTCCTGCGCGGCCACTAGCCACGGCGCTCCGAGCGTGAGCAGCCCTCACCCTCGGAGACTGACGCAGCGGCATCCGTCGATGGCTAATCTGTGACAGTGAGCCAGAAGAGCGTGCGGACGATCGCGCCCGACGCGCGCGCGGCCGCGGAGCACGCCGCCCGCGAAGAGGAGTCGCTGCGCGAGCGCTGGGAGGCGACGCAGGAGTCGTTCCGGGAGCGGTTCGACGAGCCGATACAGACGGCGACGAAGATCACCAAGGCGACGATGGCCTGGTTCCCGGTGCGGGTGTGGCGGCACTTCCTGCAGCACAACGGCTTCCTGCTGGGCTCCGGAATCAGCTACCAGGCGCTGTTCGCCATCTTCGCGGCGATCTACCTCGCCTTCGCGATCACCGGTCTCTGGCTCGGCGGGAACACCGAAGCGGTCAACGCGATGATCGCCCTCATCAACAGCTACATCCCGGGGCTGATCAGCGACGACGGGGGCGTGATAAAACCAGAGCAGGTGCAGCAGATCGCCTCCGACACCACCGGCGTGCTCGGGGTGACCGGCCTCATCGCGCTCGTCACGGTCATCTGGACCGCAATCGGCTGGGTGACCTACTCCCGACGCGGGGTGCGTGACATCTTCGGGCTTCCCCCCGATCGCCGCAGCTATGTGCTGCTCAAGGCGCGGGACCTCATCGCCGCCATCATCTTCGGCGCCGCGCTGGTCGTGGGAGCGGCGCTCAGCTGGGTGGGTTCGTGGCTGCTGTCGCTCGTGCTGACGGCCCTCGGCATCCAGCTGGATGCCGGCGTTCTCAGGTCGAGCATCACCGTCGGGTCTGTCATCGTCTCGTTCGCGTTGAACTCGGCGGCGCTCGCCGCCATGTTCCGCTTCCTCACCGGCACCTCGCTGCGCTGGCGCGACATCTGGCCCGGCGCGCTGCTCGGCGGCGCCGCGCTGACGGTGCTCCAGTTCGGTGCGGGACTTCTCCTCAGCTACACGCCGTCCAACCCGCTCCTGGCGACCTTCGCGATCTTCGTCGGCCTGCTGCTGTGGTTCAAGATCAGCGGCATCATCATGCTCGTCGCCGCCGCGTGGATCGCGGTCGCCACGAAGGACAAGGACATTCCGCTGCTGCTGCCCACCGAGGCGGAGCGGATAGCCGCCGAGCACCAGGCCCTGCTGGTCGCCGCGCAGGTGCGTCTGCGCACTGCGCGCGAGGCACGCGCTGACGCGCCGTGGTACCGCGCGTGGCGGGCCGACCTCTCGGTGCGCGCGGCGCAGGAGGAGCTCACGCAGGTCGAGCAGTCCGCACCAGATCTCCCGCTGCCGACCAGAGCGAACGTGAAGCAGGCGAAGCGGGCGGCAACGCGCACCCAGACGCCCGCCGAGACGCCCGCCGGCCCGGCTGAAGGCCGTGTCGGGGGCCATGTCAGGAGCCGTCACTAGGCTGGCAATCGTGCCCCATCGCGTTCGCCTCGCCTCGATCAACGTCAACGGGATCCGGGCGGCGGTGAGAAACGGCATGGGCGCGTGGCTGGATGCCGCAGACGTCGACATCCTCACTCTCCAGGAGGTGCGGGCCACAGCCGCCGACCTCGCGGTCGCCCTGCCGGGCTGGCAGCTCGTGAACGACGAGGCCCTCGCCAAGGGCCGCGCGGGTGTCGCGGTCGCCAGCCGCATCGAACCCGCCGCCGTGCGGCCCGGGCTCGGCGACGACTCTGTCGACCTGACCGGACGCTGGATCGAGGCGGATTTCGCCCTCGGCGGCGAGCAGCTGACCGTGGTCAGCGCCTACGTGCCGACCGGGGAGGCAGACACCCCGCGGCAGAACGTGAAGTGGCTCTTCCTCGACGAGATGACGGTGCGGATGGCGCAGCTCGGATCGTCGACCCCGTTCGCCGTCATCACGGGCGACCTGAACGTGGGGCACCGCGAGTTCGACATCCGCAACTGGGCGGGCAACATCAAGAAGGCCGGGTTCCTCCCCCGCGAGCGGGCCTATTTCGATCGGATCCTCGGCGAGGCGGGCGGCCGGGTCATGGCCGTCGACGGCTCTGTGGGCCTGGGACTGGGCTGGGTCGATGTCGGCCGCACCTTCCACGGCGAGATCGACGGTCCGTACACGTGGTGGTCGAGCCGGGGCAAGGCGTTCGACACCGACACCGGCTGGCGCATCGACTACCACCTGGCCACCTCCGCCCTGGCCGCGCGGGTGACCGACTACCGCGTCGTCCGTGCGCCGTCGTGGGACACGCGCTGGAGCGACCACGCGCCGGTCATCGTCGACTACTCGCTCGGGCTCTGAGCGCTCCCGTGACAGAGGGCGCGGCATCCGTCGCCCGTAGAATTGCCGGATGAGCAAACCCCGCCTGTACTCCGGCATGCAGCCGTCGGCCGACTCCCTCCAGATCGGCAACTACATCGGGGCGCTCATGCAGTGGCGAGACCTGCAGGAGGAGTACGACGCGTTCTTCTCGGTCGTCGACCTGCACGCCCTGACGCAGCCGAACAATCCGGCTGAGCTGCGCGAGAAGACCCGCCGCACCGCCGCCCAGTACATCGCCGCCGGCATCGAGCCGTCGAAGTCGACGCTGTACGTGCAGTCGCACGTACCTGCCCACCCCGAGCTCGCCTGGGTCCTCTCCACGATCACGGGCTTCGGTGAGGCCGGGCGCATGACGCAGTTCAAGGACAAGTCGGCGCGATACGGTGCCGATGCGACCTCGGTCGGGCTGTTCACATACCCGGTGCTGATGGCTGCCGACATCCTGCTCTACCAGACCGACATCGTTCCGGTCGGCGACGACCAGAAGCAGCATGTCGAGCTGACCCGCGACCTCGCCGAGCGGTTCAACTCGCGATACGGCCAGACCTTCCGCGTGCCGATGCCGGTGATCCAGCAGGAGACCGCCCGCATCTTCGACCTGCAGAATCCGACGGCGAAGATGTCGAAGTCCGCCGAGTCGGATGCCGGTGTGCTCTGGCTGCTGGACGAGCCCTCGGTCTCGGCGAAGAAGATCATGCGGGCCGTGACCGACAGCGAAGGCTCGGTGCGATACGACCGTGACCGCAAGCCCGGCGTCTCGAATCTGCTCGTGATCTATGCGGCTCTGACCGGACGGCAGATCCCCGCGATCGAGGACGAGTACGCGGGCCGCGGCTACGGCGACTTCAAGAAGGGGCTGGCCGAGGTTGTGGTGGGCGAGTTCGGACCGGTGCGCGCCCGCGCGCTCGAACTGCTCGACGACAAGGCCGAGCTCGATCGCGTGCTGGCCGCGAACGCCGATCGCGCCTCCGAGGTCGCCGGGCGCACGCTGGCAGACGTGTACGACAAGGTCGGCCTGCTCCGGCGGGTTTAGGCGCCCGCGGCGCAGGGCCGTCCGATCGACGGTCGGCCCTGCGTGCGAGGATGGTGCCATGCCGGAGATGCCCGAAGTGCAGGGCCTCGTCGACTTCCTCCGCGGGCGGGCGACGGGCCTGACGATCACGCGCGTCACGGTCGCCGCCTTCGCGGCGCTCAAGACGTACGATCCCCCGGTCGAGGCCCTGGTCGGCGCTGAGATCACGCTGGCCACGCGTCATGGCAAGTTCATCGACCTGGCTACGACGACAGCGACGCGCGATTCTGAGCCGCACCTGATCTTCCACCTCGCGAAGGCGGGGTGGCTGCGCTGGTACGACCAGCTGCCCTCGACGATCATCCGGCCGGGAAAGACCCCGATCGCGCTGCGCGTCGCGCTCTCGGACGGCTCGGGGTTCGACCTGACCGAGGCGGGGACCAAGAAGTCCCTCGCCGTGTACGTCGCCAACGACCCGCAAGACGTTCCCGGCATCGCGCGGCTCGGCCCCGACCCTCTGGAGCCCACCTTCACCCGCAACACGCTCGCGGGTCTGATCGACGGCCGCCGCACGCAGATCAAGGGTGTGCTGCGCGATCAGTCCATTCTCGCCGGTGTCGGCAACGCATACTCGGATGAGATCCTGCACGATGCGCGCATGTCTCCGTACGCGCTTGCCGCGAGCCTGACACCCGAGGACATCGACCGGCTCTACACCGCGATGACCGAGACCCTCGCCGAAGCGGTTGCGGCGGCATCCGGAAAGCCGCCGGCCCAGCTCAAGGATGCGAAGCGGCGCGGCATGCAGGTGCACGGCCGCCGCGGTCAGACGTGCCCGGTGTGCGGCGACGTGGTGCGCAGCGTGTTCTTCGCCGACAACTCGCTGGAGTACTGTGCGACGTGCCAGACCGGCGGCAAAGTGCTCGCCGACCGGCGCCTGTCGCGACTGCTCAAGTAGCGCTCAGGACAGCGCGGTCACGTCATCGTCGACCCAGTCGAGCGACTTCGTCACGGCTTTGCGCCACAGGCGCACCCGGCGGTCGGCTTCGTCGACGGGCATCCGCGGCTCCCAGCGCCTGCCCTCGCGCCACTGACGGCGCAGCGCCGCGCGGTCGGGCCACACGCCGGTCGCGAGCCCCGCCGCATAGGCCGCGCCGAGTGCGGTGGTCTCGATGATCGCCGGCCGCACCACCGGGATGCCCAGGATGTCGGCCTGGAACTGCATCATCAGGTCGTCGCGGGAACCGCCGCCGTCGACGCGCAGCTCGGTCAGCTCGCGCCCGGTGTCGGCCGTGATCGCATCGATCACGTCGCGGGACTGGAATGCGGCCGCCTCGATCGCCGCCCGCGCGATGTGCGCCTTGTTCACGAAACGGGTCAGTCCGACCAGCGCGCCGCGGGCATCGGGCCGCCAGTACGGGGCGAACAGTCCCGAGAAGGCGGGCACGAAGTATGCTCCGCCGCTGTCGTGCACCGACGCGGCGAGCCGTTCGACCTCCGACGCGGAGTTGATGATCCCGAGGTTGTCGCGCAGCCACTGCACGAGCGACCCGGTCACGGCGATCGACCCCTCGAGGGCATAGCGGGCGGGTTCATCGCCGCACCGGTAGGCCACAGTGGTCACCAGCCCGTGCTGCGAGCGCACCAGGTCGGTGCCCGTGTTCACCAGCAGGAAGTTGCCCGTGCCGTACGTGTTCTTGGACTGCCCGGACTCGAAGGCGGCCTGCCCGAAGGTCGCGGCCTGCTGATCGCCGAGGATGCCCGCGATCGGGATGCCGCGGGCCGCCGGCGGTTCGCGCACCTCACCCACCACACCGGAGGACGCCACGATCTCGGGCAGCATCGAGCGCGGGATGCCGAACACCTCGAGAAGCTCGTCGGACCAGGCGAGCGTCTCCAGGTCCATCAGCAGCGTGCGACTCGCGTTCGTGACGTCGGTGACGTGGATGCCGCCATGGGTGTCGCCGGTGAGGTTCCAGATCAGCCACGTGTCGGGGGTGCCGAACAGCAGGTGCCCCGCCTCGGCGTCGGCGCGCGCTCCCGGCACGTTCTCGAGGATCCACGCGATCTTGGATGCCGAGAAGTAGGTGGCCAGCGGCAGACCGGTCGAAGTCGCGAAGCGGTCGGCGCCGCCGGCGGAGGTGAGCCGGTCGATGAGGGGCTGAGTGCGCGTGTCCTGCCAGACGATCGCGTTGGCGACCGGGTGGCCGGTGCGGCGATCCCAGACGATCGCAGTCTCGCGCTGGTTCGTGATCCCGACCGCAGCGAAGTCGTGCGGCGACAGACCCGCGTCATCGAGCGCGGCAGCGATGACCCACTGCGTGTTCGTCCAGATCTCGATGGGATCGTGCTCGACCCACCCCGCCCGCGGGAAGATCTGCTCGTGCTCGCGCTGTGCGACGGCGACGATCGCGCCGCTCGCATCGAACACGATCGCCCGCGTCGAGGTGGTCCCCTGATCGAGCGCCAGCACATGATCGGACACGTGGATCTCCTTCGAGTCGGCGCATGGCCGGCGCCGCGGGAAGAACCCCGGTGCCACCGGCTCCGGTCAGGTTATCGTGACGCGGTGCGGCTCGAGGATGGCGCGGCCGTCCAGGTCGGATCCGCCGCGTGCACCTTCGCGAGCGCGCGATCGGCCTCGGAGCGGCAGGCGGTGGCATCCCACCCCATGACCGGAGCGATCGCCTCGGCGACCTCGAGCGCGGAGTCGGCGGTGACGGCGCCGATGAACGCGAGGCTCGTGCGCCGCATGAGCACATCGTCCAGGTGGACGACGTGCTCGGTGCGGGCCAGATGGCGCAGCTCCGCAGTGCTGTAGCCGGGCACGGTGGTGAGGGCGGCGTCATCGGGATCGTCGGCGATCGCCGCGACCACCTCCGCCGCGACGGTCCCGTAGCGATCCAGAAGAGTGGCGACCCGCGCGAGCGCGAGCCCCTTGCCGTGCGCGTCGATCCACTGCCGGCGCGCGCGCTCGGTGGTGGGATAACCGCGCCCGCCGCCGATCGGCACGCCCTTGGTCGAGCGTCGCCGCGGAAGGGCGAGCAGTTCGAGCACCTCGTCGGCCAGGCGCTCGGCCGAGGCGCGGAAGGTCGTCCACTTGCCGCCGACGAGGCTGAGGACGATGGCCCCCGGAGGATCGGGCGTCAGCGCGCGCCCGAGTGGCGCGGACTCGATCCGGTAGTCGCGCGAGACGAATCCGGGGGCGAGGTCGCCGTGCCCCGGAAGCGGCCGCACGCCCGAGAACCGGTACACGATCCGACGGCGATCCACGGTGATGTCGGGCAGCACATGCCCGATCAGATCGATGAAGTAGTCGACCTCGGCCTCGGTGCATACGATCGGGTCGCGCATGTCGTGCTCGAGGTCGGTCGTTCCCACCAGCACGCGGCCCTTGAGCGGGTAGATCAGGACGATGCGGCCGTCCTTGTGCTCGAAGAACAGCTCGCGCCCCCCGGTCGCCGCGAGCAGCTCCGGGTGATCGAGCACGATGTGCGAGCCCTTCGTGCCGCCCATGTGCGCGGTGGGCTCGCCGAACGCGAGGTTGGTCAGGTCGGTCCAGGGTCCCGAGGCGTTCACGACGACGGATGCCGCGAACGGAGTCTCGGCACCGGTGCGCTGATCGCGCAGAACCACGCGGCCGTCGTCGACGCGCACAGCCGCAGTGTAGCTGGCCGCTCTGGCACGGTCGCGCCCGGCCGCAAGGCCATCGCGCAGGACATCGATCGCGAGGCGCTCGGGATCGTGGAGCGAAGCGTCCCAGTAGGTGGCGGTGTACTTCACCTCCGGGTTGAGATGCGGCAGCTGCTGCAGCGACCGCCTCCGGCCATGGAAGGTGTGGCGCGGCACGCGGGCGGCGCCGGGGATCGCCCCGCCGCGCGAGAAGGAGTCGTAGATGATCAGACCGATCTTGATGAGCGCGGCGCCGCGCGCCGTGTGCGTGCCCGAACCGTGACGGAGGAAACGCAGCGGAGCGCTGAGCACGCCGGAGAACGTGGAGAAGATCGGGATCGTGGTCTGGAGGGCGCGCACGTAGTGCGGCGCGAGACGCAGCAGGCCGTTGCGCTCGGTGACCGCTTCGTGGACGAGGCGGAACTCGCCGTTCTCGAGATAGCGGATGCCGCCGTGGATCATGTGGGAGGACGCGGCCGAGGCCCCGCTCACGAAGTCGGACCGCTCGGCCAGGGCGACGTCCACGCCCTGCATCGCGAGATCGCGGAACGTCGCGAGCCCGTTGATACCGCCGCCGACGATGAGGACATCGGCGTAGGGACGCACCGCGAGCGCCTCGAAACCCTGCCGTTCCTCTGCCATTTCTCTCCTTATCTGGGGCTCCGCCCCAGACCCC
>NZ_WOYP01000050.1:0-6957 GCF_011620715.1 Microbacterium sp. | reverse complement strand
GGCTCCGCCCCAGACCCCCGGCTTGCTGACGCGCGGCCCCTCGAATCAAGGCTAAGCGCGCTGAGAGTCCGTGACACCGTCCACGCGGGCATGTGCAGGAATCGTTCAGCGGCGTCTTTCCGCGGCTTCACACGCCGGTAATGTTCCTGCAGCCGCGTGGAATGAATCTGACGAGCACACGTTGACTAGAATCAAGTGCAATACGTGCTCCGGGGTCGGTGTGAATCCGAACCGGCGGTGACAGTCCGCGAGCCAAGGCATCAGCATCCGATTCGGGTGCCGCCGAGGCTGATCCGGTGGAATTCCGGGACCGACGGTGATGCAGCAGAAGTCGTGCTGCGAGTCCGGATGGGAGGCAGCACGAGCGTGTCGCCGTTCGCCATTCCCGGAGCCTGAGCGAAGGATTCGGATGTCGGTGAACGCTGCGGAACGCCACGCCATGGGGCGCGCGCTCGCGCTGGCCCTTCGCGGCCCGCGCGGTGTCAACCCGCAGGTCGGTGCGGTCATCCTCTCGCCTGCCGGCGACGTGATCGCCGAAGGCTGGCACCGTGGCGCCGGAACCATGCACGCGGAGGTCGATGCGCTCTCGCAGCTCGCCGACGGAGCCGCCCGCGGCGCGACGGCGATCGTCACCCTCGAGCCGTGCAATCACACCGGCCGCACCGGGCCGTGCTCGGAGGCCCTGATCGCCGCCGGGGTGTCGCGGGTGATCTACGCCGTACCGGATCCCAACGCCGAATCCGCCGGCGGGGGGCAGCGACTGCGCGGGGCGGGCGTCGAGGTCGAAGCCGGGCTCCTCGAAGTCGCGGGCCTCGAACTGCTCGACTCCTGGCTTCTGGTGCAGCGCCTCGGGCGCCCGCACATCACGGTGAAGTGGGCGCAGAGCCTCGACGGCCGTGCCGCCGCCGCCGACGGCACGAGCCAGTGGATCACCGGCCCGGAGGCGCGCGCCGACCTCCACTGCCGCCGCGCTCGGGCCGACGCGATCATCGTCGGCACCGGAACCGTCCTCGCGGACGACCCAGCCCTCACCGCGCGGCGGGCCGACGGCACGCTGTACGACCACCAGCCGATCCCGGTCGTGCTCGGCGACCGCCGGGTTCCCGACGATGCCGCGGTGCATCGGCATCCGCAGCCGTTCATCCGCCGCTCCGGCCACGACCTGCCCGCCGTGCTGGCCGAGCTTCGCGAGCGCGGCGTGCAGCGGGTGTTCATCGAAGGCGGACCCACTATCGCCAGCGCGTTCCTGCGCGAGCACCTCGTCGACGAGGTGCTCGCCTACGTGGCACCCACCCTGATCGGCTCCGGTGCCGACGGCACCGACCGGCCGGCCCTGCGGGGCCTCGGCGTCGACACGATCGCCGCGCAGCGACGCCTGGCCGTGGAATCCGTCCAGACCCTCGGCGCCGACCTGCTGATCGTCGCCCGCCCCATCAGAGAAGGAGACCAGTGATGTTCACCGGAATCGTCGAAGAGATCGGCGCGGTCACCGCTGTCGAGCCCTCCGGAGACGGCCTGCGCCTGACTGTGCGGGCACCCGAGGCGGCATCGGATGCCGCGCACGGCGACTCGATCGCCGTCAGCGGCGTCTGCCTCACGGTCGTGGACCGCGGCGATGACTGGTTCACCGCCGACGTGATGAAGCAGACCCTGGACATGTCGACCCTCGAGGGCGTCGCCGCAGGTCGCATGGTCAACCTCGAGCGGGCCACGGCCGCGCACGGCCGGCTCGGCGGGCACATCGTGCAGGGACACATCGACGGCACGGGCGAGCTGCTCGAGGCGCGCCCCGGCGAGCAGTGGCGCGTCCTGCGCATCGCCCTTCCCGCAGCCCTGGCTCCGCTCGTGGTCGACAAGGGCTCGATCGCCGTCGACGGAGTATCGCTCACGGTCAGCGCGGTGAGCGCTGCCGGCTCGCCGCAGCAGTGGTTCGAGGTGTCGCTGATCCCCGAGACGCTGGCAGCGACGACGCTCGGCGCCCGGGTCGCAGGCGATCGCGTCAATCTCGAGACCGACATCCTCGCCCGCCACGTGCAGCGACTCCTCGCCTTCTCCTCAGACCTCACCGAAACGGCTGAAACACCCACAAAAGAAGGAGGCTCCCGATGAGCCTTTCCCCCATCTCCACCGCCCTCGACGCCCTGCGCGCCGGCAAACCCGTCATCGTCGCCGACGATGAGAACCGCGAGAACGAGGGCGATGTCGTCCTGTCCGCCGAACTCGCGACTCCCGAGTGGATCGCGTGGACGGTGCGCTGGTCCAGCGGCTTCATCTGCGCTCCCATGCCGGCCGAATGGGCGGACCGGCTGGATCTGCCGCCGATGGTGGAGGTGAACGAGGATGCCCGGGGCACCGCGTACACCGTGAGCGTGGATGCCGCCACCCGGGTTTCGACCGGCATCAGCGCCGCCGACCGTGCGCACACCCTGAACGTCCTGGCCGACCCGTCCTCGACACCCACGAGTGTGATCCGGCCCGGGCACATCCTGCCGCTGCGTGCAGTCGAGGGTGGCGTGCGCGAGCGCGGCGGTCACACCGAGGCCGCCGTGGAGCTCATGCGGCTGGCGGGCCTGCAACCGGTGGGTGCGATCGCCGAGATCATGGCCGAAGACGGCTCGATGATGCGGCTTCCGGGCCTCGTCGAGCTCGGCGAGCGCGATGACGTGCCGGTCATCACGATCGAACAGCTCATCGCGCACCTCGACGAGTTCGAACCGGTCGAGATCTCCGGACACGACCCGCACCGTCGCCGCGTGAGTCTGCGGGCCGAGGCGAACGTGCTGACCTCCCACGGCGAATTCCGCTTCCTCGCGTACAAGGACCGCATCACCGGCACCGATCACCTCACGGTCGTCTCTGGAGACCTCAGCGACGACGCACCCCTCGTACGCGTGCACTCGGAGTGCCTCACGGGTGAGGCGTTCGGCTCGCTCAAGTGCGAGTGCGGGCCGCAGCTGGAAGCCGCGCTGGACGCGATCGAGCAGGACGGCGGCGTCGTGATCTACATGCGAGGTCACGAGGGGCGCGGCATCGGACTCATCAACAAGCTGCGCGCGTACAGCCTGCAGGAGCGCGGAATGGACACGGTCGATGCGAATCTCGCGCTGGGCCTGCCGGCCGACGCGCGCGACTATGCCGCCGCCGCCGGCATTCTGGCCGATCTCGGCATCGAGAAGGTGCGCCTGCTCACGAACAACACCGACAAGGTCACGCAGCTGCGCGAACTCGGTCTCGAGATCGTCGAGCAGGTGCCGCTGCTGGTCGGCGTCGGACCGAACAACCATCAGTACCTCTCGACCAAGCGCGACCGGATGGGCCACATCATCGCCGAAGAGGACCTCACCGACGCGCTGGCGCAGATGCACGGGACGGCCGGGGCATGAGCGGCAAGGGTGCACCGATCACGGGCGACGCAGACGGGACGGGCCTCGAGGTCGTCATCGTCGCCGGCACCTGGCACGACGTGATCACCGACGGCCTCATCGCCGGCGCTCAGCGCGCACTGGATGCCGCCGGCGCGAGGTGGCAGCTCGTGCGCGTACCCGGCTCCTTCGAGCTCGCCGTCGCCGCTCAGGCGGCGTTCGCCGGCGGAGCCGATGCCGTGGTGGCCCTCGGTGTCATCATCCGCGGCGGCACTCCGCACTTCGAGTACGTCGCGTCGGCCACGACCGTCGGCCTGACTCGGGTGGCGCTGGACGCCGGCAAGCCGGTCGGCTTCGGCGTGCTGACCCTCGACGACGAGCAGCAGGGCCTCGACCGCGCGGGTCTGGCCGGCTCGCAGGAGGACAAGGGCGCCGAAGCGGCGGATGCCGCCGTGCGCACGGCGGCGGTGCTGCGTCAGCTGCGCGGCTGAGAAGGCGCCGCAGAGCCGCCGTCATCGCGCCACGTGAGGCGTGCCTTGCTGGCGAGGCGCGGACACTCGCAATAGCGTGAGGTCATGGAAACCCTGGAAGTCCTCCGCGAACTCGTCGTCCTCGTGCACCTCACCGGCTTCGCCATCCTGTTCGGAGCGTGGGCCGTCGAGGTCTACAACCGCCGCGTGCAGGTCACCCCGCTCATGAACATCGGCCTCGTGATCTCCGCGGTCGCGGGCCTCATCCTCGCCGCCCCGTGGGGCATCTCCGACGAGCTGAACTACGCCAAGATCGGCGTGAAGCTCGTGATCCTGCTGGTCATCGGCGCGCTTCTCGGAATCGGGATGTCGCGCCAGCGCAAGAGCGGCAAGGTCGCTCCCGCCCTGTTCTGGTCGATCGGCATCCTGACCCTGCTCAACGCCGCGATCGCGGTCATCTGGCGCTGACTCGAGCGGTGACGCTCAATCGAGGAACAGGGCGCGCAGCCGCCTGGTCGTGAAGATCAGCCCGACGACGATCATCACGACGTAGTAGAGCACGTGCCAGAGCATGCCCCAGTACAGCGTTCCGGTGGTGAGTCCGCGCACGAGTTCGACGCCGTGCCACAGCGGGAAGATCTTCACCAGCACCTGGATGAGCTCGGGATAGACCGTGATCGGGTACAGCGTCGCCGAGAACAGGAACATCGGCAGCAGCACGAGGTTGATCCAGTCCATCTGCTGGAAGGCCTTCATGTAGCTGGTGATGGCCATGCCCAGGCTCGCGAACCCGAATGCGATGAGCAGCACCGCCGGGATCGCGAGGATCGCGGTCCAGGCGAGATTGAGCCCGACGACCTGCATGATGATCATGAAGCCGGTCGCGTACAGCAGGCCCCGCAGCAGCGCGTAGAGGATCTCGCCGAGCGCGACATCGAGTGGCCCGAGCGAGGTGGACAGCATCCCCTCGTAGAGCTTGCCGTAGTTGAGCTTGAAGAAGACGTTCCAGGTGGAGTCGTAGATCGCCCCGTTCATCGCCGAGACCGCCAGCAGGGCGGGCGCGATGAACGCGGCGTACGACACCTCCAGGCCCGTGGTCGTCTCGACCGTGCCGATCAGGGCACCCAGGCCGATCCCCATCGAGAGAAGGTAGAACACCGGCTCGAAGAATCCCGACAGCACGACGATCCAGCTGGAAGAGCGCGCGGCCAGGAGTCCGCGCTGCACGACCGCGCCGGGGTTGCCGGCCCACAGCGACCGCACGCCGCCCGCGCGGCGCGGCGTGATGGAGGCCGTCGTCGCGCTCATTCCGCGAGCCTCCGCTCGAAGATGCGCTTGCCGAGGACGAAGCCGGCGACCGTGAGGGCGATCAGGTAGCCGAAGTGCACGGCGAGCATCGCGGGCTCGATCGGCCGACCGTATGTCAGCCACCGACCGAGTTCGGTCGCGTGCCAGAGCGGCGAGATCCAGCCGATCCACTGCAGCCAGAGCGGCAGAGTCGCGAGCGGGTAGAACGTGCCCGAGAACAGGAACATCGGCATGAAGACGAAGCGCTGGACGAGCGCGAACTGGCCCTTGTCGTCTTCGATGGATGCCGCATACGCCATCAGCGGGATGCCGAACGAGAGGCCCGCGAGGATCGCGATGAAAACCGACAGCCAGCCCGTGGCGAGGTCGGGAATAGCGCCGAACAGATACAGGAACGCGGTGTAGGCGACCGCGACGACGGTCATGCGGGCCGCCGCGCCGAACACCACGCCGGTCGCGATCTGGCCCGAGGAGAGCGCCGAGGCGTTGAAGCCGTAGAAGTAGCGCCGCCACTTGAACCCGGCCATGACGGGGTAGGTGAATTCCTCGCTCGCGACCGCGATCGTCGAGGTCATCAGCAGCGCCGGAGCCACGAAGACGAGGTACGGCACTTCGACCCCGCCGTCGGCGACCGGCGCGTCGATCAGAGCGGCCAGACCCACCGCGAGTCCGAGGAGGTACAGGATCGGCTGCCCCAGTGCGCCGACGACGATCGTCCATCCGTACGCGCGCATGGCCCGCACCATGTGCTCGGTGACATACCACGCTCCGAACGCGCGCGGCTTGCGCCCCCGCTGCATCGCCTCGGCGCGCAGCTCGTCGAGCGTCGGCTGGGCGATCACCGTCGCGTGCTCGCCCGGAGTCCCGGCCGCGCTCATTCGATCAGCGACCTTCCGGTCAGGCGCAGGAACACATCCTCGAGACTCGAGCGGCGCACGAGCGAGGTGATCGGGTCGAGCCCGCGCTCGGCCACCCGCTCGAGCGCGTGCTCGCCGTTCTCGGTGTAGATCAGGACCCGGTCGGGCAGCACTTCGACGCGGTCGCCGATGCCCTGCAGCTGCGGCTCGATCTGCTGATTGCGGTCGGAGCCGAAGCGCACCTCGAGCACTTCGCGGCTGGAGTGCTCGCGGATCAGCGCCGCCGGGGTGCCCTCGGCCATGATCCTGCCCTTGTCGACCACGACCAGCCGGTCGCACAGCTGCTCGGCCTCGTCCATGTAGTGCGTCGTGAGCAGCAGGGTCGTGCCGCGCTCCTTCAGCCGGAAAAGCCGGTCCCAGAGCACATGCCGGGCCTGCGGGTCCAGGCCCGTGGTGGGTTCGTCGAGCAGCAGGATGCGAGGGTCGTTGATGAGCCCGCGGGCGATCGTGAGGCGGCGCTTCATGCCGCCGGAGAGCTGGTCGACCTTGCTCTTGGCCTTGTCTTCGAGTGCGGCGAAGGCCAGCAGCTCGTCAGCCTTGCGTGCGCATTCCGCGCCCGACAGGCCGAAATAGCGGCCGTAGATGTACAGGTTCTCGCGGGCGTTCAACTCGCCGTCGAGGTTGTCCTGCTGCGGCACGACACCCAGCCGCGAGCGGATCTCGGGACCGTACTGGTCGGGGTCGAGGCCGAGGATCGTGAGGTCGCCGCTGGTGCGGGTGGACACCGCGCCGATCATCTTCATCGTGGTCGACTTGCCCGCACCGTTCGGGCCCAGCAGGCCGAAGGACTCCCCCGGCGCGACCTCGAACGTCAGAGAGTCGACAGCCACGAAGTCGGCCTTGCCCTTGACCTTGTAGGCCTTCACGAGGTTCGACGCGGAGATCACGGGAGCGGGCACC